>NZ_JAFCWA010000003.1:0-505805 GCF_049897325.1 Janthinobacterium sp. DSP2-3-3 | reverse complement strand
TGCCGCATCCGGGTCGGTGAAGGAGCACAAAACTTTGCCATCTTGCGCCGAATCGCCCTGAACTTGCTGAAAAATGAAAAGTCGACCAAGGTCGGCATCGCTACCAAACGCTTAAAAGCTGGCTGGAGTGCCGACTATCTTGCCAAGGTCTTGGGCTTACCGACTTGATGCTTCATGCAATCGCCCTGGAGATGCACCGACAAGAGTTGCCCTACTGCCTTACAATGGTATGCACGAACCGCTCAAGGAGAATCCGCTTGCTTACGCCCCCCTTCATCGCCTCCTCCCGCTTCGACGATCCACGCCTGGCGCTGGAACAGGTGCAAGCCATTTACCGCAGCAGCATCGAACACTTGCGCGACGCGCTGCAGCGCTTTGTCGCCGGCGAAGACATGCACGAAAGAGTGCGCGCCTGCTACCCCTTCGTGCGCATCCAGACCGACACCGTGGCGCGCGCCGACTCGCCGCTGGCCTACGGCTTTGTCGCCGGTCCCGGCGTATTTGAAACC
The DNA here is from genome assembly GCF_049897325.1 of Janthinobacterium sp. DSP2-3-3. Taxonomy (NCBI): domain Bacteria; kingdom Pseudomonadati; phylum Pseudomonadota; class Betaproteobacteria; order Burkholderiales; family Oxalobacteraceae; genus Janthinobacterium; species Janthinobacterium sp. DSP2-3-3. Next base: position 505,296 of record NZ_JAFCWA010000003.1, on the reverse strand, counting down.
ACCCTGACGCGCCCCGATCTGTTTGGCGACTATTACCTCGACCAGTTCACCCTGCTGCTGAAAAACCATAACAGCGGCCAGAAGGTGCAACTGGAAGTGGGCGTGAGCGCCCAGCCGATCCCCGTGCATTTCTCGTTCGCCGAGCATGACCATATCGAAGGCAATATGGATGCGGGCCGCCGCCTGGCCATGCGCGACCTGTTCGACCTGCCCGACCTGTCGGCCATGGACGATGGCATCGCCAACGGCACGCACGAACCGGCGCACGGCGAAGCGCAGCCGCTGGCCCTGTTCACGGGCCCGCGCGTCGATTACTCGTTGCAGCGCCTGCGCCATTACAGCGGCACCTCGCCGCAACACTTCCAGAACTTCGTCCTGTTTACCAACTACCAGTTCTACATCGACGAATTCATCCGCCTGGGCCACGCCATGATGGACCGCGCGCCCGATGCAGCCACGCCCTCGGACGACGATGGCTATGTCGCCTTTGTCGAACCGGGCAATGTGGTCACGCGCCGCGTGGGCCAGACCGTCGAAAGCGAGGATGCGCTGGGCGCCGCGCCGCCGCGCCTGCCGCAGATGCCCGCCTACCACCTGCTGCGCGCCGACGGCAGCGGCATCACCATGGTCAATATCGGCGTCGGTCCCGCCAACGCGAAAACCATTACCGACCATATCGCCGTGCTGCGCCCGCACGCCTGGCTGATGCTCGGTCATTGCGCCGGCTTGCGCACCACGCAAAGCCTGGGCGACTACGTGCTGGCGCATGCGTATGTGCGCGAAGACCATGTGCTCGACGAAGACTTGCCGCTGTGGGTGCCGATCCCACCGCTGGCGGAAATCCAGCAGGCGCTGCAAACGGCGGTGGCGGAAATCACCCAACTGACGGGACATGACCTGAAACACATCATGCGCACGGGGACCGTGGCCAGCACGGACAACCGCAACTGGGAACTGCTGCCGCAGCGCACGCCGGAGCGCCGTTTCAGCCAGAGCCGCGCCATCGCGCTGGACATGGAAAGCGCCACCATCGCCGCCAACGGCTTCCGCTTCCGCGTCCCGTACGGCACCCTGCTGTGCGTGAGCGACAAGCCGCTGCACGGCGAAATCAAGCTGCCCGGCATGGCCAATCACTTCTACCGCGAACGGGTCGACCAGCATCTGCGCATCGGCATCCGCGCCGTGGAACTGCTGCGCCGCCAGGGCGTAGACCGGCTGCATAGCCGCAAATTACGCAGCTTTGCGGAAGTGGCGTTTCAGTAATCATTACCCTGTCCGGCGGACCACCGGGTCCGCCATTCATTTCAAGAACAATACATGAACCTACTCCACAGCATCCCTTTCGCCCTGGCATTGGGCTTGTCGGTACCGGCGCTGGCACAAACCACCGCCACCCCCATCTACATGTTGCTACAGCCGCTAGTAGAAAGTAATGCGCACGGCATTGACATCTGCGGGCTGGATGCCACCATTGCCGTTGTCATCGACAAGAAACTTGAAACATATGCATTCCAGTTCTATGTCTCAGCCTCGACATTTAGCGGTCACATCGATGCAGGGCAACTGAGCGATCCAGGTACGCCAAAACCGGCAGGAAAGCAAAAAGCAATACCCCGTCCTACGGGATTCTGGATCGCTAGGAAGGACAACGGTGTAGCCTTGCATGCGCGGGACATCCAGGCGTCCGGCAAACAGGGGCATATGGCCGGCACGGCCGATCTCATCCCGGCCAGCAAGCAGTTGATGAATCTGATCGAAGGGGAAGAGATGCAGATTTCCATCGAGTACCCGAACCAGCGCAGCCAGACCATCATCCAGTTCTCGCAAAAACTCGCGGATGAAGATCACGATGCCATGCTGTCCTGCGTGAAAGACCAGATGGTCTCCATACGCAGAGAGTATGAGGCAAATAGAAGGAAGTAAAAAAACGGCGCCACATGCGTAGCACCGTTCAGTTAATGTCACGTTTTAAGACACGAACGCTTTAGCGCTGAGGCACGGCTTTGACGGCCCGGTCGAATTCTCGGCCGGGCCGTTCTTCATTCAGGAGGTCGCCTAGCCGCTGACGCAGGCATTCCATCAAGGCAGGCAAATTGCCGTAGAAGCGCACGATGGCTGTCCAGTGCAGCTCATATTGGATGACGTGGAAGGCCGTACAAAGCTGATTTCGGTGAGGTCGAATTTCACTGCCAATGCCCCTTTCACCATTTCCAGCCGGATCAAGCTCTTCATGCGTTTACAACCCTGAAAATAAAAATGCCGTTCAGTCTTAACTGAACGGCAGTACACCGGCGAGTTGCTTTTTTTTCGCCTGAAGCGGTGGCGGTGGGCCGGAGGCAAGCGTCGCACCTGTAGAGTGTATAGTCACAAAAAAACAACATACTCCTAGATCGCCCTCATAGAAAAACAAAACTATCCATGCTTTTTTTGCAAAAATGATAAATTTAATTTATTTAACAATTGGAATTATATAATTTCCTGCCATACGTAAATCACTTTCTTCCAGCGGCATTCTTTGAATAAAGAATCCATACACAAAAAGCGAAGCTTTCTTGACAGCCTAAGGCGAAAAATGGTCTGATGAATTGTAAATATAGGCTACTAGATTTATAAACATGGTAATTTTGAAAATAATTTCAAATAGCTAACTAAAACCCTAAAGAAACTAAAGTTTCCTAGTTGGAGGATAGACAATGATTGAAAAGAAATTAAGCAAATCCTTGCGCATGATGTTTGCCGGCACTTTGGTCATGAGCGCAGGTTTCATGCACCAGGCCGCCCAGGCCCAGGAAGCCAAGGCTGACGAGAAATTGCAGCGCGTGGTTGTCACCGGTTCCGCCATCAAGCGCGTGGATGCGGAAACCGCAGCCCCCGTCGAAATCTACACGAAGAAAGACATTGAACGCACCGGCGCTACCAGCGTTGCTGAGTTGGTCAAAAACCTCGCCTCGATCGACATCAATGACCAAGGTGAACTGAGTGCAAACTCGCCTTCGGGTTCGGGAACGACCAACATCAAGATGCGCGGTTTGAGCGAACGCAACGTGCTGATCCTGCTGAACGGCCGCCGCCTGCCAACCAATGCGCTGGCCGATGGTTCCGGCGCCGGTGCCGCTGTCGACGTCAACGTCATTCCTCTTGGCGCGCTGGAGCGCATTGAAATCCTGAAAGATGGCGGCTCGGCCATCTATGGTGCCGATGCCGTCGCTGGCGTAATGAACTTTATTACCAAGAAAAATTACCAGGGTCTGGAGACGAAAGCGAGCTACGGCCAAAGCTCGCGTTCCGACGCCAAGGAAAAAACAGCAAGCCTGGTCTACGGCTTCGGCGATTACGATGAGCAAGGTTTCAACGTGTTGGCAACGGTTGACGTGCTCAAGCGCGATCCCATCTATCGCAAGGACCGCGACCTGACCAGCTCAGCTGACTTCCGCCGCTTCCCTGGCGGTATCGATGGCCGTAGCGGCTACTCGCCAAACGGCAACATTACTAGCGGTGGCCAACTGGTACCGTGCGCCCCTGCCGATTTGCAGAATGGCAGCTGCCGTTTCGACTTTAACAAAAATATTCTGACCTCCATCAATGGCGCCGACCGCGTCAGCGGCATGTTGATCGGCAGCTTCAAGGTCAACAATGATATTCGCGCTTTTGCCGAATTAACCTATTCGGAAAACAAGGATAATTTTGAAGCCCAGCCGGCCCCGGGCGCGTTCGTCTCTGGCAATAACACGGTATTGGGACGCTTCATGCAGATGGGGCCGCGCACCACGAAACGCAAAGGCACGCTGACCCAGTTTTCGACTGGCCTGGAAGGGACGACCCGCGGCATCGATTGGGATGTGGCCATCGGCAAGGGTATCAGCAAAGCCAGCAATCACGACTCGAACTACGCACAAAGCGTACTGTTCAACAAGGCGATTGAACAAGGCTTGATCAATCCAGCAAGCAACAACAACCCGCAATCGGAAGTGGACAAAATTCGCATCTCGCCATCACGCGAAGGCAAGTCGGAAATGACCTTCTTCAACGCCAAGGCATCCGCCCCTATCATGGACCTGGCAGGCGGTGCGATGGCCTACGCTGTTGGCGTTTCCTACAACAAGGAATCGCTGAGCGATCAGCCCGACCAGAACCAGATCGATGGCTTGGTGTTCGGCAGCATCCAGCAAGCTGCCGTCAAGGCGGATCGCAATACGAAGAGCGTTTTTGGCGAACTGTCGATTCCGTTCATCAAAAATGTCGAAGCCCAGCTCGCGCTGCGTTACGACGACATCTCCAAGGTCGGCAGCAAGACCAGCCCGAAAGTGGCCTTGCGCTACCAACCACTCGATACGCTGATGTTCCGTGCATCGTACGCGGGCAGTTTCCTTGCGCCTTCGCTGAAACAAATGTTCGGCGGCATCGATGCCGGCGCCAATTCGACGGATGATCAGGAAATTTGCGCAGCATTCCCATCCTTGGCAGGTGCTTGCAGCAACTTCCCTTACTACCAGGTCACCGGTTCCAATCCGAACCTGAAACCTGAGACGGGCAAGACCTACAATCTGGGGATGGTATTCTCGCCAGTCAATTCGCTGACCGTCAGCGTGGATTACTTCCGTATCGATAAGAAAAATGAAATCAGCACCTTGACGGAACTCAAGGCGATCAAACTGGGCAACTATGAGATCAAGGATGGCGAAGCGCGCATCTTGCTGAACAACCAGAATCTGGCATCCACCAAGATTCAGGGTGTCGATACGGATATCCGCTACACATCGCCGCAAACGATGTTCGGTAAATTCACGCTGCGCAATGCCGCAACCGTGTACACCAAGCAGGAAACGCAGGATACGACCAGCGATAAGCTGCAAAGCACGCTCAAGACCTACATGAATCCGAAGTACCGCAATACCCTCACGGCCAGCCTGGAAAAGGACAATGTATCGGGTTCCGTAGTCGTGCGCACCACGGGCGACATGATCGACTCGGACCTGCGCCGCGACGAAATCAAACCAGGCACGCGTACGATTCCTTCGCACACCGAAGTGGACTTGACGGGTCAATACGTGGTGATGAAAAACCTGACCTTGTCGGCCGGCGTGAAAAACCTGTTCGACCGCATGCCGCCTTATAGCGTCATGGGTTCGACCAATCAGTACGGCACCCTGGGCTTTGCCCAATTGTACAATGCCCGTGGCCGCTATTTCTACATCGGCGCAGGCTACAAGTTCCTTTGATGAAGTCTTGAGTTGACAGCCTGAAACAGGCTGTCTCTGCCTTTCCCCAAGCCGCATGAAGCAATTCATGCGGCTTTTTTACGCCTTGCAGACGAAAAAAAACCGCTGCAAGCAGCGGTTTTCGAGTAAGCCCGAAACTTACAGGAAGCGGTCGAGTATCTTCCGCGTCGTCTTGTCGATATTGAACATGTCGCGTATCAAAAAATGAATACCGTGGTTATCGGCGATCAGCAGCGACGTGGCGCCGATGCGGCGGATGTCTTCTTCGCCTTTCAGCACGAACTGTGTCTCGCCCCGGTCCGTGTCGACGTGCCAGGTGCACGGCGTGGCAAAGCTGGAAACGCTTTTCACGCGCGCAATCTCGGGCATGAATTCGCGCCCTTCCAGCTCTTCCTGCAGCAGGCTGCGCGCCGGTTCCGGCAAGGCGTAGAGGCATTCGATCCACGCCACTTCCTTGCCATTACCCAGCACCAGCGAAATGCCTTCGTCGGGCGACTGGATGGGAAAGGCGCGCACGGGCGCCACACCTTCAAAGATCTGGCCGTCTTCGGCCGTCATCACCAGCTTGCCAAAGGTGTCGCGGCTTAATGTAAAAGTTGTACTGGCCATGCTTATTCCTTGTCATCCAGGGCGAGTTCGTTGTTGCGCGCCTGTGCTTCGTAGAGGCGGAAATAGGCGCCCTCTTTCGCCATCAATTCATCGTGACTGCCCACTTCGACGATCTGGCCGCGGTCCAGCACCACCAGGCGATCGGCACGGTGCAAGGTCGACAGCCGGTGCGCGATGGCGATCGTCGTGCGGCCCTGCACCAGGTTGTCCAGCGCCTTCTGGATTTCTTTTTCCGTTTCCGAATCGACCGACGATGTCGCTTCATCCATGATCAGGATGCGCGGATCGATCAGCAGGGCGCGGGCAATCGAGATGCGCTGGCGTTCGCCGCCCGACAAGCCCTGGCCACGCTCACCCACCATCGAATCGTAGCCTTGCGGCAGGCGCAGGATGAATTCGTGCGCATGCGCGGCGCGCGCGGCGGCGATGATCTCCTGGCGCGTCGCGTGCGGCTTGCCGTAAGCGATATTTTCCGCGATGGTGCCGAAGAACAGGAACGGTTCTTGCAGCACCAGGCCGATATTGCGGCGGTAGTCGGACACTGCGAACGAGCGGATGTCGACGCCGTCGAGCAAAATCGCGCCTTCGGACACGTCATAGAAACGGCAAATCAGGTTGACCAGGGTGCTCTTGCCCGAACCGCTGTGGCCCACCAGGCCGATCATCTCGCCCGCCTTGATGTTCAGCGTGATGCCGCGGTTGACAGCCCGGTTGCCGTAGCGGAAACCGACTTCGCGCAAATCGATCCTGCCTTCGATCTTCTCCAGTTTCACCGGTTGCGCCGGTTCCGGCACGCTCGACACGTGGTCGAGGATGTCGAAGATGCGCTTGGCGGCGGAAGCCGATTTCTGCGTCACGGAGACGATCCGGCTCATGGAGTCGAGGCGGCCATAGAAGCGCGTGCTGTAGGCGATGAAGGCGGTCAGCACGCCGACGGTGATTTCGCCGCGCGACAGCTGCCAGATCCCGAAGCACCAGATGACCAATAAGCCCATCTCCGTCAGGAAGGACACGGTCGGCGAGAACAGCGACCAGACCTTGTTCAATTTGTCGTTGACGGCCAGGTTGTGCGCGTTGGCGTCGCGGAAACGGGCCGCTTCGCGTTTTTCCTGCGCAAACGCCTTCACCACGCGGATGCCGGGGATAGTATCGGCCAGCACGTTGGTCACTTCGCTCCACACGCGGTCGATCTTTTCAAAGCCCGTGCGCAAACGGTCGCGCACCAGGTGGATCATCCAGGCGATAAAGGGCAGCGGCGCCAGGGTCATGATGGCCAGCCATGGATTCATCGACCACAAAATGACGCCCGTCATGATAATCATCAGCACGTCGGAGGCAAAATCGAGCAGGTGCAGCGAGAGGAAGACGCAGATGCGGTCGCTGCCGCTGCCGATGCGCGCCATCAAGTCGCCCGTGCGCTTGCCGCCAAAGAATTCCAGCGACAGTTTCATCAGGTGTTCATACGTGGCCGAGCGCAGGTCGGCGCCCATGCGTTCGGACACCAGGGCCAGCACATAGGTCTTGCCCCAACCCAGCAGCCAGGCCAGCAAGGCCGAGCCAAGTAAACCACTCATGTAGTACACCACCAGCCACGGGTCGATATGCTTGCCGTTTTGGTACGGGATCAGCACATTATCCATCAGCGGCGCTGTCAGGTAAGGCGGAATCATGTGCGCGGCAGTGCTCAGCAGCATCAGCATGAAGCCCAGGGCCAGCTGGCCACGGTAAGGGTGGGCGAAGCGCCACAGGCGGAACAGGGTCCAGGTCGATGGCGGCGTGTACAGCACCTTGGCGCAGATCGGGCACTCTTCCTGCTCCGGCTCCAGCGGCGCCTTGCAGCTGGGACACACTTCCTGCTCAGCTTCCAGCACGGGCTGGCCCGTCAGGTGGCTGTCGAGGCGTTCGACAAACTGCTCCAGCACGCGGATCGCGTGCAGGTTCTGTCCCAGGGTAAAACGCCACGAGGCCAGGCGGCCATGGTCGTCGAACAATTCCAGGTGGCCGACACCGGCGTGGTCATGGTGCGTCAGGCGCAGCCCGGGGCGGAAAGACCAGCTGTTCCAGGCGGTATCGCCCGGTGAACGGGCCAGCAAACGCTTCTCGGTGACAACAATTATGCCTTTTGTGAAACGTAATCGCGCATCGAGGTCAACCTCAACGCTACTTAAAACGTTCTCCCCTGGAGAAAGATTCTTTTCCACTTCCGCCAGCCAGGCTTCTGCTACAGGCGCCGGCAGTGAGGTGAGGGGAATAGTTGTTGCAGGAACACTCAGTTCAGTTGTCATCGTAAAGCATACTCCGGCTCGTAGCCAAGCCCTTCAGGGGCGGGATTTGGGGGGGATGGGGCAGACGCCCGATCAGTGTTTGTGTGCTGCGCGATGGCGGCTGGCGGATGTACCAGTGGCAATTTCCTGTATTGTATCGAATGGACGCATGCCGGTAAGGAATGGATGGGAAACAATCGGGAAATGCCGGATAGCCGCTGCGCTTTTGCAAGTATACAACAGGAAGCTGTTGCGCAAATGGCCCTACTTTGATACGAGACGGTAACTATCTGACAAGCAAGGCAACATTTAGTAACAATTAGTATGGCAACACCAGCAGAATACGAGAAGCAAACGCGACAAGTGGCCACTAAAAGTGGCACACTGCGCATACCCGGGATAAAGAACCAAGCACGAGCCTGAAAAGACCCTGTAGAGCCAACATAAAGTATCTGGCGCCCAGACGCCTGGCCTGTTATCAAGAAACCACTTACATGATCAAGAAGAAGAACATCGAATTTGTCCGCGTCACCCACTTGCGCGGCCCCAACATCTGGACTTACCGCCCGGTGATTGAAGCCTGGGTCGACATCGGCGAACTGGAAGATTTCCCATCGAATACCCTGCCCGGCTTGTACGAGCGCCTGGTGGCGTGGCTGCCCGGCATGATCGAGCACCGCTGCGGCGTGGGTGAACGGGGCGGCTTTTTCGAGCGCCTGCGCGAAGGCACATGGTCGGCCCACATCCTCGAACACGTGGTGCTGGAATTGCAAAACCTGGCCGGCATGCGCACGGGCTTCGGCCAGACGCGCTCGACCAGCCAGCGCGGCATCTACAAGATGGCCTTCCGCACGCGCGAAGAACACGTGGGCCGTGCCGCCCTGGCTACCGCGCGCGAACTGCTGATGGCCGCCATCAACAATGAAGCCTACGACCTGGAAGCGGCCCTGGCGCCTCTGCGCGAGCTGGTCGACGCGCGCTGCCTGGGCCCGAGCACGGCGAGCATCGTCGATGCGGCGACCGAGCGCCGCATCCCGTCGCTGCGCCTGAATGACGGCAATCTGGTGCAACTGGGCCACGGCGCCGCGCAGCGCCGCATCTGGACGGCCGAAACGGACCGCACCAGCGCGATTGCCGAAGGCATCGCCAGCGACAAGGACTTGACCAAATTCCTGCTCAAATCGTGCGGCGTGCGCGTGCCCGAGGGCAGTCTGGTGCGCAGCGCCGAAGCGGCCTGGGAAGAAGCGCAGGACATCGGCGTGCCCGTCGTGGTGAAACCGTATGACGGCAACCATGGCCGCGGCGTGTCGCTGAACCTGATGACCGAAAGCGACGTCAAGGCGGCCTACGAGCTGGCCGCGCGCAAGGGCGACAGCTCGGCCGTGCTGGTGGAAAGCTTCATCACGGGCGACGAACACCGTCTGCTCGTCGTTGGCAACAAGCTGATCGCGGCCGCCAAGGGCGAATCGCTGTGGGTCGATGGCGACGGCGTCTCCACCGTGCTGGAACTGGTGAACGCGCAAATCAATATCGATCCGCGCCGCGGCGAAGGCGAAGATTTTCCATTGGGTACCGTCAAGCCGCATGAATCGGGCGAAATCGTGCTGGAACTACAGCGCCAGGGCATGACCGCCCTGTCCGTGCCGCAGGCGGGTCAGAAAGTGCTGATCCAGCCGAACGGCAACGTGGCCATCGATGTCACCGACGACGTGCATCCATCCGTCGTGCATGCGGCCTTGCTGGCCGCCCGCGTGGTGGGCCTGGATATCGCCGGCATCGACCTGGTCACCACCGACATCACGCGTCCGCTGGAAGAGCAGCGCGGCGCCATCATCGAAGTCAATGCCAGCCCTGGCTTGCTGGCGCACATCAAGCCGGGCGTGGGCCAGCCGCGCCCCGTCGGCGCGGCCATCGTCGACCATCTGTTCGCCTCCGAGGAAACAGGCCGCATTCCGCTGATCGGCGTGACGGGCACGCGCGGCGCCAGCCTGATCGTGCGCATGCTGTGCAAACTGCTCAACCTGTCGGGCCTACACACGGGCGCCGTTTGCAGCGAAGGCATGTACCTGGACCAGCGCCGTGTCGTCAGCAACGATTGCGTGAACTGGGACGCGGGCCAGCGCCTGCTGCTCAACCGCACCGTGCAGACGGCCCTGTTCGAGAGCAATCCGCGCATGATCCTGGCCGAAGGCCTGGCCTACGACAAGTGCCAGATCGGCATCGTCACCGACATGGGCAGCCTCGATAGCGTCAAGGATTTCGACGTGCTGGATGAAGCGGGCCTGTACAAGGCTGTGCGCAGCCAGGTCGACGTGGTGGTGCCGACGGGCGTGGCCGTGCTGAACGCCGCCAACGCGCACGTGCTGGAACTGGCCGAGCTGTGCGACGGCAGCGTGACCCTGTATGCGCAGGATGGCAGCCTGGCCGCCATCGCGGCGCAGCTGGCTGCCGGCCAGCGCGCCGTGTTCGTGCGCGGCAACCATATCGTGCTGGCCGAAGGCGGCATCGAAACGGTCTTGCTGTGCCTGGACCTGCTGAAACCGGCCACGGCCGGCAATGTCGACAGCGTGCTGGCCGTCGCGGCGGCCGCCTGGGCCATGAACCTGCCCGTCGACCTGATTTGCGCCGGCCTGCGCACCTTCGACGCGGCCCCTGGCTGCATCGGCAACTAATCGGCAACCAAGGTACAGGCATAGCAGCACTCAAGCCCGGCCAGCATGGCCGGGCCCACAAGAACACAACAGGATTACGGTTTAATTATGGAAGTATCTCGCGTACGGGCCTTGCGGGGCCCTAACCTCTGGAGCCACGACACCGCCGTGGAAGCCATTGTTTCCTGCACCACGCAGGAACTCGACATTGCCCAGTTGCCCGGCTTCGAAGCCCGCCTGCGCGCGCGCTTTCCGCAACTGAGCCCGTTGCAGCCGCTGGGCAACTACAACGCCGCGCCGATGGCGCAGGTGCTGGAACTGGCGGCGCTGGGCCTGCAGGCGCAAGCCGGTTGCCCCGTCACTTTCAGCCGCACCACGCCGACCCTGGAAACGGGCATCTTCCAGGTCGTCGTCGAATACTCGGAAGAAGCCGTCGGCCGCCTGGCCCTGGAACTGGCGCAGCAGCTGTGCCGCGCAGCGCTGGACGATGCGCCGTTCGACCTGACCGGTGCCCTGCACCAGTTGCAGGAACTCGATGAAGACGTGCGCCTGGGGCCTTCGACGGGTGCCATCGTCAACGCCGCCGTGGCGCGCAACATCCCGTTCCGCCGCCTGACCGAAGGCAGCCTGGTGACGTTCGGCTGGGGCAGCAAGCAGCGCAAGATCCAGGCCGCCGAAATGGATGGCACCAGCGCGATTGCCGAAGCCATCGCGCAAGACAAGGAACTGACGAAAAAACTGCTCGATTCTGCCGGCGTGCCCGTGCCGCAAGGCCGTGTCGCCATCGACGTGGACGACGCCTGGGCCGCCGCCTGCGAGATCGGCCTGCCGGTCGTCGTTAAACCCAAAGATGGCAACCAGGGCAAGGGCGTGACCGTCAATGTCACCACGCGCGAACAGCTGACGGCCGGCTTCATCGCGGCGCAGGAATTCCGCGACGATATCCTCGTCGAGCGCTATCTGCCAGGCCACGATTTCCGTTTGCTCGTCATCGGCAACAAGATGGTGGCAGCGGCCCGCCGCGACCCGCCGCAAGTGGTGGGCGACGGCCAGCACACGGTGCGCGAACTGGTCGATCAGGTCAACCTGGACCCGCGCCGCGGCAGCGGCCACGCCACCTCGCTGACGAAAATCCGCTTTGACGACATCGCCCTGGCCAGCCTGGCCAAGCAGGGCTACGTGGCCGAATCGGTGCCGCCCGTGGGCCAGCGCGTGATTTTGCGCAATAACGCCAACCTGTCGACGGGCGGCTCGGCCACCGACGTCACCGTCGACGTGCACCCGGAAGTGGCGGCGCGCGCCGTCGCGGCCGCGCATATGGTGGGCCTGGACATCTGCGGCGTGGACGTGGTCTCCGAGAGCATTCTCAAACCGCTGGAAGAACAAAACGCCGGCATCGTCGAAGTGAACGCCGCACCGGGCTTGCGCATGCACCTGGCGCCGTCGTTCGGCAAGCCGCGCCCCGTTGGCGAAGCCATCATCGCCGCCATGTTCGCCGAGGGCGACGATGGCCGCATCCCCGTCGTTGCCGTTACGGGCACCAACGGCAAAACCACCACCGTGCGCCTGATCGCCCACCTGCTCACCACCTCCGGCCTGCGCACGGGCATGACCAACACGGATGGCGTGTACATCGAAGGGCGCCAGATCGACAGCGGCGACTGCAGCGGTCCGCGCAGCGCGCGCAACGTGCTGCTGCACCCTGACGTGGACGCGGCCGTGTTCGAGACGGCGCGCGGCGGCATGCTGCGCGAAGGCCTGGCCTTCGACCGCTGCCAGGTCGCCGTGGTGACGAATATCGGCGCCGGCGACCACCTGGGCCTGAACTACATCACCACCGTGGAAGACCTGGCGGTGCTGAAACGCGTGATCGTGCAGAACGTGGCCGACAGCGGCGTGGCCGTCCTGAACGCCACCGACCCCGCCGTCGCGCGCATGGCCAAGAATTGCAGCGGTACGGTGACCTTCTTCGCCGCCGACAAGACGCATCCCGTGATGGCCACCCACCGCGCACAGGGCAACCGCGTGGTGTACGTGGAAGACGGCAAGCTGGTCGCGGCACAGGGCAAGGAGCGTCACGAAATCGCCCTGTCGCAAGTGCCGATCACGCGCAATGGCGCCATCGGCTTCCAAGTCGACAACGTCATGGCCTCGCTGGCCGCCGCCTGGGCCGTGGGCCTGGACTGGAAAACCATCGCGCTGGGCTTGAAAACCTTTGCCAATGAAGCCGACAATGCGCCCGGCCGCTTCAACGTCTTCGATTACAAGGGCGCCACCCTGATCGCCGATTACGGCCACAATCCGGACGCCATCCTGGCGCTGGTGCAGGCCGTGGAAAGCATGCCGGCGAAGCGCCGTTCGGTGGTCATCAGCGGCGCCGGCGACCGCCGCGACGAAGATATTCGCCAGCAGACGGAAATCCTCGGCGCCGCCTTCGACGACGTGCTGCTGTACCAAGACCAGTGCCAGCGCGGCCGCGCCGACGGCGAAGTCGTGGCCTTGCTGCGCCAGGGATTGAACGGCGCCAAGCGCACCAGCCATATCGATGAAATCAACGGCGAATTCGTCGCCATCGACAAGGCCCTGGCGCGTTTGAATGAAGGCGATCTGTGCCTGATCCTGATCGACCAGGTGGAAGAAGCGCTGGCGCACATCGCCAAGCGCGTCGCCGAAGCCTGATCGCGGCGTCTCTGCGCACGAGGGCGGCCTGCGGGCCGCCCTTTTTATTGGCGCTCGCTGTGTCCAGCCACGCACCGGCATGGTGCAAAAACACCTTGTATCGACCTGGCAAGCTTGTAAATTCGGGCATGGAAATTGCTCATAAGAAAACACAAACTTGGCTGACGAGAAGGTGGTGCACGCATGGTGGGCAGAATCTCGCGCATGATCGGGAAATTGACGGTAGGGCGTAAACTGGCGCTGATCTACTTGCTCGATCTGTCTGCCGTCATCTTCATTTCCGGTATCCTCATCAACGAAAAATACATCGCCATCGACTTTTTCCGCAAGGAGATGGCGGACAATGCCTACATCGCCGCCATCCGCGATACGCTGCTGCCCCTGACGCGCAGCGCGGCGCAACTGGGCGCGCGAGCCGCGGCCGCGGAGCAGGCCAAACGCAGCTCGGCGCGGACATGCGCAGCGCCGAACTGAATGCGCAATTTGCCGCCCTGCTGCGCCAGGCCGGTGGTGCTCCCGCTGCGCCGGACGACAGCATCGCGCCCTCGCCCGCCTTCGTCGCCGGACGCGCACTGCTCACGCGCGTGGGCAACCAGTCGAATCTGATCCTCGACCCGGACCTGGACAGCTATTACACGATGTCGCTGGTGATCCTGCGCTTTCCCGAGCTGCTGGAAGTGATCAACAGCATGCGCGCCCTGGCCCTGCAACTGGCCACGGCCGAAGGCGCGCAGCGCCAACGCCTGCAGACCCAGTTCCTGATCCTGGAAGGGCACATGGATGCCACCATGGGCGGTATCGGCAGCGACTATGCGGAGGCGTTCGCGGCCAGCACGCCGCTGCTGCGCAAACACCTTGACGGCTCGCGCGCGACCCTGCAGCAAGCCGTGGCGCAGTTACGCGCCAGTACCCTGGCGCTGGCCGGCGCACCTGCCCATGCGGCCGGCTGCACGGCGCTGGCAAGGCACGATGCGGCCGCCGTCGCGGCCCTGCAGCGTGCCTGGCGCGCGTGGCGCAGGAGGTGCGCGAAACGGGCGACCATAGCCTGCGCGCCATCTGGGACAGCGAGGACGAAACGGGGCGCCTGGTCAGCGCCTTCAATACCATGCTGCAGCAGCTCGACTTCCAGCGCATGGCGCAGCAGGAACTGGTGGCGCGCGCCAGTGCGGCCGATGCGCAGCGCCAGCTGGTCGACGCCATTCCCATCCCGTGGATGGTCACCTCGATCCCGCATCACCAGGTGCTGCACGCGAACCAGGCCGCGCACGCGTGGCAGGGCGGCCTGGAACTGGACCCGTGGGTGAGCGGCATGCGTCCGCAAGCCCGTTCGCGCTTCTTCCAGCGCTTGAGCGACCTGGGCGCCGTCGATGAATTCGAGGTGTGCTGGAGCGGCGGCGGCACGCCCACCTGGGCACTGATTTCCGCGCGCCTGATCGATTACCAGGGCCAGCGCGCCGTGCTGTCGACCTTCACGCCGATCAACAAGATGAAGCTGATGGAGTCACGCCTGGAACTGTGGGCCAAGGTGTTCGAGGCATCGGCCGAAAGCCTGATCGTGATGGATGCCGACATGCGCATCATCACCGTCAACCAGGCCTTCCGCCGCCACGCGCTGTACGACATGGTGGAGCTGATCGGCAAGCGCCCGGCCTTCCTGCTATCGCAGCAAAACAGCCATGAGCAGCTCGACAGCCTGCGTCAGACCCTGGCGCGGCGCGGCTACTGGCAGGGCGAGATCCGGGTTCAGCGCAAGTCGATGGAAAGCTATCCGGCCTGGCTGGTAATGAACGCCGTGCGCGACCTCGATGGCGTCACCACGCATTTCATCGCCAGCTCGCTCGATATCAGCGAACGCAAGGCCAGCGAGCGGCAGATCGAGCACCTGGCCCACCACGACGCGCTGACGGGCCTGGCGAACCGCCACGTGTCGAAACTGCGCCTGGCGGCCGCCATCGCGCAGGCGCGCCGCAGCGGCGAAAAGGTGGGCGTGCTGTTCGTCGACCTGGACCGCTTCAAGCACGTCAACGATGCGCTGGGCCACCACGTGGGCGACGCGCTGCTGCAATCGGTGCGGCGCGCTTGCTGCAGCTGGTGCGCGAAGGCGATACCGTCAGCCGCCTGGGCGGCGATGAATTCGTCGTCATCCTCAACGGCATCGGCGATGCCGCAGCCATCGTCGCCCTGCTCGACACCCGGTTGATACCGGCCATGCGCCAGCCGCACCAGGTCGAAGGCAGCGAGCTGTATGTCTCGTGCAGTGTGGGCGTGGCCATTTACCCGGATCACGGCGACGACATGGATCCCCTGATGCGCCACGCCGATGCGGCCATGTACCAGGCCAAGAGCGGCGGGCGCGACCGTGCGCGCATGTTCACGCCGCAGATGCAGGAGCAGCAATTGCAGCAGCTGCACCTGGAAAGCGATCTGCGCCACGCCATCGAGCGGCAGGAACTGGTGCTGTCGCCAACAGCTGGCCTGGCGCGAGGCCGGCAAAGGCGACATCGCCGTGTCGATCAACCTGTCGGCCATCCAGCTGAAAAGCGGCGGCCTGGTGGCCACCTTGCGCGAAGTGCTGCGCGAGTTTCCCGTCACGCCAGGACAGATCGCATTCGAACTGACCGAATCGATCCTGATGGACAATGTGGACGACACCATCGCCACCCTGCGTGCCATCAAGGCACTGGGTTTTGCCCTGTCGATCGACGATTTCGGCACCGGCTATTCGAGCCTGAACTACCTGTGCCGCTTCCCGCTCGACAAGCTGAAAATCGACATGAGCTTCGTGCAGGATATCCACGGTTCGCCGCAAAACCTGGCGGTGACGAAAACCATCATCGGCCTTGGCCATACCCTCGGCTTGACGGTCACCGCCGAGGGCGTGGAAAGCGCGGCCGATGCCGACGTGCTGCGCCATGCCGGCTGCGATGAATTGCAAGGCTACTATTTTGCCCGGCCCATGCCGCAGGCGCACTTCATGGCCTGGCTGGCGCAAAGCGCCGCGCCTTACGCCGCCTGACACCTCCTGTGGAGCGCCCGCAACGCGGGCACCGGATTCGACAACGCGTGGTGCGCCGCCAAGGCGCATGAATGCTGCAGGGATACCGGAATTGGTATTGACATCGCAAAAGAAGTCATTTGTGGGGCAAAGTCATTCCCTCTACCATGTTTCTTGAGCAAGTTTCAGCTCTGGCGGCGACTGCCGCAGCGTTCTCAACATAACTAAAATACAGGTGGAGACAAGATGAACCAATGGATGGCAACAGGCACCCGCACGCCCAAGCAAAACACACGACTGACCTTGAAGGCCACGGTGGCCGCGCTGGCCGGCGCGGGCTTGCTGAGCAGCGCTTCCGTCTGGGCGCAACAAGCGCCCGCCGTGGAGACACCGGTGGCAGAAACTGCACCGGCAGCACCCGCGCATGCCGCAACGCCAGCCGACAATGCCGGCATCGCCGTCGTCGCCGTCACCGGCGTGCGCAGGGCAGCGCAAAGCGCACAGACGATCAAGAAAAACAACGATCAGGTGGTCGACTCCATCGTCGCCGATGAAATCGGCAAATTCCCCGACAAGAACGTGGCCGAAATCCTCGGCCGCGTGACGGGCGTGCAGATCCGCCGCGAGAGCGGCGAAGCGGGCACCGTCATCATCCGCGGCTTGCCCGGCGTGGTGACCTTGCTCAACGGCCGCGAAATGTTTACCTCAGTGGGCCGCAGCCTGTACCTGGCCGACATTCCGACGGCCATGCTGCAGCGCGTGGACGTGTACAAATCGCAGGGAGCCGACATGGTCGAAGGCGGCACGGCCGGCGTGATCGACGTGCGCACCAACCGCCCGTTCGACTTCAAGGGCTACACGGCATCGGGCAACGTGCGCGCCGAGTACCGCGACAAATCCGGCTCGACGGACCCGAACGTCAGCGGCATGCTCTCGAACCGCTGGAAAACCCCGTACGGCGAATTCGGCGCCCTGCTCGGCCTGTCCTACCAGCGCGGCAGATACTATGACGAGACGATCTGGAACGCCGAACCCGTCAAGCGCCCGGAGGCGGGCAACATCACGGGTCCCGATTCCGTCGGCATGATCCCGACCGTGGGCGACCGCAAGCGCTACGCGGCAAATGCCGCCTTCCAGTGGCGCCCGAACTCGCAGGTGGAAGTGTATGCGGAAGGCATGTCGACCCTGATCAAGCATGCGTTCGACAGCCAGTTCTTCGTCGGTTCGCTGCCCTGGGGCCAGAACCCGGACATCACCCTGATCCCCGGCACCAGTCAGGCAGCGACGGTGGGCAAGATCAATGGTCAGCAGTCGCCATTCACGCTTGGCTCGACCCAGGCGCGGCGCGACCGCTCGATCGGCTCGCAAGGCGCCATCGGCGCGCGCTGGGATATCACGCCGCAGTTGCGCGCCACCACCGAACTGGCGCGCACGGTCAGCAACTTCGAGCGCGAATTCCCCATCCTCGACTTCCTCGCCCATCCGACCAGCATCATCGGCAGCACGAACGTCAACGGCGGCGCGCAAATCAGCTACCCCGGTTACAACATGACCGATCCGAAGAACTACACCCTGCTCGGCTTCTACGATAACCACAGCCACGACGAAGGCAGCTCGACCGACTGGCGCGCCGATGCCACGTACGACATGAACAGCACGGGCTTCTTCCGCGAATTTTCGGGCGGCGTGCGCATGGCCAAGCGCAAGGCCGAATCGATCCGCGAAAAGAATGGCCAGGGCGGCCTGACGTCGACCATGTACGCCGATGCCCTGCCCGGCCTGGCCTGCACTTCGCACCAGAACACAGGCAACTTCGGCCTGCAAAGCTGGCTCACGCCATGCCGCGACTTCATGCTCAATAACACGGGCGTGCTGCGCCAGCTGTATACGGGCAGCAGCGAACGCAGCCCGGACGATCCGATGAGCCATTACAAGGATGTGGAAAAAACCAATGCCGTCTACGGCAAGACGCGCATCGGCTTTGAACTGGCGCAAGTACCAATCGACGGCACCTTGGGCGTGCGCGTGGTACAGACCAAGCAGGACTTGCAAGGCAACTCTTCGCAAAACGGCATCGTCACACCGGTGCGCGTGAAGACTTCAGATACGGACGTGCTGCCCAGCATGACCTTGAAAGCCATGCTGCGCCAGGACCTGATCGCCCGCATGACCGCCGGCAAGGCCGTGCAGCGCCCCAACTTCGCCGACTTCAACCCGGGCGTGAGCCTGGGCCAGAGCCTGGAGATGGTGCGCCCGACGGGAAACGGCGGCAATCCAGACCTCAAACCCGTGGAAGGCAAGAACCTCGATGTGGCGCTGGAATGGTATTTCGCGCAAACGGGCTCCGTCACGGCCACCGTGTTCCGCCACAACTTCAAGAATTACATTTTGTCCGGTTCGGCCAAGGAAACCTATGGCGGCATCGTGTATGACATCACGCGTCCGCGCAACACCTCGAAGGGCCACCTGCAAGGCCTGGAAATGGCTTACCAGCAGTTCTACGACAAGCTGCCGGGCTGGATGAGCGGCCTGGGCTTGCAAGCCAACGCCACCTACATGACGGGCGAGCTGGAAGAATTGAATGGCAGCGTGCATCCGTTCACGGGCATGTCGAAGTGGTCGGCCAATATCGTCGGCCTGTACGAGCAGGGAGCGTGGTCGGCGCGCCTGGCCTACAGCTGGCGCGACAAATATGTCGATGACTACAACTACCGCGGCAAAGGCATGCACCTGACCGTGGCACCCACCAAGACCCTGGACGCGTCGGTATCGTACAAGCTCACCCCGCACACCACGGTGACCCTGGACGCCAACAACCTGCTCGATTCGACCTACCGCGACTACCACGACACGCCGGATTATGTGCGTGATGTGCGGCGCTATGACAAGGTTGTAGGTATCTCAGTCCGCTGGAGCTACTAGCCAGTCCCCACCCTTTCTTCCTTGCGAGGGTTTTTAGCGCCAGCCGGTAACGGTTGGCGTTGCCTTGTGGCATCTATCCGACATTGGAGTGATCTGACGCAAGGTGGCGCCGCCGGGGCGCTTTTATGCTGGCAGCTTGACTAGCGAACCCGGCGGGGACAGCATGCGCGATGCACGACACGTCGATGCACAGTTATTTCAACCCGACATCCCGGTGCGGCTCGACATGCGCACGGCGGCGCTGGTCGAGCATGCGCTGGCCCTGCAGGAAATGGCCGGCACGGGCGCCGCCGCGCTGTTCCTGCATTGCCACGACGTGCCGCTGCCCACCGCCTTGCGCGTGCTGACGACGGGACCACGCCGCACACCGGCCGGGCCGCACCTGTTTGCCCGCCTGCGTCCGCGCACGGCTGCGCTGGCGTCAGGCTTGCCGCTACCGGCACGCTGACGAATCCTGTACCATCGCCGCAACCTATTCATTTGAGGCACGGCGATGCAGGCAGCGACACCCCACGACCCCTATGCGGCACTGATGGCCCTGATCAAGGCGCGTCATGCGGAACTGAGTCCGCAATTCCAGGCCGGCGCCCGCTACCTGGCCGATCATCCGGACGAGGTGGCCGTGTCATCCATGCGCAGCATCGCCGCGCGCGCGCAGGTGCAGTCGGCCGCCCTGGTGCGCCTGGCGCAGCAACTGGGCTTTGCCGGCTGGCCGGAACTCAAAGCCATCTTCGTCGAACGCCTGCGCGCGGGACCGGCCGGCTATGCGGCAAAGGCCGGTGCGCTGGCCGGCAAAGAGGGCAAAGAGCGCGACCTGGTCAGCGAAGTATTCGCGCAGCAGCAGCACAACCTTGCCGCCACGGAAAGCGCCAACCATGCCGCCCTGGATGCGGCCGCCAGCCTGCTACAGGCGGCGCCCCGCGTGCACGTGGCCGGCTTTCGCGCCGCCCACCCCATCGCCTACACCTTGCACTACCTGTACCGCCTGCTGCGCCCCAGCGTGCAGCTGCTGAGCGGCCAGGGCGGCACGCTGGAAATGGACTTGCGTGCCCTGCAAGCGGACGAAGCCGTCGTCGTTGTCAGCTTCGCGCCGTATTCCAGCGAAGCGCTGCTGGTGGCGCAGACGGCGCGCCGGGCCGGCTGCAAGGTCGTCACCATCAGCGACAGCGCCATGTCGCCGCTGGCCCTGCAGGCTGACGCCAGCATCGTCATCGCCGTCGACAGCCCCTCGTTCTTCCCTTCCATCGTGGCCGGCGTCGCCGCCGTGGAAAGCCTGGTGGAATTGCTGGTGGCGCGCGCCGGGCCTGATGCTGTACACGCCATCGGCGCGGCGGAAAATCAGTTGCGGGCGCTGGGCGCCTACGCAAAAACATCGAATGATGTAAATTAAAAATAGATACATCACACGTTGTAATACAGTGCACAGCATTCTATAATCGGCCATCCCCATGCCGATAAGAAAGCGATGCCATGAGCCATGTCTTCCACCGCAGCCTGACCGCCAGTTATCCCGTCGCCGCAGGAGGCGATGGCCCTTACCTGATCGATGCCAATGGCAAGCGCTACCTGGATGCCTGCGGCGGCGCGGCAGTCTCGTGCCTCGGCCATGCGGATGCGGCCGTGATCGCCGCAGTGCAGCGGCAAATTGCCACGCTGGCGTACGCGCATAGCTCTTTTTTCACCACCGAACCGATGGAGCAGCTGGCCGATTTCCTCGTCGCCAGGGCACCAAACGGTATCGACAGCGTGTATTTCGTCTCGGGCGGCTCGGAAGCGGTGGAAAGCGCGCTCAAGCTGGCGCGCCAGTATTTCGTCGAACGGGGGCAGCCGCAGCGCCGCCACATCATCGCCCGCCGCCAGAGCTACCACGGCAACACCCTGGGCGCGCTGGCCACGGGCGGCAACGCCTGGCGCCGCCAGCAGTTCGAGCCGCTGCTGATCGGCGTCACCCATGTGTCTCCCTGCTATGCTTACCGCGACCAGCCGGCCTATGAAACGGACGGCGATTACGTGGCGCGCCTGGGCCAGGAACTGGAAGACAATATCGCCGCACTGGGCGCGGACAACGTCATGGCCTTCATCGCTGAACCCGTCGTCGGCGCCACGGCCGGCGCCCTGCCCGCCGTCACCGGCTACTTCCAGCGCATGCGCGACATCTGCCAGCGCCACGGCATCCTCCTGATCCTCGACGAAGTCATGTGCGGCATGGGCCGCACAGGCAGCCTGTTCGCCTGCGAGCAGGAAACCATCACTGCCGACCTGATCTGCATCGCCAAGGGCCTGGGCGCCGGCTACCAGCCCATCGGCGCCGTGATGGTATCCAAAGACATCCGCGACACCCTCCGCGCCGGCACGGGCTTCTTCCAGCACGGCCACACGTACATTGGCCACGCCACCGCCTGCGCCGCAGCCCTGGCCGTGCAACAGCAGATCGAGGAACGCGATTTGCTGGCCAATGTGCGCGCCATGGGTGGCTTGCTGCAAGAGCGGCTGCATGCGCGTTTCGACAGCCATGCGCAGGTGGGCGACATCCGTGGCCGCGGCCTGTTCCTGGGGCTGGAACTGGTGCAGGACCGCGCCAGTAAGCAGCCGTTCGATCCGGCCCGCCGCTTGCACGCGCGCATCAAGGAGCACGCCATGCAAAACGGACTGATGTGCTACCCCATGGGCGGCACCATCGACGGCCTGCACGGCGACCACATCCTGCTGGCGCCGCCCTACATTATCGACGCCAGCCACGTCGATGAAATCGTCGACAAGCTGGGCAGGGCCATCGACGCCAGCGTGCGCTAAGTGCGCCCGCTGTTACCCACGGTGGAGATCAGGCTGGCGCCGCAGCTGGTCTTGTGCCCGTCAAAGGCCACAGGCACGCCATCGATCAGCACCTGCGGATCACCCTCGGCGATCACGCAGCGCACGTGGCCTTTTATCGGGCAAACGCAAGGGTCGCCCTTGCGCGCCACGGCCACGCCCAGCACCGTACTGTTCGGCGCCGCGCCCACCACCTTGCCGCCGTGACTGGTGGGGTCGTTCAAACGGATCACGCCACGCATGCTCTTCTCCCAGAATAAGTACGGCGCTTCATTGCGAAAAACCCTGGTAATACTCGCGCGCATCATGGCGCAAGCCCCACCAGGGCAGATACGCATGGTTGCCGCTGCGCGCGCGGAACCACGGCTTGTCGGGCCGGATCGGTCGCACCACGGCGGGCGGCGCCACCACCAGCGCCACGGGGGCAAGCAGGTCGCTGGTGCCGGCCACCAGCACGGGCTTGCCGACATGGTGCGCGTAAGCGATGCCCAGCGCCACGTTCGTCAGGGCCGTACCCGCGCCCGTCTCGCCCAGCACGGCGGTCAAATTGAAGCTTTGCTTGAGGAAATCGAATTCCGGCAATTGCACGGTGAGCGTCTGCGCCAGCGCACCGAGCCGGGCGGACGAATCCTTATGTGTATTGCCCGCGTCGTGGATGAGATAGCCGATGTCGGTCTCGGTTTGATTTGCCTTGCTTGCAGCCTCCTCGATGGCCGCCGTCCACGCCTGCACCAGGCGCGGCGGCTCGCCCTTTTTGATCTCAAAATCGGCAACCTGTTTGGTACTCGGATAGCCGAGCCACGCCAGCGGCGCGCGCTCCGTCTTGTAATCGGGGCCGGCCAGCACCAGTAGCACCAGGTTCTCGTTGATCTGCCGGTCCTTGGGCCGGCTCGGCGCATCCCAGTTCATGGCCCAGACGGTTTCCTTGGGGTGGCTTTGCAGATAGTCGAGCGCGGCGGAAAGTGAAGTAAAACCGGCGTTGGGGCCGCCCATGGTGATGCGGACGTCGGGTGGGGTGGAGCGGGTCCAGAGAGTAGGAAAGTTTGGGTTGCCGATGGTAAAGATGCGACGAACATAGTTCTGTACGAAGGCGGCAGACTCCACCGGATCAAGCTTATCTTCAGGCAGCGCATATTCGATACGGATACCGGCCAGTTCGCGCCAACGCGACCTATCCTTGGCAGAGTGGACGTTATAGAAGTATTCGGGATCGGAGTAATACACTCCATGAAAACGATCAAACATATCTTCGATATATTTATGGTGGTAGCCGCGGAAGGTTTCAGAGCCATTATTTCCAACCGCAATAGACGCAATGCTTTGCAGTTTGGAATATTTTTCAGGCTTTTCCCTGACCATCTCGTCGCTTGGATTCGGCTGCACCAGCCCCAAGGTCCATAGCAATTGCCATTCAGTGGGGTAGTCCTTGCGTTGTAATGGGTTTAGCCATTGCAGGCCAACAACTTGGGCAACAAACGGTTCTTTTACGATATTGTCTAATTTGCTAAATGAGGTCTTAGATGCAGGAGGTACTGAGCGAAAACGCATGCAGGCAGTCAACACGGATAGTGCAATTAACACAACAACCACATACAAAAATAAAGATTTCGACATGCTGATTCTCCATTTCTTGAAATGTACTTTGAGTCGACATTCAGAACAACATAGATGTGCGCATTCGCTCAATACAGTTTTATCCATGCGCAGTTTCGCCTGAATTAGGCGTCGCGCCCCGTGCTGGATTTTCTCGTGTGTCAATGATCAAGGAATGCAAGCGAGCATCACATGAAGATTTCATTACCCACGCAGATGTTGTCGCCTCCCCCACTGTTGCTGTAGCAAAGTATTCGTGAAACACCTTCGCCGAGTCACCATCGTCCAGCGCCTTTAACAACCGCCAATCCGCGGCCACCCTCAACTTGCGCAGTTGGTGGGGCTTGATGCGGCACACACCCACCGCCACGTCATACGCGAGCGCCCGCTCTGCGTGCATGGGGTTGGTCAGGATGGTGGAATGGTCGGTGGCATAGGCGCCCGCCTGGCTGGACATCATTTCCCCGATCCGCGTGCTGCGCCATGCTTGGTATTCGGCGTCAGGCGTGGCGTTGGGCATTTCCTGCTGGACTTTTTGGCCCGCGGGACTTTTCCCTTCCCGTACGGCTTGCGCGCGTATCACCGCGCGCTGCTCGAATCGCAGGCGCGCCTCGTCATCGGCCGTGCCCTTGGCGATGTCCATGCGTTTGGCTACACTTTTATCCGCCTGCCCCTGCAAGCCACCGGGAGGAATTTCATGATTGGCAAGGTAATCGTCGTCGGCAGCGCGTTGCTTGCCAGCCTGGCGCGATTCGCCAAGCGCATCGTAGCCTTCGTCGAATTCCTCGCTTGTCTGGCCAAAGCGCAAGGACTGCGGCTTGAAGGGCGGCAGCAAGTCGGGCGCGTTCAGTTCGATTTTCCAGTCTTTGTGGGGCGAGGCATTGCAGGGACTGCGGGCCAGGCCAGTGATCACGATGAACAGAGGCGCAAACCCGACCGTCAGGATGGTGGAAAAGCGACTCTCCTCGCTGGCCTCGACGCCCTGTTTGATGGAATACGTCGCATATTTCTGCGCCGGAAACCAGAAATCCTTGCCGCCCGGCGCAGTCTTGCGCCAGTGATCGCTCCAGTAGTGATAGCTGCCCTGCTTGCCCACCTCAAAACCTTGGGCAAACACGCGCTGCACGCACACGCCTGCGGCCTCGGTGGCAGCCAACTCGCCGCCGTCCTTGCTGTCCGTTTGCAACGACCCCGACAGACCGCGCCAGCCGATGCCCTCGATGGCGACGGATGACACCACCACGTCGTGCGGATTGCAATAGATGGTCACCCTGCCATACGATGACTTCTTGCCGCCCCGGGCGGCACCGGCAATCCCGTATTGCTCGCGGTCCGCGGCGGCGGAAAAGCCGTGCTGCGCATTAGCCATCGACCGGTCGATTTCCTCGTCTGTCTGCGCGTCGCCCAGGCTGGCGCGCTGGCCGATGATGGCAAAGAAGTTTTTCAAGGTGGCTATGCGCGCCTGCACCGTCACCCTGCCCGTGCTGCCGTCCGCCGCACGCAGATTGCTGGCCACCCAATTCTCCGAGCCATTGCGTTTCGCCAGGCTGTACGGCGAATTGCAAATGACATAGTTGTCGGCCACGCAGGGAAAGCCGTCCTTCACCTTCGGCAGGCGCGTGCCGAGAAAGGCCGCCGCCATCGCCACCATCGTGCCCTGGCTGTGGCAGACGATGGTGACCGGCACGTCGGCCTGCTGCTGGCGGATGGCTTCAACCAGCCTGGCCAGGCGGTAGGCTGCCAGCACGAAATACGCTCGCGGCGGGCAGCTGAACACTTGCCGTTCCGGGAAGGGATTCATGTGCTGTATCTTGTTCCACAAGAATAAATCCTCGCTCAGCCCTTCCTTCCACAAGTCCGCCAGCGCGCTGCAGCCATTGGCAAACGGGCCGCCGCCCCAATAATCCTCTTCGTTCAGGTAGATACCCTTGCCGTATTTCTGCAGTTCCTCGCCGGAAGCCTTGTAGCCCCAGCGAAAGCGGATCACGGGAGAAAAAGTGCCAGCATCGTGGATCAAGGTGTCGGCCGACATCTCGGGATGGAGAAAGCCTTCGGCCGTGATCTCGGCGCCATAGTTGACCGCTTTCAGTTCGCCGCCTTCCACGGCGTGATGCATGATGTGCTCGCAGTTGCGCTTAAGGCGTTGGTTCAGCCCCTGACACAAACCGTCTTCGGCCGCCGCGTACCACTCGCCATCAGAATTGACGCCGTGCACGAAGATAATGACGCCGGGCAGCGGCAACTGCTGCAGCGTGTCCCAGTCGCTGCTCTGGAAATTGGCGTTGCAGGAGAACTGACCGAGGATATCGATTTCAGGGTCGTCGCACAGCGGTGGATGGGGATCGAACAACATGGTGTGGTCTCCAATATCGGGGTTCAGGAACGGCGGCGGAAGAAGAAGCCCTTCAGCCGCTGCAGATGATCGGTCGCCACCTTCGGCCCGCGCCCGTCGGCATCGCTGGCGCCCGTCATGGCATTGTCACCTTCGCGCTCGATGTGCACTTCCACGCCCTCGACGGGCAAGCCGTCGGTGGGACGCAGCAGACGCGGCACGCGGCCCAGCTCGCCTTCGCCGAAGGTGGGCAGTTCCGCCTTCATGCTGGCAGGGCCGTTCCAGTGATGGCCATCGGTCTTCACCGTCAGTGCACCGGGCCCGCCCAGTTCCACCGCGCCGCCCGACAGTTTCAGGTAGGCGCCGCCCGCCGTCATGAAGGTAATCTCGTCCTGCGCCACGCCGACCAGGCGCGTGCCCGCCGTCAGGCGGATGTCCTTGGCGGCATCCGCCTGCAGCAAGTCGTGCTGGCTTTGCAGCAAAAACTTGCCGAAGTGGGCCACCTGCACGATACCGTCCTTGTGCGCGAACAGGGAAATGCCCTTGCCAGCGTTGACGTTGCAGCGCTGGGCCGCGCTCAGTTGCACATGCTGCTGGGCCACCAGGTCGATATTCGTGCCCGCATTGCCGGTGATGGTTCTGGGCGTGCTCAGCGCCACGCCCTCGGGCGCCGTGATGCTGACGGCGGGCTGGTCGGCGGCAATGGCCGCCCCCAGCGCCTTGCTGCCGGCCGCATCCAACGCCAGCGCTTGATGCTGCGCGGCAAACTCGCCCAGGGAAGTAAACAATTCCAGGCACTCTTTCATCACGGCGGCATGCTCGCTGCCATCGAGCTGCTTGCCGCTGGCGCCCAGCTGTTTCCAGGCCGAGATCAGCAGCGAGCGGGCCGTGCGCACGCTGCCGCTGGCGTCGCTGCGCAATTCAAAGCCGTCGCCGCGCTGCCGCCCTGCACCGTCGCTGCGCGGCTCGGTCAGATAGCCGAGGTTCAATTGCGTGGCCGCCTGATCGCTGGCAAGCTGCGCGCTGATTTGCGACGGCGTGTCGTCAAAGCACAGCTGGTTACCCCTCCCGCCCCGCACTTCGCGGCTGCGCATGCCGGACAGATAACGGTTGCCAGGCAAGGCGCCGCACGCACTCAAGCCCGGTGGCGCGCCCACGGCGTTGTACAGCTGGCCCACGATGATGGGCCGGTCCGGATCGCCGCCTAGAAAATCGATCAGCACTTCCGCGCCGATGCGCGGCAAGCTCAAGGTGCCGCATTGCCTGCCGCTGCCCGGGCCATTGCCGGTCCAGCTGGACGCCACGCGCACCCAGGCCGAGTCGCGCTCCGTATCGGAAGCGCCGGAACCGTTGGCATGCGCGTGGTCCGGCGCGCGCGTCGCGCCAAAACGCACATGGACACGTCCCAGCGCATCGCAATGTACTTCTTCGCCGGCAGGCCCGACGACCAGCGCGCTTTGCAGGCGGACGACAGGGAAATCGCTGCGCGGATCAAAAGCAGGCACGATGGCGATGCCGCGCCGCACGCAAGTAAAACGGTTGCGGTAGCGCAAGGCAACTTGGCCATCGGCACCAGGACCTTGCGCCGGGCCGGCATCGCACTGCCAGCCGCTCTGCGCAAACAGGCGCCCGACCCGGGCATCCAAGCCTGTCGGCAGATTATTGCTGGCCGATACGCTCAAGGCTGTGATAACGAAACTGCGCTCGGCCACCGGGTGGCTGTCGATGTCGGCATGCCCTTCCAGGCTGAACCACTGGCCCGCGCAAAAGTCACGCACGCAGCCTTCGCCCTGGAAACACTTGCTGTCCATGTCGTGACGCGCCATCGCCAGTTGGCCCAGTTGCCGCAATGCGTCATTACTGCCGGCGGCCAGCGGCGGCTCCACGATATAGTCGTCGAGACTGGCTGCCAGGCGCTTGCCATGGCTGCCCTGATCCACGCCGCCGTGTGACTGCGTGGCCATGAATTGCGGGCTGTGCGGGTGACCATCGTCCCAACTGTAGCGTTCGGACTTTCCCGCTTGCAAGCGGCGCACGGCGCTCCAGGCCGTCACGGTATCCCTTTCCTCGGTGGCGTCATCGCGGTGATAGCGTACCGTGCCGGCCGCGTTTTGCGCCAGGCGGCTGGCGTCGTCAAACAGCAGCAGGGTATGCACGGGCACGTCCGCGGCGTTCGCGCTGGCGGGCGCTCCAACCTGGAAACACCAGGCGATGCCGCGGCGCTTGAGCAGGCGGCGGATAAAGGCGGCATCGGATTCATTGTGCTGCATCGTGAATTCGCGCGCGGGCAAGCTGCGCGCCGCCAGCGCCGCATCGATGGCGATATCCAGGCTGGCGGCGAGTACGCTATTGCCCTGCCGCCACTCCTCAAACAGGAACTGCACGATCTGCAATTCGTGCTTGTTGCGAAACACGCGCGTATTGATGCGTTTTTCCATCAAGGCCAGGCCGTCGCGCAGCACCAGCTGATAGGTCGCCAGGCCACCATCGCTTTGCCCGGCGCTCGCTTCGGCGACGATGCCGCAGACCCTGCGCAGCTGCCCTTGGTCTGTCACGATCTGCAATTCGGCTGGCACGGCGATGAACTGTTTCAGCGGCAGCTGCGCCTCGGTGGCCACGCACAGAATGCGGTACTCAATCCCGCCGCAGATGGCCTCGCTGCCGCTGATGCGCTGCGGCAACAAGACATCCTCATTGATGCCTTCCGGATAAGCAAGGCGCAGCCGCAAGGCACGGTTGCCGGCGGTCAAGGCCTTGTCCACGACCAGCCATTGCGCGAAATCTTCCATGATTTTCTTCCTTCCAGCATTCATCGGGGCACAGTATTCAAGGCGGTCTCAAGCGGAACCATCAAATCGAATGTCGTAATGCATGTCGTCACGGTCACGGGTCGGCAACTTGTCGGCCAAAAAGGCATCCTCCGCCAGGCAGGCACCCATGTCCAAGACGCCGGTGCGCACATCTTCCCGGCGCAGCACCAGGCGTACTTCGAAGCTCACACCGGGCAAGCCAAACAGCGCCAGCATCTGACGCAGGGCCAGCGCACCGGGCCGGCCGGGCAAGAAATCCTCGTAGGCGCGGCGCGCCAGCGGCCCCAGCACCAGGCGCACGCGCAAGTCAGCGCGCCTGCAGCGCTCGCCCAACATGGCGCCCTGCCCCAGAAGGGCATGTGCGGTGGCCAGCAAGGTATGCTCTTGCGACGCGCGCCGGAACCAGGCGCCAATAAAACGCTGCAAGCGCACGGGCACGCCGAAATACTCGGCCAGCAGCGCCTGCATCACATCAGCCGCCACGGGCCGATGGCGCAGCAAGGCCGCGTAATGGGCCAGCACATGTGCTGGCAAGCCATCCGCCTGCTTGGCCACCTCGGCAGGCCAGGCGCCCGCCAGTGCCAGTTGCAAGGGCAGGAAATCGCCGCCGTCGGCGTCCTGCTGGCACTCGATGCGGTAGCGGGCCCAGGCTTGATAAAACAGGAGCAGCGCGCGTTGCGACAGTGTGTCGAGCCAGTCACGGGGACCTCCATCGCCCGTCTGCCGCTCGTGGCGGGCGAGCATTTCCGTGTAATGCAACGGCAAAGTGCCATGCACGCCTAAAAAACCCAGCATCGCCGCTCGTACATGCACCTGCATATCGCCGTCCGCCTGCGGCTCCAACCACAGCTGTTCGATTTCGCCCGGCGCAAACGATAGCGATGCGCTGCCATGCAGGCGCAGGCCATCCTCAAACACCTGCTCCTGCGAAATGCCCTGCTGCATCAGCCAGGCAGACAGCAGGCGCACCGCCTGAAAAAAGCCGGTGCCGGACGGATCGGCCAGCAGGCGCGCGACTACACCAGCGTCTGGTTTCCATTGCGCGGCAGGCAGCACAGCAACTCCTTTCCAGTCTTCTGCGACAAGACGATCAGGCGGGTAAACGAGGCCAGGTGCACATACAGCCCGAGAAAGCATTCGATGACCTGAGCAAAGGCATGCAAGCCGCTGCCGACAAAGGCCTCCTCATCGACGGACAGCAAGATGTCGATGCCGAAGACCAGGCTGCCGCCCGCCTCGTCCTGCAGCCAGGTACTGGCGGCGCGCTGGCGCAGTCCGGTCATGCCCGCGATCTGGCGCGCGGCACTGGCCGAACCCGGCAAGTTGTACAACTCAAGTATCTGCTTGAAGAGCGGCAAGCCCTGTTCACTGAGCGACTGATGGTTCAAGGACAATTGCGCGATCAACCGCCAATGCGACGCCGCGCCCGCAGGGAAGCGGCAGGCCAAGCTGGGCTTGCGCAGCAGGCGCACCGGCAGGGCGCTGGCGACGCCGTCATGGTGCAGGTCGCCCGCAGCATTACCGAACGCCAGGCGGCTAGGCAAATCGCGGTTGCTGCAGGTAAGCATGATGGACACCGTTTGCGTCGTGTCATGCAGCGGCTGCATCGTACCGTCGACAAAGGCGATGCGCATGTCGTAGCCGGGATTACTCAGCGCCATGTCTTCGTCGCGCCGCGTCACCCAGTAGCGCCCCTGGCGCCCGCCCGCTTCGCCATGGCGCATCGAATAAAACGGGTGAAACGCATCGAGTGCGCTGCCGTTCTGCGTTTCACTGAGGACATGCACGCTATCAACGTTGTAAATATCGTAGCAATGCGTCTGCCGCACCGATGGCAGCAGCACATGATCGGTGCTCGCGTGCGTCAGGCGAATGGGATTGGCAGCCTGGCGAAACAGGTTGACGACGGGCGTGCATCCTGGCACCAGATGCCTTGCGGACAGGGGCCGCAAGATGCGCGCGATATCCGCATCGGCCTGCACGTCGGCCAGCAGCAGATGTATGGTGCAGCGCCGGCAGACAGGCGGCAACTGTGGGCACAGCGCGGCCAGGTCCAGGTCGACGAAATTGAATTTATCCGGAAAGGCAAACCATTCGCCCAGCAGGCGGTAAGCGGGATGCGAGGCGGCCATGGCCGGCATCAATGCCTCCTCGGCGGCAAAGCCGACCGGATGCAAGGGCACTGCGTCCAGCGCCTGCCATACGCCGTCGACTTCCACATAGGCACAACGCGCGCGCAGGAACAGGCTGTCGCGCAAGGTGGCGCAAAAGGACGGCTCGCCGTCGAGGAACAGGCGCAGCGCCGGCAGCGGGAGCCCGTCCAGCGTGGACGTGGCACCCGTCGCTTCGAGCGTGATGGTGATCGCCGCCCCCAGATCCCGTGGCAGGCGCACTGCTGGCGGCGCCGCCAAGATGGACTGGAAGCGCACCTCAGACAGGCGCAGCGGCGCCACGGCGACATCGTAGGCGGTGGTGAACTTGCAGGCAACGCCCTGATGTTCCGCAGCATGCATGACCGTGCCGCGGGGAATGGTGGCCAGCTCGGTCACCGTGGCAGCGTCGTTATCGATGCGGGCAATGGCGCAAGCAGGAAACGGGCGCAAATAATGGGGGAAATTGACTTCTAGCAAAGTTTCGCTGAAGGTGCCGAAGCCATCGGCCAGCCGCTTGGCCGTGCGCGCATTGAACATGGCAAACGCCTGCAGCATGCGCGCCAGGTGCGGATCATGGGTGGTACCCAGGTCACCGCCCACGATGCCCAAGGCGCCGGCGATGGCTGGATAGCGCCGGGCAAACGCCTGATTGTGCGCATGCAAGGTGCCCAGTTCGCGCTCGTAATATTGTAGCAACTCATCCATGCCCGCTCCCGTCGCCTGATCTGCACATGCCGGTATAGCCCATCTGCATTATTGAGGAAGCCGCGGAGAGGAAAATTGAGTTTGAACAAGATTGCATGCATCAGCAAGGAATGCCATTGCGGCGCGGGCATAGCAACTTTTGTTCACTCCTTGCCAATATTAATTGACTTATTCGAAACAATCGTTTTAAATCAGGAAGTTACTCAAAATCAATCATCTTGGGCATTCAAACATCGCATTCACCGTCTCGATGCTTGCTGTCCACGCTGATGCACTCTGAAGCCAAGGTATATGGAACTGCTCGACTCCCTGCGTCAGACCCCGTCGCAAGACGACACTATCAGCGGGCACTACGAAGTGCGCCGCTTGCTGGGCGAAGGTGGTTTCGGCCATGTATTCGAAGCCTGGGATTCCAAGCTGTGCCGTAGTGTGGCGCTGAAGCGTTTGAAACCGCAAGCCGACGTGCTGCATCCCGAAAAACTCATCAATGAAGCGCGCCTGGCCGCCTCGCTGCGCCATGCAGCCTTCGTGCGCATCTTCGCCATCGAGGGCCAGGGCACGGGCCAGTCCATCGTCATGGAATTGGTCGAAGGCCAGACGCTGGGCCAGTTCATGCACAGCGGCAAGGCTGATCTGCAGGCGGCACTCGACATCGCCTACCAGATCGCCGACGCCATGGAAGAGGCGCACGCCATGGACCTTGTGCACGGCGACCTGAAACCGTCGAACCTGATGCTGGAAGCGGATGGCAAGGTACGCATCCTCGACTTCGGCCTGGCCCGCCACATCGACCCGCAAGCGACCCAAACGACCACCCTGTGCGACTTGCAGGGCACCATCGCCTACATGGCGCCCGAACGCTTGATGGGCCGCCTGCCCGATACGCGCGGCGACGTGTATGCCATGGGCGCCATGCTGTACGAAATGCTGGCAGGCCAGCGCCACTTCGCCCACCTGAACGGCCTGGCCCTTGCCGCCGCCCACATGCAGGCGACGGAAGCCTGGCCCGACCTGCCGGAAACCGTCCCGCCCGCCATCAACGCCCTCGTGCGCGCGATGACTGCGCACGACCCGGCCGAACGGCCACGCACCATGCGCGATGTGCGCGAGGCGATAGGGAAAAAACACAGGGAGACGACAACATTGGCAACACCTGTCGTGGCGACGCCACCGCCAGTAGATGTGGCGCCCGCAGTCTCTATCCGCTTGCCCATTCCACGCAAGCGCACATTACAAATCACTGCTGGGATTGCGCTGCTGGCTTTGGCGGCATGGCAAATGCCAATCATTTCTTCCACAGTGAACTCATTCATCACAGCCAAAGAAGCGCCCGCACCTTTTTCGGAAATCGTCAGCATGGCAGCCGGTATGGAAGCTCTGCGGGTTTTCGACCGCGAGACCAGCCAGGCGCAAGCGATCGAACATTTCAACACGGTACTCAAGCATAATCCGCACAATGCTGCCGCAGCGGCAGGTCTCTCCCTCGCCTACAGCCTGCGCTATATTGGCGATGGCCGCGATGATACCTGGCTCCAGCGCGCCGATGCCAGTGCCCAGCAGGCGTTGATGTCCGACAATCAAGTGGCACTGGCCCATGTCGCCCATGCTTGGGTTCTGGATATTCAAGGCAAGCAGGATGCGGCAATGCAGGCAACGGCGATTGCGCTCAATCTCGATCCACATAATATGCTGGGACTTGCAGGCAAAGCGCGCCTGTTGATACAGGCAAGTAAATTTGACTTGGCTCAAGTGACGCTGGACAAGGCCATCAAAATTTATCCACGCGAACGCCTTTTCCCTTTGCTCTTAGGCATGATGCGTTATCGTCAAACAGATTATGTAATGGCAGAGCAAGCCTTCCGCACCAGCATAAAACTAGACCCGCAATCGTCAAACGCCTACGCCTATCTGAATGCGGTTCTCCTACGCCAGAATCGCAATGATGAGGCACTGCAAGTACTTCAACAAGGATTGCAACTACAACCGCATTGGGAGCTATACAGCAACCTTGGTACAAGCCTCTTTGCGAAAGGCGACTATTTAGGAGCAGTGCAGGCTTTTGAAAATGCAGTCTCATCCAATAAGGGTGGGCCTGGTATTTATATGCTTTGGGCTAACCTTGCCGATGCGCAACGTTGGATCCCTTCACAGGCCGCCGCCTCCAAAAAATCTTATCAACGCGCTGTCACATTGCTCAAGCCGATATTGGCGCGCCAGCCTGACAATGCCACCTTTAACTCCCGTATGGCGCTGTACTCAGCCTATCTGGGAGAAAAAAAATATGCCATGGAAAGGATGCGGCAAGCTATTTCAATTGCACCTGACAGCGCTGATGTCCATTTCAGAGCAGCCTTGACCCACGAGTTACTTGGCAATCGCACAGAAGCGATTCAGGCAGTGCTACATGCCTCCAAACTCGGCTACCCCATCAACCTGATCGATTCGGCCCCCGATCTGTTGAACCTGCGGCGAGATGCCCGCTACCAGCAATTTCTTATCAACATGGAAAGAGATAGTAAAAAATGACACCTGTAAGCCCTTGGATGAAGCTATCCGTACACTTCGATGCAGATCAAATCACCAACCAATTGGATTACAGCTTCACCTCGTGCGATGGAACGGCAGACCCCCGCCACGGTCCCTACATGGGCGGCGTACACTTCCAGAAAGGCCAGCACGTCTACCTCGACGTTACCTGCTGTGGCTCCAAGGAAAGCGGCTTCACCTCGTTCCAGATCGTCGACTGCTGCATCATCACCGTACCGCAATTGACGCAAATCGGTCCGAAAGTACCGACCGTGTACTCGCCGCCATCCCCATTCTTGCAAGCCGTGGGCGCCACCTATCATTTACCACTGGACTTCGAAATTCAGAAACTGCTGGGCGAACCGGAACTG
Source organism: Janthinobacterium sp. DSP2-3-3 (assembly GCF_049897325.1). NCBI lineage: Bacteria > Pseudomonadati > Pseudomonadota > Betaproteobacteria > Burkholderiales > Oxalobacteraceae > Janthinobacterium > Janthinobacterium sp. DSP2-3-3. The sequence continues at coordinate 470,656 of NZ_JAFCWA010000003.1, read as the reverse complement.
CTGCCCCTGCACCGCATCCGTCAGGAGTGGAAACACAATCTGGACGTAGGCTATGCTGCCGGTCGCTGGGAATTGTCCTTCGTCATGACCGTGCGCATTATGCGCGGCGAAGACGTTCAACCGGAACTGCGCGTATTTTCTTTCGACCCGGAAAGTTCGGTCGGCGGTACCGTCGCTCTTTAAGGTCTGGCACCACTGGCTGAAACAGAAATGCATTACTGGAACAGGGGGCGAGCCCTTACGCGCCACTACCCTGCAAAACGCGAATGACGCCAGGCTTTATGTCAGCACACAAGCTAGTGTGCTGACCGTCAGTAGTAGACGCGTTGTTGGCTGGAGATATTCCTTCCTCGCAGGTATCTACTCCGCCTCGCAGACTTTGAAAAACGGACGTGTCCCGCGACCTTCGCCAGGTCCAGTGCCAAATTTCAGTGATATGGATGATGACATAACCGTTCTGATGCCACTCACTTCCTGGTCCTGACCGCATCGAAATAAAGGCCGTTCCAATGGACCACGATGCGGCCCGGCTCCTTCAAAAAGAGGTGGGTGCAGCAGGCGTCGATCGCCGTGACCGGGTCGGGCAACCCCATGTTTGCCGAGCTCACATGCCCCTGCTCTCGAAACGAGCGCGCCAAGTCGTCGACGCTTCGCTCGTAGGTCGGCGATGCACACGCCGCCCCATTAAACACGAACTTGTCCTTGGCGAACGCGACGGTTTTGCCGATCAACGCGCGCGCCTGCCGGTCCGACATCGAGGCGATGTCGGCGGCGTCGATCACCTTCGTCAACCGCTACTAGCCAAGGATGTCCGCGTTGGGCTCGGCTTCGACGCGCGCGCCAGGAACTGGCTCGGCATCCACAGCCGCCGTCCCGACGGGTGCCCACACCAGCCCCACGAGGACGAGCGCGAGACCACCTGCAATTTTGCGGATCCTTCCAGGAACGGCGCTCAGCGACATGACTCTTCCTTTCGTGACGTGGTCCTGATGCTCGTGGCCTGGTGCTGAGCCTGAGCTGGCGGGCTACTTCGCCGCGTCGCGGAAAGGTGCGCGTTGCTGGTACGGCCGGTGAGAAAAGTCTATCGAATCGCTTAGGTGTAGGGACGTATGACGCGCAGCGAGGCGTTTCCCCTCATGCGGCACCATAGCGATGCAGATGGCAATGCTAGATCAAACCCATACCTCGCCTGCTCTCGGTCTTGTTTTTCGCGCGGCAGTCGCGCCAGATTGCCACCGGCCACCGTGTAAAAGTAGTCCAGAACCTGATTTGGGTCTTCGAGTTTCAGCATAGTGTGATGCCGATGCTCGGGCAGGACGATGGCCACGGCATGCGGCCCGCCTGTCCACATGCTGCGCTCCATTGCGCCCCTTTGCAGTAGCCTGCGGAACAGATTCCATTCGTAGATCGCGACACCATCGATCTCATATGCGCTGAAAGACGGCAGCGTGTGCACAACGACGTAATGCGAGTTCGCGAGAATATGCTGGTCGGTCAGCTTGATATCGCCCAATGCGCCCTTAATCTTTGCAAGCACGTCCTTTTCCGTGAGTCGTTGGCGCAAGGCGACCAGTTGCTTCACGCCTTTCGTCAGTGGCCAATTCTTGCCACCCCAACAATTAAATTCATCGCCCAGATCAGCCGTACGGCTATTGCGCTTCCACTTCGCCTGGACGAAGAATATCTGCCGCCGCGCCACCTCGAAAATGATCAAGTCGCAGTCGTACATCTTGCCTTTGCCGTTTTCGCTCCGCTTGAATTTGGGCCGCACTACATAATCCGCTGGAGAAACGCGTCGCGTGAGGTATTCCGTAATTTCCTTTTCAAATTTGTCGCCGATGTCACGAGCCTGCCCCTCGCTCAGGACGGCGGATTTGCAGCAATGGACCGCGTGGCCGAGCCCCGTTTTCCCCAAGCTCAGGTAGCCGCCAGCGTGCACGTAAATGCCGCGATTAGATGGAATAGCGGCGGCGCGGTCAGCCAGCACGAGGTTCAGCAGGTCTCGATCAAGTTCAAGTCGCTCACATAGAGCATCGTTCGGTATGACGCCCGCTTCGTCGGCGAGTCGGACGATTTCAAGCAGCGCGAACCAACGGCACAGTTTACGCGCGCCGCTGATCAGTTCCGACGAGGAGGCATCGCGTGCCATATACGCGCCGATAGAGAAGAAACTGTCCAGAAAGGCGTCTTCCAGCGTGTCGAGCAGCTCGGGCTGCAACAGTGCCAGGATGCTGGCGGTGCGGGTCAGGTCGCCATGACGCAGGCGGGCAATAACGTCACGCAGCACCAGCGTCAACGACAGTTGAGACTGAGCCTCCATGGTCGTTGTGATCGTCCGGTTGTACAAGATCTCTCCACCGCGCGGCGTGAAGGAAAACGTCACCAGTTGGCGTGTTACCTGCGCTTCCAATATCCCCATCAGCGTCAGGAAAACCACTTCGTGGAAGCTGAATGCACGCACGGCAACCCGGCTGCTGTCAGCGTCGAGCTTGAACCGCTGGTTTGGCTGCTCGTTGCGCTGATGAACGAAGTTGGCGTGATCGCGGACGAGTTCCTCCAGCAGTTCGACCTGTCGGGCGAGCACGAGTTCCGGAACCAGCGGAAGTTGGTCAGGTCCCAACTGCGCAACCTGCTGAAAGACGCGGTCAGCCTGGCGCACCTGCGACAGCAATGTTCCACCTCGCCACGTCGGCATTGAGCTTGCCAGCGCCCGATAAACCTGCGCCAGATGCGGCAACCGGTCAGCCACCAGCGCACAACTCTCGTCGGTAAAGGGCTTTCGAAAAAAACTGGAAAGTGCCTTCCTTTCCGGCTCTTCCAGCATGGCGGCATCGAGATATATCAGCATGGGCAACAGAAAGCGATGGCATCAGGTCGACTAATGATAGACGAGTTTATGATTGTTGCCACCTGTTGCTTTTGAGAGCGGCCCTATGACCAGCGTCTTTCCAGCTTCAATCGCCAGAGCGCAGCATGCCAAGATTGACTGCCCCCCACGAATGACGATGGCCACTTTCGCGAAATGGGGAGCGAAGCCTCCCCGTCCCGAAACACTCGCTCGATGGTCTGCTTGAAGACTTGCTCTGCAAAGGCGTCCACGGCCACGGCCAAAGCAAGCGCATCGTCTTGCGAAATGGAAATAGGATTTCATTCTACCCGGGCCGCACCGACCTCTGTCGGCGCGGCTTTTTCACATCCGCACGCAATACGCCGCCCCGCCTGCCGAAAGCGGTAAAATGACGGCCTTGGACCCAAGCTCCGCCCCCCTGGCGCGGTCTTGAATGCACACAGCACCACCCACAGCCCGTCAGGCACGTCTTTCCCTGCCGCCGGACCAACGACAAAGAACACATGACCACCGTCCCAAAAGAAATCAACGCCGCCGCGGCAAAGAAAAATTCGGCTGAAAAGCTCACGCCAATGATGGCCCAATATCTTGGCATCAAGGAAAATCACCCCACGATGCTGGTCTTCTACCGCATGGGCGATTTCTACGAGCTGTTTTTCGAGGATGCGGAGAAAGCCTCGCGCCTGCTGGGCATTACCCTGACGGCGCGCGGCGTGGCCAGTGGCAACCCGATCAAAATGTGCGGCGTGCCGTTTCACTCGCTCGATGGCTATCTGGCCAAGCTGGTCAAGCTGGGCGAGTCGGTGGCCATTTGCGAACAGATCGGCGATCCGGCCACCAGCAAAGGCCCCGTCGAGCGCAAGGTCATGCGCGTCGTCACGCCCGGCACCTTGACGGATGCGGACTTGCTGCCCGAGAAGGCTGAGCGCCCGCTGCTGGCCATGTGCAGCATCACGCAGCGCAAGACGGTCACCACGGGTCTGGCCTGGCTGTCGCTGGCCAGCGGTGCTTTGAAGCTGATGGAGTTTTCCGGCGACAGTAGCACCGTGGCGGCGCGCCTGCAGCAGGAACTGGAACGCATCGTGCCGGCCGAAATCTTGAGCGGCGACAATGGCAGCCTGTTCGACGACTACGCGGGCACGCACATCAACCGCGTGCCGGACTGGCATTTCGACGTGGTCGGCGGCCACAAGGCCCTGCTCGATCAGCTGAAAGTGGCGACACTCACCGGCTTTGGCGCCGATGGCCTCGGCGCCGCGTTCGGCGCGGCCGGCGCGCTGCTGCGCTATGCACAGTCGACGCAGGGACGCGGCTTGCAGCACGTGCGCTCCTTGACGACGGAAACGGAAAGCGAATTCATCGGCCTGGACGCGGCCACGCGGCGCAACCTGGAGTTGACGGAAACCATCCGCGGCCAGGAATCGCCCACGCTGTTCTCGCTGCTGGATCATTGCCGCACGGCCATGGGTTCGCGCATGCTGCGCCATTGGCTGCACCATGCGCGACGCGACCAGAACGTGGCGCGCGCGCGCCATGAAGCCATCGCCGCGCTGGCGCAAAGCGAAGCGGCCGGTCCGCTCGCCTCCACCCTGGCGCAAGTGCCTGATATCGAACGCATCACCACGCGCATCGCGCTGCTGTCGGCGCGTCCGCGCGACCTGGCAGCCCTGCGCGACGGCTTGCTGCAACTGCCGGCCCTGCGCGGCGACGTCGTGCGCTGCTATGGTCCCGGCCAGGGCGGTGAAACCGGTTTGCTGGCCGCCATCCACGCGGCACTGGCGACACCGACTGCCTGCCTGGACTTGCTGGTGCGCGCCGTGGCGCAGGAACCGGCTGCCATGGTGCGCGATGGCGGCGTGTTTGCCACCGGCTTCGACGCGGAACTGGACGAATTGCGCGCCCTGTCGGAAAACGCGGGCCAGTTCCTGCTCGACCTGGAAACGCGCGAACGCGCGCGCACGGGCATCGCCAATCTGCGCGTCGAATACAACAAGGTGCACGGCTTCTATATTGAAGTCACGCACGGCCAGACGGACAAGGTGCCGGACGACTACCGCCGCCGCCAAACCCTGAAAAACGCCGAACGCTACATCACGCCCGAACTGAAAGTGTTCGAAGACAAGGCCCTGTCGGCGCAAGACAAGGCCCTGGTGCGAGAAAAGCTGCTGTACGACCTGCTGCTGGCCGAGCTGGCGCCGCACATCGGCACCTTGCAAACCATTTCGCAAGGCCTGGCCCAGCTCGACACCCTGAACGCGCTGACGGAACATGCGCAGCAGCACAACTGGGCCGCGCCGCAACTGGTCGACGAGCCGTGCATCAACATCGTCGAAGGCCGCCACCCGGTGGTGGAAAAGCAGATCGAACGCTTCATCGCCAACGATTGCCGCTTCGTCAACGAGCGCCGCCTGCTGTTGATTACCGGCCCGAACATGGGCGGTAAATCGACCTTCATGCGCCAGGTGGCCCTGATCACCCTGCTGGCCTACGTGGGCAGCTACGTGCCGGCCGCTTCCGCCACCATCGGCCCCATCGACCGCATCTTCACGCGCATCGGCGCCACCGATGACCTGGCGGGCGGACGCTCGACCTTCATGGTGGAAATGACGGAATCGGCGGCGATCCTGAACGGCGCCACCGAGCATTCGCTGGTGTTGATGGATGAAGTGGGCCGCGGCACCTCGACCTTCGACGGCCTGGCCCTGGCATGGGCCATTGCGCGCCATCTGATCGACAGCAGCCGTAGTTTTACCTTGTTTGCCACGCATTACTTTGAGCTGACGCAACTGCCGGACAGTCACCCGAGCGCCGCCAACGTGCATTTGTCGGCCGTCGAACACAAGGACAGCATCGTCTTCCTGCACGCCGTGCAGGCCGGTCCCGCCTCGCAAAGCTACGGCTTGCAGGTGGCGCAACTGGCCGGCGTGCCGCAGCCGGTGATCAAGGCCGCGCGCAAGCACCTGGCGCGCCTGGAAGCGCAAGCGCTCGACGCCACGCCGCAACGCGACCTGTTCGCGCTGCCCTCCGCCGATCCGTATGCGCAAGAGGAAGAAGAGGAAGCGGCACCGCTGGCCGCGCTGAATGCGGCGCAGCAAGCCTTGCTCGACGCGATCGCCGACCTCGATCCCGATGCGCTCACGCCGCGCGACGCGCTGGAACAGCTGTATCAGTTGAAACGGCTGGCCGCCGCATGACCACGCGGCGCAGCATCGCTAGCCTGCGCCTGCTGGCCGCCGGCTTGCTGGCCGCCAGCCTGCAGTGGCAAGCGGCGCTGGCCGCCCCGGGCGACCAGGCCGGCTTCGAGTTTGCCGTGCTGGGCCATTCCTTCAACGCGGGGCCCGACGACGGCCCCCTGAAAAAAGCCATCGCGGAAACGAGCGCCTTCAATGCCTCGTTCGTAGTGGCAACCGGCATCAAGGCTGCCAGCGAGTCCTGCAGCGACAAGCTGTACAGCCAACGCAAGGACTTGCTGGACGCCAGCGGGCCGCCGCTGATCGTCTCGCTGTCGGCCAGCGACTGGGCCAACTGCCGCAATTCGCGCGGCAGGGTCAATGCCATCGAACGCCTGAACCGCTTGCGCGACGTGTATTTCGCCGACGACCAGAGCCTGGGCCAGCGCAAGCTGACCCTGTCGAGGCTGTCATCGACGGCGAAATTCCGCAGCTATGCGGAAAATGCCCACTGGGAATACGGCGGCGTGCTGTTCGCCACCATCAACCTGCCCGCGAATAACAACCATTTCCTGCCAGAAGCGGGACGCAACAGCGAATTCGAAGACCGCCTGGTCGCCAACCGCTCCTGGCTGCAACGCCTGTTCGCCATGGCGCAGCGCAAGCAGCTCGACGGCATCGTGCTGTTTTCCGATGGCGACGTGGGCGTGCTGGACGAAGACGACAATTCGCTGCTGCCCAGCTTTAGTTCGAAACAGGATGGCTTTGCCGGACCGCGCAAGCAGATCCGCACCCTGTCGAAGAAATTCAGTGGCAAGGTCTTATTGGTCGATACGCAGCGCGATGGCGAAGCGGACGGCAAGGAAGGCAAGAGTAGAAAGGCCGCAGCCAGGACAGGCGGGCCGAAAATCAGCTGGAAAGGCAACCTGGGCCACGTCAGCATCGACAACGACTGGTCCGCCATCGCCGTACGGCCAGGCAAGACGCCATTCTTTGAGGTGCGTCAACGGGCCGTCAGGCCATCGGCGCAGGCACGCGCCAGGGCGTCGACTGTGCGCAGATAAACGTGCACAGCAATAAATAAAGGCCGGCGCAAAGCCAGCCTTTATCTAACAGACAACAGACGTCACGACGCCTGACAAAACCGTAGCGAGCGGCAGTGATTTGTGGCCGAGAAGCGCAACCGTACTCCAGTACGGTGAGCATCGCCGGCCGCAAAGCGCGCCGCGCAGCAGGTTTGGTCAGGCGTCTCCAGATTAGTGGATAGGGTGGGTGCGGAAGTGGTCGCCCTCTTCGCCGTCGCCTTCATCATCTTCATCGCCATGGTCATGGCCGTGTGCGCCATGCACGTGGCCATGGGCAATTTCTTCGTCGGTGGCTACACGTACGTCAGCGACGGTCAGCGAGAAGCGCAGCGCGATGCCGGCCAGTGGATGGTTGCCGTCCAGCACGACTTTGTCGTCGGCGATATCGGTCACCGTGAAGATCATCGCTTCTTCGTCCGGCGAATCGCTTTCCGGCATGCCTTCGAACTGCATGCCCACTTCCAGCGGCTCAGGCAGGCGATTGCGCGGCTCAACCTTCACCAGGGCTGGATCGTATTCACCGAAAGCATCATCCGGTTCGATCTGGATCGTGTTGGAATAGCCAACTTCCTTGCCATCGAGCTCTTCTTCGATCTTCGGCAGGGTGTTTTCATAATCGCCGTGCAGGTAGACCATCGGCTGACGGCCGTCTTCGATCAGATTGTCTTGCGCGTCTGACAGTTTGTAGTTGACAGTCACGACCGTATTTTTGGCAATCTTCATTATGCTTCCTTTCATTGTATAAGCTGGCAAATTATACCTTCACGCCGCCAACGGCAGGCGCATTCCTGCATTTCCGGTTGTTATAATGGGCGCATGAAAAAATTAACTCTCCTCGGCGATATCACGCCGGCGCAATTCCTGCGCGACTACTGGCATAAAAAACCCTTGTTGATCCGTCAAGCCGTACCTGGCTTCAAGGCGCTGTTCGATATCAAGGCCCTGACCGAGCTGGCTGCCTTGGACCACGTCGAATCGCGCCTGGTCAGCCATGCGGATGGACACTGGAACATGCAGCAAGGCCCGCTGACCAGCCTGCCATCGCTGAAACAGAAAGAATGGACCTTGCTGGTGCAGGGCGCCAATCTGCACAGCGCCAAGGCCGACGCCCTGCTGCGCCAGTTCCGTTTCCTGCCGGACGCGCGCCTGGACGACCTGATGGTCAGCTTCGCCACCGATGGCGGCGGCGTGGGCCCGCATTTCGATTCCTACGACGTGTTCCTGCTGCAAGGCCAGGGCAAACGCCACTGGCGCATCGGCGCGCAGAAGGACCTGAGCCTGATCGACGGCTTGCCGCTGAAAATCCTCAGCAACTTCACGCCCAACGAAGAATTCACGCTGGAACCGGGCGACATGCTGTATCTGCCGCCCCACTACGCGCACGACGGCGTGGCCATCGGCGACTGTCAGACGTATTCGATCGGCTTCCGCTCACCCACGTTCCAGGAACTGGGCGAAGCTTTCCTGCAATTCATGGCCGACTCGATCGACTTACCGGGCATCTACAGCGATCCCGACTTGAAAGCGTCGGACAAACCGGCGGAAATCCCCCGCGAAATGCTCAGCATCATCACGGAAGAAATAAACAAGGTGCGCTTCACGGAAGAAGACGTGACCATCTTCCTGGGCGAACACCTGTCGGAACCGAAACACAATGTGTTTTTCACGCCGCTGTCCAAGCCGTTGACGGTGGGCCGCTTCGCGGACGCCGCACAGAAAAAGGGCGTTGTGTTGTCGCGCAAGACGCTGATGCTGTATCGTGGCAAGAATGTCTTCATCAATGGTGAATCGTTTGCCATTGGCAAGGCCGACAAAGCGGCCCTGGAAATCCTGGCCAACGAACGCGCCCTCAATGGCGCCGCCGTGGCCCAGGCTTCCGATGACGTGATGGATGCGTTATATACTTGGTATCAGGATGGCTGGATCGAACTGGCCTGAATGATCGTGGCGTAGCAAAGTGGTATTACAGGAGATGAAATGACAGCATCTGCGTTAGCGCAATGAAACATATTATTTTTATATCGTTTTGTCGCGCTTTCGCAAATCGCTTACACTTGCTTGCAATTTGCTTCGGCAAATATTGCGATATCACAAAATAGTTGCGAATTTGCCTCTTGCTCCTATTGCGACGCACCAAAAATCGCTATAATATTCGGTTAGGAAGTTTCCGTTGTCTGGCAGGCACCACCTGGTACGAAAAGCCTTCGAAGACGACCTAACGAGCGATAATTACCGGTAATTATTCATCGCAACAATATTGATTTATTTTTTGAAATAATTAAGGAAAACAAATGAAAAAATCCCTGCTGATCGCCTCCCTGATGGTTGTTGCTCTGGCTGCTTGCAGCAAAAAAGAAGAAGCTCCTGCACCAGCACCAGTAGTTGAAACCCCAGCACCAGCACCAGTAGTTGAAGCTGCTCCAGCTGCTGCTGCTGACGCTGCTGCTTCGGCCGCTACCGACGCTGCTGCTGCTGCTACGGCTGCCGCTTCGGCCGCTACCGACGCTGCTTCGGCTGCTTCGGCTGCTGCATCGGCTGCTAAGTAATTTAGCACCCCGCAGGAAAGAAAGCCGGCCCTCGGGCCGGCTTTTTTGCGTCCGCAGTTTTATGCGCCGGATAAAACGCTGGCAATCGGCAATAAAAAAGCTGGCACGGTTTCCCGGGCCAGCTTATTTAATGTGCGGCAGGCTCTGATGCCTGCCGCGAATGTACTACTTATTTCAGCTGATCGTTCAGCAAGCCCAGGATCTTCTCGGCCACTGGCGAGGTATCGGGTTTGCCTTCGTTGCTGAGGATGCTGACCAGGCTGGTCGCGCCATTGCCAGCCTTGACCAGAACGCGGTAGCGCTGCGCTTCCTTGTCCTTGTCGGACGACGAGCCCCAGCTGAACAGTTTCGAGAAGAAACCATCTTTCTTCACAGCATCCGGATCGACGTAACGTACGAAATACGTGCCTTGCGTACGGTCGCGGTCTTCCACAGTGAAGCCGACGCGGTCCAGCGCCAGGCCGACACGGCGCCAGGCGCGGTCGAAGCCTTCATCGACTTCGATGCCGCGCGCCGGCGTGGCGGCGTCGCCCACCAGTTTGGCGTGCAGCGGCTGCACGATGGCGCCGTCGACGGCCGTCTTCGCTTGCGCTTCGTCGCTGGCCGCGCCCAGGCGCGTCATCAGCTTGGCCAGAAATTGTGCTTCCAGGCCCGGATCATTCGGCCGCGCGGTCCAGGTGGTGGTTTCCTTGTCGCGGCCCGTAACGACCTCTTCCACGCCACGGTGGCTGATGTAGATCTCGGTCGAACCATCGGCCAGGCGCTCCACGCGGGTGCGGAACTTGTCTTTTTCACCTGTCGAGTACATCGAATCGAAGGCCTTGCCTATGGTGTTGCGGATAAAGTCTTGCGGCAACTTGGCACGGTTTTCATTCCACTCGGTTTCCATGATGCCAGCCGTGGGCTGGTCGATGGCGACGGTAAAGCCGGAATCTTCCCAGAACTGCTTGAGTTGCGGCCACAGCACTTCAGGCGACTGCTTGACGACCAGCCAGCGCTGGTTGCCCGCGCGCTCGACCTTCACGCCACCGGCCGTGACTGGCACGACGCCCACCACGCCGTCGGCGCCCACGATGACGGGCGTGCCGGCCGTGGCGTTGCGCTGCGCGTTATAGCCGGAAGCCGTGGCCACGCCGTTTTTCGAATCCGGCAGGGAGTAGCGGTTGTCCTGCTGCAATTGCGTCAGGTCAGGCGGCACGTCCAGGGTGCCGGCTTTCTTGACCGACTTGTAGTCGACCTTGTCGCCGCCGACTACCGAACTGATCATGCCGCAGCCCGCGAGGCTGGCTGCGATGGCGCCGATGACGATGCCGCGGACGGCGATGGTGGCAGGCGCCGATTGGTTTTTCTTGCAATTAGTCATGTCGTAACTGGATAAGAAGCTAAGTAGCAGCTGGAATCAGGGAAGGTCCGGACTGGTCAAGTCCGGTTTGAAGTTCGGCCTTAAGACAGGATGCCGGCGTCGCGCAAGGCATCGCGCACGATAGCATGGCAATTTTCAGCCAGTGGCACCAATGGCAAACGTATGCCGGCCGGCATCAGGCCCATTTCGGCCAGCGCCCATTTGACGGGCACCGGATTGGGCTCGACAAACAATTTCTGGTGCAGAGGAAAAACTTTGTTATTGATGGCGATCGCCGTGGCACGCTCGCCCGCCATGGCCGCAACGCACAGTTCGTGCATGGCGCGCGGCGCCACGTTGGCCGTCACGGAAATATTGCCGTGGCCGCCGCAAAACATCAGCGCCATGGCCGTCGGATCGTCGCCCGAGTACACGGCGAAGTCGGCCGGCACGAGGCGCAGCAAGTCGATGCCGCGGCCGATATTGCCGGTCGCATCTTTCACGCCGACGATATTCGGGATGGCGGACAGGCGCACGATGGTCTCGTTGCCCATGTCGGCAACCGTGCGGCCAGGCACGTTATACAGAATGACAGGAATATCGACGGCTTCGGCGATGGCCTTGAAGTGCTGGTACATGCCTTCCTGGGTAGGACGGTTGTAGTACGGCACCACTTGCAGGACAGCATCGGCGCCCGCTTCTTTTGCATAGCGCGTCAGTTTGATGGCCTCGGCCGTGGAGTTGCCTCCGGCGCCGGCGATGATAGGAATGCGTCCCTTGGCATGTTCGACGGTCAACCGGATCAGCTCGCAGTGTTCTTCTACGCTGACTGTTGCCGATTCGCCCGTCGTGCCAACGATGACGATGCCGTCCGTACCCTCGGCGATATGCCAGTCGATCAGCTTGCGCAGACCTGGAAAGTCCAGACTGCCGTCTGCGTGCATCGGGGTGACGATTGCTACAATGCTGCCCTTGATCATAGTAAGTTTATAGCGCCGATAAATAAAACAACGATTGTAGCGGATAGCCCGCGCCTGTGGTGCATTCTGACATAGTATGGCCGCTCAAAACGTCGGCAGCAGGGCCGCCAACCGTGGAAAATCCGGGCGGACGGCACAAATTCGTTGCACCAGAGCAGCTTTTGGCTGTTCCACGCGTCCATCTTCGTACGCTACCACACGCAAGCCGTGCTGCACCGCCCAGCTCAGCATTTCGCCTTCCTTCAGCAGGAATTTCGGATTCGACGGCTTGCCAAACTGCTCATTACCTTCGGCAAACGTTTCGTACAGCAGCACGCCATCGGGCGCCAGGCTAGCCACCATGGCTTCCAGCAAGGGCCGGTGCAGATAATTGGTGACAACAATGCCGGCAAAGCGCCCGGGGGCGAACGGCCACACGGCGCCCGGCGCTTCCAGGTCCACCAGCGAGGTAGTGATGCCCGTGCCGGCCGCCTTTTCCAGCATTTCCGGATCATGGTCGAGCGCGATGACGGGGTGGCCCAGACTCACCAGGTGGCGCGCATGGCGCCCGGCGCCGCAGGCCAGGTCCAGCACTTCGCCGCCCGGGATCAGGGGCGCCCAGCGACGTACCCAAGCGGAAATCGCTTCAGTTTCTATAGTTGGTTCAATTACTTGCATCGGTATTTCCATCAATTATTTGCGACCATCTAGTTGCGGGCATCAAGTCAATAGTGCCGTCAGGGGCGTGACCACGGCGACAAAAATGCCAATCACAAATTCGATCGCCGCCAGCAAGGCGCGGTTCAATATGCCCGTGTACATCAGCAGCACCAGGGCGCCGAACACATACAGGCTGTAGCGCTCGATGCTGGCGTAAGGACGCGCCAGCTGCATCGGCAGCAAGCCAGTCATGATGCGCCCGCCATCGAGGGGCGGCACGGGAATCAGGTTAAAGACAAACATGGCCGCATTCACGCTGACGCCGGCACCGGCCATCTTGCGGAAAAACATGGCCATTTCCGTCGGCGGCATGACGCTAAGGACGACAAAGGCGATCATCCAGCCCAAGCCCATGACGAAATTCGCGCCGGGACCGGCAAATGCCACCCACGCCATCTGCTTCTTCGGATTGCGCAGACGGCTGAAGTCGACGGGCACCGGCTTGGCATAGCCAAACGGTACCTGGATCGTGAAATACAGTATCAAGGGCAGCAGTATCGTGCCGAAAGGATCGATATGCCGGATGGGATTGAGGCTCAACCTGCCCTCGTTCGAGGCCGTAGGGTCGCCGAAATAGCGCGCCGCGTAGCCATGCGCCGCCTCATGCAGGGAAATGGCAAACAGCACCGGCACCAGGTACACCGCAACGGTCTGGACTATCGTATTGAAATCGCTCATGACCGAGATTCTACCAGAGGCGTACTGGAGCCTTTCTTATGTTGCCATTAAAGATAGGTAAATCCAGCGCCCTGCGCCAGCCACTACAAGCCCAGCGCAGCCGGGTCGCCGCGTCCCACGCGCACCACTTCCGGCTCCGCACCCGTCAGGTCGATCACGGTGCTGGGGCCATGCGCGCAGACGCCGCCATCGATGATCAGGTCGACCAGCTTCTCCAGGCGCTCGCGGATCGTGTCGGCATCCGTCAGGCTGTCTTCGTCGCCGGGCAGGGTCAGGGTGGCGCCCAGCAGTGGCTGGCCCAGCTCGTCCAGCAGGCTTTGCACGATGCGGTGCTGGGGCACGCGCAGGCCGATGGTCTTGCGCGAAGGATGACTGAGGCGGCGCGGTACTTCCTTGGTCGCTTCCAGGATGAAGGTGTAAGCGCCCGGCGTGGCTGCCTTGAGCAGGCGGAACTGGCGGTTGTCGACGCGGGCATATACACCCAGCTCGCTCAAGTCGCGGCACAGCAAGGTCAGGTGATGCTTTTCATCCACGCCACGGATGCGGCGCAGGCGCTCGACGGCGCCTTTGTCGTCGAGCTGACACACCAGTGCGTAGCAGGAATCCGTGGGCAAGGCCACGACGCCGCCGGACTGGATGATTTGTGCCGCCTGCTTGATCAGGCGCAATTGCGGATTCTCAGGGTGAATATGAAAAAATTGACTCATGTGTAAGCATTCTGGCGAACCAGCTTGTTAAGTTAGCATTATTGTACGCCGCGCAGCGCGGCAATACGTTGTTCGAGAGGCGGATGGGTGGCAAACAGCGCGCCCCAGCCGCCATTGCCGCCGCTGATGCCCAGCGCCTGCATCGATTGAGGCAGCTCGCCCGGCGGTACGCCGCCCAGGCGGGCCAGCGCATGCATCATCGGCGTGGGGCTGCCCAACAGTTTGGCCGAACCGGCATCGGCGCGAAATTCGCGCTGGCGCGAGAACCAGGCCACGATGATGGAAGCGAGCAAGCCAAAGATCACTTCGCACACCATGACGGTGACGAAATAGCCGATGCCGCGTCCGCCGCCTTCGCGGTTGTTATTTTTCAACAGCACATTGTCGACAAAGAAACCCACCACGCGGGCCATGAAGACGACAAAGGTATTCACCACACCCTGGATCAGGGTCAGGGTGACCATGTCGCCATTGGCGACGTGGGCGATCTCGTGGCCCAGCACGGCTTCGACTTCATCGCGGTTCATGCTTTGCAGCAAACCCGTCGAGACAGCCACCAGCGCCGAATTTTTGAAGGCGCCCGTGGCGAAGGCATTCGCCTCACCTTCATACACGGCCACTTCCGGCATGCCGATGCCGGCCCGCTCGGACAGGGCGCGCACGGTATTGACCAGCCACAATTCGGTTGACGAGGTCGGGTTGTCGATCACGCGCGCGCCCGTGCTCCACTTGGCCATGGGTTTGCTGATCAACAGGGAAAAGATCGACCCCGTGAACCCCACCACCAGCGAAAACACCAGCAGGCTGCCCAGGTTCAGAGTGCTGCCGCGTGCCGGGTTGCCCACGCCCAGCAAGCTGAGGACGAGCGACAGCACCAGCATCACGGCCAGGTTGGTGACAACAAAAAGGACGATACGTTTCATGGGCGATGGCTCCGAAAAACAATAATAACTAAAAGATAAGTATGTGGTCGCGACTTTTCAAGCCCTGCTCGGCAGGCGCCGGCCAGCCGTACCTTAGAACCAGTCGTGCCAGATCGGGGTCACGTTGGCAGGTAAAGGCGGCAGCTTGGCAAAATCCACGCGCGACTCGCCTGGCGCATGGAAATCCGTGCCGCGCGAAGCGAGGAAGCCGTAGGCGTTGGCCAGCTGCGCGTATTCCGGATACTGATCCGGACTGTGACTGCCCGTGACGACTTCGATAGCCACGCCGCCGAGCTGCTTGAATTCATCGAACAGCACGCCTTGCGCCATGTCGCTGAAGCGGTAGCGGCCCGGATGGGCGATGACGGCCACGCCGCCCGCGCCGCGTATCCAGCCCACCGACTCGGCCAGGGTGGCCCAACGGTGCTCGACATAACCCGGCTTGCCTTCCGACAGGTATTTCTTGAACACGTCAGGGATATTCGCGCATTTCCCCATTTCCACGATGTAGCGGGCGAAATGCGTGCGCGACATCAAATCCGGGTTGCCGACAAATTTCAAGGCCCCTTCATAGGCGTCGGGGATGCCGGCCAGGTCCAGCTGGCGGGCGATTTCGCGGCCGCGCGCGTCGCGCCCGGAGCGTGTCTGGTGCAAGCCCTGTACGAGACCCGGATTGTTTTCATCGACTTGCAAGCCCACGATGTGCACGGTCTGGCCGGCCCAAGTGATGGAAATTTCCACGCCGGCCACGAAACGCATGCCCAGGTCCAGCGCGGCCGTGCGCGCGGCGGCGATACCGGACACTTCATCGTGGTCCGTGAGTGCCCACACATCGACGCCCGCGCGGCAAGCGTACGCGGCCACGGCGGCAGGCGCGAGCACGCCGTCGGAAATATTCGAATGACAATGCAGGTCGACTTTAAGCATGTGAAAACAATACCCTGCACGGGCTCAGCATGAAAGAAGCTTTCATTGTACGCTGCTTGCCCGATAAGGAAGTCGCGTTAGCGACACAGTTGCGCCAATGCATTACTGCGCCAGGAAGGTTTCCACCAGGCGCGCCAGCTCCGCCGGCTGGTCATGGTGCAGCATGTGGCCCGCGTCCGCCATCATTTCGCAGCGCACATCCTTGATGCAGGCCAAACGCCGGTCGATTTCGATGCGCGCCTCGTCCTTTGGTCCCATCCATTGCCACATATTCGTCTCCATCGCCTCCACCCACAGCACGGGCGCCGTGATGCGGCGCCAGCACGCCATCACTTCTTCCACCTGATACAGGATGGGATTGACGCGCTTGTGCTGCGGGTCGCCCATGATGTCCCACTCGCCCGCCTCGTTCTGCGCCGACCAGTGTTCGGCCAGGAAAGCTGCGCGCGCGTCCGGCAGGCGCGGATTGGTCTTTTGCAGGCGCTCGGCCACGGCCTGTTGACTCGGATAGCTGCGCATGGCGGGCGGCTCGCGCAATTCGTCCAGCCACTTGGCGTAGCGGCCCGGCGCCTGCTCCGGCTCCGTCGCCATCATGCCGAAGCCTTCCAGGTTGATGAAGCGGCTGATGCGCTCGGGCCGCACGCCCGCATACAAGCCGGCCACGTTGGCGCCCATGCTGTGACCGAGCAACTTGACGGGTGCGTCCGGCGAATAGTGCAGCAGCATGGCGTCCAGGTCGGCCAGGTAATCGGGGAACCAGTAAGTATCGGACTGCGTGTAGTCGCTGAGGCCAAAACCGCGCCAGTCGGGCGCGATCAAGTGCCAGTCGCCTGCCAGCTCGTCGACGACGAACTGGAACGAGGCGGCCACGTCCATCCAGCCGTGTACCATGAACAGGATGGGCGCGCCTTCGCGGCCCCAATGACGCACATGCGTGCGGGCGCTGCGGATGTTGATGAATTCGGAACGGGAAAGTTTCATGGGTTTCATCTCATTGCCTGCCTTGAAAGTGGCGCGGATGGCGCCACATGCTGTGTCTGTAAATAGTACGAACATAAAAGTACGACCGTTCGATAATTATACCGGATTGGTGGTCGGCGCCAGGATTTGCCCTGCAACAGCGTAAAATAGCGTACATAGCAGGTAAGCCAAGCAAAACTTCCGCGTCCGGCCCAGCCCGGCGCTTCCACCACCGCCATAGGCTAACGATGACACTCTACCAATTGGGCGCCGATGCGCCACAGATTGACGCTTCCGCTTTTGTTGCCGACACGGCCAACGTGATCGGCAAGGTGACGCTGGAAGCGAATACGTCCGTATGGTTCGGCGCCACCATCCGCGGCGACAATGAACGCATCACCGTGGGTGCCAACAGCAATGTGCAGGAAGGCGCCGTGCTGCACACGGATCCGGGCTACCCGCTCGACATCGGCCAGAACGTGACCATCGGCCACCAGGCGATGTTGCATGGATGCACGATTGGCGATGGCGCCCTGATCGGCATCCAGGCCGTGATCCTGAATGGCGCGAAGATCGGCAAGGGCTGCCTGGTCGGCGCAGGCGCCCTGGTCACGGAAGGCAAGGAATTTCCCGACAATATGCTGATCATCGGCTCACCGGCGAAAGCCGTGCGGGCCCTGACGGTAGACGATATCACCAGGCTACAAGGCAACGCCGTGAACTATGTGCAACGCGGCCAGCTATTTAATACGCAACTCAAGAAGATTGGATAAGAGAATGACGACTGAAACCACGGGCGCTGTCAGCGCAGCCGCCACCACCCAGGATACCTTGCAAAAATTTATTTTTGACAACGCCGCCGTGCGCGGTCAGTTCATCGACGTCTCCGGCACCTGGCAGGAAGTAGTTGCGCGCCACGCCTACCCGACGGCCGTGAAAAAAGTGCTGGGTGAAATGGTCGCCGCCGCCGCTCTGCTGTCGGCCAACCTGAAATTCAACGGTTCCATCATCATGCAAATCCATGGTGACGGTCCCGTGCGCCTGATGGTGGTCGAGTGCGATTCGGACTTGCGCCTGCGCGCCACGGCCAAGCTGGACCCGGACGCCGCCATTCCCGAGGTCGCCACCGTGCCGCAATTGCTCAACGCCACGGGCAAGGGTCGCTTCATCATCACCCTGGACCCGGCCGACAAGGTGCCAGGCCAGCAACCGTACCAGGGCATCGTGCCGCTGGACGGCGACGACATGGCGACCGTGATCGAAAACTACATGTTGCGTTCGGAACAACTCGACACGCGCTTGTGGCTGGCCACGGACGACAGCGTCTCGCGCGGCCTGCTGCTGCAAAAGCTGCCGCACCACGGCGGCAAGGCCGAAGCGACGCCTATCTCCGAAGAAGACGCGCTGGACACATGGCACCGCGCCGTGATGCTGGCGTCGACCCTGAAAGAGGAAGAAATCCTCGCCACCGACATCGAAACCCTGATGCAACGCTTGTTCTGGGAAGAAACGATCCGCGTCTTCGACCCGCTGCACCCAAGCTTCCATTGCAGCTGCACGCGCGAAAAAGTGGGCAATATGCTCAAGATGCTGGGCGAGGAAGAAGTCAACGGCACGCTCGACGAAGTGGGACAAGTGGGCGTGAACTGCGATTTTTGCGGCCAGCACTACGAATTCGACAAGGTCGATTGCGCGCAGCTGTTCATCACGGATGCGCCGGCCGAAGTCTTGATTCCCCCCGCAGCGAGTATTAACTAAGCATTACAGTTTCGCCATCATTCCCGCGCCGCCCCTCAGGCGGCGCCATTGTTTCGACTGTCATCTTCCCGTCATCAGTTCGTCATCAGCCCGTCACGCGCCGCCGTTACGCTGCGCAGCTTGTATTACTTCCCACTTTCCACAGGCTGATGATGACCACCCACTTGACGCTGGCCCTGCGCCGCCATTCCTTCCACGTTTTGCTAGGCGCCTGCGCCGCAGGCATCTCCCTGCCGGCGCTGGCGCAAACGGCCGTGGCCGCCGCCGTGGCATCCGCCGCCACCGACATGGCCGCTGCCGCCCCGGCTGCCGCTGACGACAATGCCCCGATGACCACCGTGGAGATTTCCTCGCGCAAGACGCGTTCTTCGGTCGCCCTGAGCAAGAATGAAATCCAGAAAATCCTGCCCGGCACGAATCCCCTGAAAGCCCTGCAAACCTTGCCTGGCGTCAGCTTCCAAACGGCCGATCCGTGGGGCAACAACGAGCAAAACCTGTCGCTGTTCGTGCATGGTTTTTCCGGTCAACAACTGGGCTACACCATGGATGGCGTGCCGCTGGGCGACCAGCAGTACGGCAACTACAACGGTCTGTCGCCGCAGCGCGCCGTGATCAGCGAAAACGTGCGCAGCGTGGTGCTGTCGTCGGGCGCGGGCGATCTGGCGACAGCCTCGACCAGCAACCTGGGCGGCACCATCGAAACCTATTCCAGCGACCCGCTGGCCACGCAGGGCGCCAGCGTGCAGCAAACGGTGGGCAGCCACCGCACCTCGCGCACGTTTGCCCGCTACGACACGGGCGCCTTCGGCGACGGCAGCAGCGCCTACTTTTCCATCCTGCACCACGAAGCGCGCGCCTGGGATTTCGATGCGCGCCAGGGCGGCGACCAGTTCAATGCCAAGTACGTCAACCGCAGCGAGGCGGGCAAGCTGACCCTGTTTTTCAATTATTCGGACAAGATCGAGCCGAACGAAGACAGCACCGTGCACGTGAAGGGCGAGACGAGCGCACCGTACACGCGTCCCTTCCTGTATCCGGATTTCAAGGCGGCCCTGAATTACCTGTCGCCCACGGGCGCCACGCCTGCGGCGGACGGTAACAATTATCGCAATTACTACAGCGATGCGCAGCGCACCGATTACCTGGCGTACGCCAAGTTCGACGCCAACCTGTCCGAAGGCACGACGTGGTCGAACCAGGTGTATTACCACAAGGATGATGGCGCAGGCGTGGTGGCCGGCCCCATCGGCGTGGCCGGCTTGCCGGGCCTGTTCAGCGTGTACTACCCGAAACAGAACCTGAAACAGGTGTTCGGCAACTCGGGCTACGCCGTGCGCACCACGGAATACGACATCAAGCGGGGCGGCTTCATTTCCACGCTGCGCAAGGAAATTGGCGAGCATCAACTGGAAGCGGGCCTGTGGCTGGAACAGAACCGCTCGTCCGCCTACCGCCGCTGGTATGCGCTGGACGTCAACAAGCCCACTTCGCCGTACGACCGCCCCAGCAATCCTTTGATCACGCAATATGGCAGCGAGATCGACAACAAGGTGGTGCAGCTGCACTTGCAGGATGAATGGCGCATCCGTCCCGATATCGCCTTGCAGGCCGGCTTCAAATCCAGCCTGCAGTTTGCCGACGGCCAATTCCCCGTGCAACCGGCCAAGGGCGCCATTGCGGGCGGTTCGACGGCCTTGCCGGTCGGCACCATCAACACAAAGAAATGGTTCTTGCCGCAAGTGGGCGCGCGCTGGGACTTCACGCCGCAAGACCAGTTGTACTTCAATATCCAGAAAAACATGCGCCAGTTCGTCACCTACGGCGGCGGCGGGGCTTCGCCATGGAGCTTGTCGAGCCAGGCCGCGTTCGACCTGTTCAAGCGCGATGCCAAGCCGGAAACGGCCCTCACTTATGAAGTGGGCGTGCGCGGCAGTCACCCCTTGAATCTGGGCGCCATTACGGCCATCGATGGGCAAGTCAATGTCTACCACGTCGATTTCAGCAACCGTTTGCTGCAGATCAGCCCGACGCCCGTGATTTCCTCCATCATCGGTGGCAACCCCGTGCTGGCCAACGTGGGCAGCGTGCGTACGGACGGCATCGATATCGCCGGCACCGTTCACTTCGGCAATAATTTTTCGTTCTACAATGCCCTGTCATACAACCGCTCGCAGTACGCGGACAATTACAACAATGGCGCCGCGCTGGTACTGACGGCAGGCAAGAACGTGCCGGGCTCGCCGGAATGGCTGAACAAGTTCGTGGCTTCGGCCACCATTGGCGATATCGAAGTGCAACTGACGGGTGACTATGTGGGCAAGCGCTACGCGACGTACACCAATGATTTGTCCGTGCCCAGCTATTTCCTGATGGGCCTGGGCGTGTCGGGCAAGCTGCCGGCCATGGCCAGCTGGCTGAAAAACCCGCGCTGGCGCGTCAACATCAGCAACCTGGCCAACCGCGAAGGTTCGCTGAACGTGGTGGTGGGCGCGGCCGACAAGACGTATAACACCTTCCCCATCGCCCCGCGCCAGGGCTTCCTGACCTTGACAGCGGAGTTCTGATGCGCGCGCCGCATCTCGCCCCGGTGTTGCCGCAACGCCACTTTTCTCGCCGCAGCTTCGTCCAGGCGGCCGTGGGCGGCCTGGCCCTGGCCAGCGCGCCCGGCTTTGCCACCGGCCTGCTGGAAACAAAGCCAAGCCGTCCGCTGGTGTTCGCCCACCGGGGCGCCAGCGCCCTGCGCCCCGAGCACACCTTGGCCTCGTATGCCAAGGCTATCCTCGACGGCGCCGATTACGTGGAGCCAGACCTGGTCGCCACGCGCGACGGCATCCTCGTGGCGCGCCATGAAAGCAACCTGATCGACACCACCGACGTGGCGCGCCGGCCTGAATTTGCCAGCCGGCGCGGCAAGAAGCTGGTCGACGGCGAATGGCACGAGGGCTGGTTTGTCGACGACTTCACGCTGGCGGAATTGAAAACCCTGCGCGCCATCGAACGGCTGCCGAAAGTCCGCACCGGCAACACCTTGTACGATGGACAATTCCAGATCCCCACCTGGGAAGAAATCATCGATTTTGTTGCAGCGCAATCTGCCGCCAGCGGACGCATCATCGGCCTCGTGCCGGAGCTGAAAAGCTCGACGTACTTCCGCGATGCAGGCCTGGCGCTGGAAGACCGTTTCCTGTCGACCATGCTGGCGCACGAGTACACGCGCCGCGCGCCCATCGAGATCCAGTCCTTCGAAGTGGCGAATCTGAAGTACCTGCGCGAGAAGCTGGGACGGCGCGCCAACGTGCGCCTGATGCAACTGGTGGTGGGCGGCGATGTGCGCCCGATAGACGTGGCCAAGGCAGGCGGCAAGCTGACGTTCGGACAAATGACGACGCCGGCCGGCTTGCGCGACATCGCTGCCTACGCGGACGTGGTGGCGCCGCCCACGCGGGCCATCATCCCGCTGGGCGCCGACCAGCGCCTGGCCAAGCCCTCGTCCATCGTCGACGCTGCGCACCAGGCGGGCTTGCTGTTGCACACCTGGACTTTCCGCCCGGAAAACCGTTTCCTGGCGGCCGACTTCCGCGACGGGAATGGCGAAAATGCGCGCAACGAAGCCGGTTCCGTGGCGGAAATGCGGCGCTATATCGAAACGGGACTGGACGGCTTTTTCAGCGACGATCCGGGCCTGGGACGCATCGCCGCAGGATAAACATTTCGTAACAAATTCATTTTCAGGGCGTGGCCGGCGGCTACGCCCTTATTATTCATTTCTTGAATTACTGAAATTGGAATTTGAAATTAGACATATATCGCCAACTCCACTATTGTGCAATGCAACAACAGACCATTCATGGAGGGCATATGTCCACTTTTACCAACACCTACAGCAACGACAACGACAACTATTTCAGCAACCTGGGCCGCGCCACGCGCGCCTTCCTGGGCGCCCTGCTCGCTTCCAAGCCATACAGCGAACTGGCACAGAAGGAAATCATCGGCACCAGTACCAGCAGCACCGAAGAGCAACGCTATGTGCGTCCAAGCATGCGCGACATCGCCCTGCTGAACTCGGAAGCGGCACGTTATGAAAACCTGATGCCGAATCTGGCCAGCGAACTGCGCTTCCTGGCATCGCGCGGCTGATCAACCTTCAATTACTTACACACTTAGAGACTATATGATGATTCTCGAAACCACCCTGATCGCCCTGGCCGTTGCCGTCACCGCCATCCGTTTTTACCTGATCTCGACCGGCAAGGGCGAGCTCTAAGTAAAACGTCGTCGGCCGGTTCCGGCTCGCCGCGCGGACTGGTTTGCTGGTGGCTGGCCAGCGCCAGAGTTCCTTGCGCGTTTCGACAAAGTCGAACGACGACAGCGCTTGCTGCGCTGCCGGTCAATGGTCAATGGTCAATGATCAATGGCTCATGCCCGCACTTCTTCAAAACGGCGCTACACGTTGTTGCTACAGCCGCGCTGTGATTCTTCGTATTCCATTTCCCATTCCCGCTGATGGTGTGCACCGAGCCTGACACCGAGCGGCGCCAAGGTGCTGATTAAGTGGGTACTTAGCGCCCGGTTTCTTTCAAGTAAGCATTACGCGTAACGACGGCCGTATTGCTGAAGTCGCTAAAGGCGCCATCGAGGCCAGCGCGGAAAAAGCCCAGCAATTCAACTGCCGGGTCGCCTTTGTAGACGCCAGCTAGATATTTCGCCTCATTGCGGAAGGTATAACTGTGGACGAACAAGCCGGCTTTATGGGCGTCGGCGATCAGGCTCGTTGGCGTGGCCTTGTTGACGTCGGCGGCCGAACCGGTGTACGGCGTGCCATCGGCATTGCTGGCTTTGAACGGCGAAATCGTCAAGGCCATCACTTGCGGTTTCCAAGGACCGATACCGTCGGCATAGGTCTTGATTTCGGCCAGGCCCGCCGGCGTCAGCATTTCGCCGAAGAAGCGGCCGTCGCCAGCCAGCGTCCAGCTATACGGACGGCCAGAGACGAAATTATAGACATCGTTGGTGCGGTAAATCATTTCACCGGTTTTGTAATTGATGTCATTGCCATCGACCAGTTGTACCATTTTGGCCGTCAAACCGGCAGCGCGCATATATTTCAGGCTGGCGGGATCAAAACTCTGGACATAGATCGCCGCTGTTTTGCTGTTCAGATTATTGTCTTTGACGATCTTGACAATCGCATCTTCGAACGGATGGCTGCCGCTGCCGCAACCGTTGGCGATTGCCTGGGCATTATTCCATACAGGGTTTTTCGATTCCGGATAGACCGAAATCGTGCGACCGCTCGATGCGCTTTTGGCTTTGGCGATATCGATCACTTCTTGCATCGTCAGGATAGGATATTTGCCATTCAATTCGCTCGGACGCGATTCGCGCGCATCGTAGGTCGTGCCGGCAATCCATTGTTTCAGTTCGACAGCCGTAAAATCGCTGATCGACCAGTCGCCCGTATGGTCTTCGCCATCGACGATCAGCGATTTCAGCACCGATTTCGGATTGGCCGGATCGGTCAGATCGCTCAGGTATTGTGCCGGGCCGCCGTAGGTGGGCAAGGAATAGCTGACATTGACCAGACGGCCTGGCACCGTGCGTTTGCGTGCGGCGACCTGAGCATTCGTCAGTGCGACGCTGCTGATATTGGTGTTGTCGCTGAGCCAGGGATTGTGGCGCGCCATCAGCACGCAGTCTTTCGACATGTGCACATCGAGTTCCAGCGAATCGGCGCCGGCATCGGCCGCCGCCTCGTAGGCCGGGCGGGTTTTTTCGGGGTACAGGCCCGACAAGCCGCGATGGGCGATTACCAGCGGCGCCTTGCCGTCCAACGTCAACAGGGACTCGGTACTATCACCACCACAAGCGGACAAGGTCAGCGCCGACAGGCATAACAAGGTGTTTTTTTTGATGGTCATGTTAAGCGCAATTCCTGGTTGATTGTAATTATGGGATCGTGGACCGCGCATTGCTCCAGCGCGCCCGGAAACCATGCTACCTATTGTAAAAACCAGTTGTGACATAGCAGTGACCGCCAGATGACAGCCTGATGACAACAGGCCAACCTGCGCTTGCGGCATCGATTTCGTATATGCTGGAGCGGCTAAGACATGCGGAGGCGCATTGGCGGCCTGCGGCTCAAATTATCGCCGGCCGAGATCAATATCGGTAGCGTCGTGCGGGAAACGGAAAGCGACTTTTTTATGGCCGGGTGTTTCGACAGCTAACACCCAGCGCCAGCGCATGGAAAGTGCTGCTAGCCGGCACGTGATCGAACGCAGCCAGTGCCAGTAACAAGAAACCGCTGCGTATCCATAAAATGTGGCATGCGTCAGCCTGGCAATCGGTCCAGGCTGGCAAGCGGGAAGTCGTTAGTACTCAGTGTGGCGCAGCAGCGTCCACCGGCGTTTCCAGCAGTGGCGGGGTCTGGCCCTTGCGCACGATCTGCACGAAAATCTCATTCTGTTTGACCATGCCCAGCTCATAGCGGGCACGCTCCTCGACGGCGCCCGTACCATCTTTCAGGTCGCGCACTTCGGATTCGAGCTTGGCGTTGCGCGCCTTCAATTCCATGTTCTTCTTGTTGGCCACCGCCACTTGGGCTTCCATGTCGGCAACACGCAGCCAGCCGCCTTTACCCATCCAGAGGGGAAATTGGATCAACAGCAGCAGAGCTGCCAGGGCGAGCGTAATCAGGCGCATGGGGCATTCAGTTAAAAAACCGGCCGGATATCTCCGGCCGGCCAGTGGGTTTTACATCAGCTTACTTCAGATTATAGAACGCATCGCGGCCAGGGTAGCTGGCGATGTCGCCCAGATCTTCTTCGATGCGCAGCAGCTGGTTGTACTTGGCCATGCGGTCCGAACGCGACATCGAGCCGGTCTTGATCTGCAGGGCGTTCGTGGCAACGGCGATATCGGCGATGGTCGAGTCTTCCGTTTCACCCGAGCGGTGCGAAATGACGGCCGTGTAACCGGCGCGCTTGGCCATTTCGATGGCGGCGAAAGTTTCCGTCAGGGTGCCGATCTGGTTGATCTTAATCAGGATCGAATTGGCGATGCCTTTCGAGATGCCTTCTTTGAGGATCTTGGTGTTGGTGACATACAGATCGTCGCCGACCAGTTGCACTTTCTTGCCCAGTTCCGCCGTCAGGATCGCCCAGCCGTCCCAGTCGCTTTCATGCATCGCGTCTTCGATCGAGATGATCGGGTACTTGTCGCACCAGGTCGCCAGCAGGTTGGTGAACTCGGTAGCCGTCAAGCTCAGGCCTTCGCCTTCCATTTCGTACTTGCCGTTCTTGTAGAACTCGGACGCGGCGCAATCGAGACCGATGGCGATCTGCGTGCCTGGCTCGTAACCGGCTTCTTCGATGGCCTGGATGATCAGCTTGATGGCTTCTTCATGGTTGGCCAGCGATGGCGCGAAACCGCCTTCGTCGCCCACGTTGGTGTTCAGGCCCTTCTTGTGCAGGATCTTTTTCAGCGTGTGGAATACTTCCGCGCCGTAGCGGACGGCTTCCTTGAACGACGGGGCGCCCACGGGAATGATCATGAATTCCTGGATGTCCAGGTTGTTGTCGGCGTGTGCGCCGCCGTTGATGACGTTCATCATCGGCACTGGCATCTGCATGGCGCCCGAACCGCCGAAATAGCGGTACAGCGGCAAGCCCGCTTCTTCAGCGGCAGCCTTGGCGACCGCCATCGAGACGGCCAGGATGGCGTTGGCGCCCAGGCGCGATTTGTTTTCCGTGCCGTCCAGGTCGATCAGGGTACGGTCCAGGAACGCCTGCTCATTGGCGTCCAGGCCCATGATGGCTTCGGAGATTTCGGTATTGATGTTTTCGCATGCTTGCAACACGCCCTTGCCGAAGTAACGCTTGGCGTCGCCATCGCGCAATTCCACGGCTTCGCGCGAACCGGTCGAGGCACCCGACGGCACGGCCGCACGGCCCATCACGCCCGATTCCAGCAACACATCGCATTCGACGGTCGGATTGCCGCGCGAGTCCAGGATCTCGCGACCGATAATATCAACAATAGCACTCATGTCATTCTCCAAAGTTAAGCGTAACAGGGGCTGCACACTGCGTTCTGATGCGCAATTGCACAAAGGGGCAAAGAAACTCCCGGCGGTAACCATCGGGCCGGGAGCTGTCTTACGGGTAATACTGTCGCAATCGACCGCGTTATTGCGCGGCGGCGTTGGCTTCTTTGTGCGCCAGCGCTGCCTTGATGAACGAGGTAAACAAGGGATGGCCGGTGCGTGGCGTCGACTTGAACTCGGGATGGTATTGCACGCCCATATACCATGGGTGGGCATTTTCACCCGTGCGTGGCAATTCCATGATTTCGCACAAATCTTCGCTAGGCGTGCGGGCCGAGACGATCAGGCCAGCCGCTTCGACACGGGCCAGGTAGTGATTATTGGCTTCGTAGCGATGGCGGTGACGCTCGGTCACCACGCTGCCGTAGATCTCGGCGGCGAGGGTGCCCGGATTGACGGCGCAGGTTTGCGCGCCCAGGCGCATGGTACCGCCCAGGTCCGAGTTTTCATCGCGCAACTCGACTTTACCATCGTGGTTTTGCCACTCATTGATCAGTGCAACGACAGGTTGATCCGTATCAAGGTCGAACTCGGTCGAATTCGCGTTCGGCATGCCTGCCTTGTTGCGCGCGTATTCGATCAGGGCCACTTGCATGCCCAGGCAGATGCCCAGGTAAGGGATCTTGTGCTCACGGGCAAACTGGGCCGCCTTGATCTTGCCTTCCACGCCGCGCTTGCCGAAGCCGCCCGGTACCAGGATGGCATCGTACTTGGCCAGGTTGTCGCAACCTGTCGTTTCGATTTCTTCCGAATCGATGTACTCGATGTTGACGCGGCTTTCCGTGTGGATGCCGGCGTGGCGCAGCGCTTCGATCAGCGACTTGTACGACTCGGTCAGCTCGACATACTTGCCGACCATGCCGACGGTGATTTCCGCCTTCGGGTGTTCCATCGTGTAGATCAGCTTGCTCCAGATCGACAGGTCGGCCGGCGCAGGATCGAGGTCCAGCGCTTCGCAGATGATGGCGTCGAGGCCCTGGTCGTGCAGCATTTGCGGCACTTTGTAGATGGTGTCGACATCCCACACAGAAATGACGGCCTGCTCTTCGATGTTCGAGAACAGCGAGATTTTCGCGCGCTCGTCTTCTGGAATGGCACGGTCGGCACGGCACAGCAGCGCGTTCGGCATGATGCCGATTTCACGCAGTTTTTGCACCGAGTGCTGCGTCGGCTTGGTTTTCAGTTCACCGGCCGAGGCGATGTAAGGCACCAGGGTCAGGTGGATGAAAGCCGTGTTCTTGCGACCGGCGCGCAGGCTCAGCTGACGCGCCGCTTCCAGGAATGGCAACGATTCGATATCGCCGACAGTGCCGCCGATTTCGCACAGGGCCACGTCGTAGCCTTCGGCGCCGCGACGGATGTAGTCCTGGATTTCATTGGTGATATGCGGAATCACCTGCACGGTCTTGCCCAGATATTCGCCCCGGCGTTCCTTGCGGATCACCGACTCATAAATCTGGCCAGTGGTGAAGTTATTCACCTTTTTCATGCGGGTGGAGATGAAGCGCTCGTAGTGACCGAGGTCGAGGTCGGTTTCGGCCCCGTCATCGGTGACGAATACCTCACCGTGTTGCATAGGGCTCATCGTGCCAGGATCGACGTTGATATACGGGTCGAGCTTGAGCATGGTGACTTTAAGGCCGCGCGATTCGAGGATCGCGGCGAGGGAGGCGGCGGCAATCCCTTTTCCAAGGGAAGACACAACGCCACCAGTGACGAAGACAAATTTGGTCATTGCAGATGGTGCCGAACGGCACGTGCGGGAAATTGAAATTATACACTAAAGCCCGCCTTCGGCGCTCTCCACACGTGGAAATTTGCGCCAAATGATGACTATCGCCCCCGCTCCTGCGGCCTACACACAACAAAATTACTCAATGGCAATAATTGAAATATTTTCAATTCTTTAATTTGTGTGGGCGAGCGAACAGACCCTGCCGCGCCCTTGCGGCAGACTGGAATTTTTCAACGGAGGTCCATCATGAGCTACGAAGAACGCGACGCCTACGGCATGTATGTCAACCGCGGCCACAAAGGTCCCGGCCCCGAACTGATGGGTGCCGACACCCTGATCGGCGACCATGTGCACAACGCCAAGGATGAACACCTGGGCGAAATCAAGGAAATCATGATCGACATGCGCAGCGGCAAGATCGCCTACGCTGTGATGTCGCACGGTGGCGTCTTCACCATCGGCGAAAAGCTGTTCGCCGTGCCCTGGGAAGCGCTGGTGCTCGACACCGTCAACAAGCGCTTCACGCTGAACGTCGACAAGGAGCGCATCGAAAACGCCCCCGGCTTCGACACGGATAACTGGCCGAACATGGCCGATACCACGTGGGCCAATTCCATCCATAGTTACTACGGCACGACGCCGCGTTGATAACACCTGACAAAACTTACTGCGCGGTGCGCTTTGCGGCCGGCGATGCTCACTGTGCTATAGCACAGCTGCGCTTCTCGGCCACAAATCACATCCGCTCGCTACAGTTTTGTCAGGCGTCGCAGCTTTAGTAAAAAAACTAGAACCGGTACTCCAGTCCCGCCACATACGTCCTGCCCCGTGCCGTGCTCAGCGGCGTATTCTCTTGCGACTGCGACGGCATCGAGTTCAGGCGGTTCAGCGCTTCCGAAAAATCCTTGTTCATGGCGTTCTGCACCGACAGACGCAGGAACAGGTTTTTCGTCACCTGGTAGCTGGCGTACAAGTCCACCACGGCCGGGATCTTCGGATTGTCGGCCTTGACCACTTCGCCCGTCGCCTCGTCGGCCTCATTCTCCGGCGACAGGCGGCGGTTCGAACCTGTGTGCTTGAAGATGGCGCCCACTTCCAGCTTATTGTCCAGCAAGCGTGTGCCCACGTCGAGGTTGTAATACACGCTGGGGAGCTCGCTGATGTCGGCCGCGCCAAACCACGCGCTGGCGATCGAGGTGGGCTGGCGCGTCGTCTCACGCGTGTACGACAGGCGCGCATAAGCCGGCCCCAGCTGATATTGCGCTTCCAGTTCCCATCCCCGCGAGTACACGGGCGTGGCCGAGTTGATGTAGATATACATATTGGTCACGTACTCATCCACATTTTGCCAATCCTTGGCGATCACTTCCGCGATATTGCACTTGCGGCCGCTGTCGCACACGAGGAAGGACTGGCTGGTGATATAGCCGTCGATCTTGCTCTTGAAATACAGGGCCTTGAAGTGTAGCGCGTCGTTGGCGCTCAGCAAGCCATGCAGGCTGGAATTGAAGCCCAACTGGTAAGTCGTCGCCTTCTCCCCTTTCAGGAAGGGGTTCATGGAAGCGCCGCCATCGTTGGAGAAAAACACTTCCTGCGGATTCGGGCCGCGCATGGTGCGCTCGGCGCTGGCAAACGGCTGGAACCACGGCACGACCTGGGCCGACAGCATCAGCGAAGGATTCACGCCGTGTTCTTGTAGCGCAATGCGCGACGCGCCTTGCGGGAAGCACTGCACGCGCAAATCGCAGGCAGGTTTGTAGCCCGTCAGCTCGAAGCTCGTATAGTTGAGCCCGGCATTGACTTGATAGATGCCACGATTGTATTGCAGGCCGACATACACGCTGTCGATCTTTTGCCGTCCTTCCGGCCCGAAAGTATTGTTTTCAATCGATTGCTGGTACGCCTCGGGGTTGTCGGGATCGTCGACCAGGCTTTCCACATGTTTGCTGTATCTGTTACGCATCAGCTTGCCGCCCAATGTCACCAGCGCGTCGCCGCCGGCCAGCTTGAAGCTGCTGGTGTTATTGATATCGAAGGCATCGGCGCGGTTGGCCGCATTCGTGTTGATAAAATTAATCAGCGCCTCGGGCATGTATTTCTGGTTGCCACGGCTGCTGCTGGCAACCACATTGAGGTCGATCAATTCCGAAAACGGCGTGTAGTGATATTTTACGTAGTAATCGTCGCTCTGGATGTCACGGCGCGTAAAGCTGCTGCGGTAATCGCGCGCCGACAATTCCAACGCGTGGAAGTCGCTCAATTTGAGGTCCAGCTTGAGCAATTGCGACTTGGGCTTTTGCTGGTAATAGCGGTTATAGCCGAAACCGAATTCCTCGCTATTGATTCCCTTGGCATTCTTGTAGTTATTGCCGATCACGCTGGCACTGGTGGCGGCCATGAAACCCACGCTGCCGCCATCGAAGGCCGGGTTTTTCATGGCCACGGCCAGCATCGCGCTGCGCCCCACGCCATTGCTGCCGGACGACAGCTTGCTGCGCGCCCCCGTTTTCTGGCCAGAAAACACCACATCATCGACGCCGATGGTGCGGAAGTTGGCGCTGCCGGCCAGCGCATTGACGCCATCGCCGCCGATGACATTGCCGCGCGACACATCCACGCCGATGATGAAATTCGGGTCGATCAGGGCGCCGAACTGGCTGCTGGGAACGCCGCCATGCGAGACCGACGATGGCGCGCTGCCATAGTAATTCTGGCTCACGCCATCGACCATCATGTTGACGCGGCCCAGACCCGACAGGCCGCGGATATTCACGCTGACGGCGCCCTGCGCCGGATCGATCTGGGTAAACGTGCCCGGCATGCTGCGCACGATCTGGTCCACTGGCTGCAAGCGCGTGTCCGGCCCGCGCGCACTGACGGCGCCCGGCTTTTCCAGCGCCTGGCGTTCCGCAGGGACCGCCTCGCCCGACACATTCAGCGGCGAAAGCTCGACCTTGCCGCCGGTATTTTCTTGCGCCCACGCCTGTTGCGCGAACAACGCCATGCAGACGCCCACGGCTTGCGCCATTGTCTTGATATGCATACACCCTCGATTTGTTATGGATAGATTTTTTAATGAAAAGCAATCGGCATCCTCATGCCTTGTCTTGTCCTGCTTCCAGCTTGAACGAGACGGGCAAGGTGACGGTCACCGTGCCCTGGTGTAATACGTTGTCGGGCGGCGCCGGCAACGGTTGCGCGCGCTGCAGCACTTGCAGCGCTTCGCGGTCGAGCAGCACCGTGCCCGATGAAATGATCAATTCGCTGGCCAGCAGCTTGCCGTCGCGGTCCACCTGGAAACGCACCCAGGCGGCGCCGGCCCGCTTGCGCTGGCGCGCGTCACCCGGATAACGCTTGAAATGGGCCAGGTGGCTGAGCACCTGGCTTTGCCAGCTGGCCGGCGCCGCGCTGGCGGGCGGCGTATCGCTGTTGAACGGCGCAGCCTGCGGACCGCGCACGGGGCTTGGCGCCGGCGTGGCGCTGCTG
The DNA here is from genome assembly GCF_049897325.1 of Janthinobacterium sp. DSP2-3-3. NCBI lineage: Bacteria > Pseudomonadati > Pseudomonadota > Betaproteobacteria > Burkholderiales > Oxalobacteraceae > Janthinobacterium > Janthinobacterium sp. DSP2-3-3. The sequence continues at coordinate 438,705 of NZ_JAFCWA010000003.1, read as the reverse complement.
CTGGCTTGCGCGGGTAATGACGCTTCCTTGGTGGCGTCCTTGCCCGGGTCCGTCACCGGACTGGCCGCCGCCTTCGCGTCTTTTTCCGCCGCGACGATCTCCGGCGCGGCGGCGCGCGCCAGCACCGGCACCGCCTCTTGCCGGGTCGTGCTCTTCGGTGGCCGAGCGGCGCTGGAGGCGGCCGACTGGCGCGCCCCTGCCGCTGCGGCCTGTCGTCTCTCCGGCGACGTCGCTTGCGCGGCAAACACCACCATCACGCTGGCGGCCGGATTGGCGGGCGCCACGGCAATGGGCTGCCAGCCGGCCCACAGCAGCAGCGCCAGTGTCATGGCGACCACCAGCGACGTGGCGATGCCCCAACTCAATAGCGGACGCAGCGCCAGCATGGTCGGCCCTTTCACCCGCCCTCCCGGCCGACCAGGCCCACTTTCAAGTAACCGGCCTGGCGCAAGGCATCCATCACGCCCAGCACGTCTTCATACGCGGCTTGCTTGTCGGCCTGGAAAAACAGCGTGCGCTGGCGGTCGCCGCCCGTCGCGGCATCGAGCAAACGGCCCAGCTGCTCGCGCGCCACGGGCGACTCGCCCAGGTACAGGCTGTGATCGGCTTTCAGGGAAACGAACAATGGTTGCTCGGGACGCGGCTCGGGCTTGGCCGTGGCGGCCGGCAAGTCGATTTTCAAGTCGACGGTCGCCAGCGGCGAGACCACCATGAAAATGATCAGCAGCACCAGCATCACGTCGATGAAGGGCGTGACATTGATCTCGCTCAATTCCGGCATATCGGCCGTGTCGTCGTCCGGGGAAGGAAACAGAGAAGCCATGGCTCAGGCCTGCTTGCGCGTGTCGAGGTCGCGGCTCAGCATCAGCAGCACTTGCGCGGAAGCGGCGCGCAGCTGCGCCTTGTACTGGTTGATGCCACGGCTGAGCACGTTATAGATGACGACGGCGGGAATCGCCGCCACCAGGCCCAGGGCCGTCGCCAGCAAGGCTTCCGCGATGCCGGGCGCGACGGTGGCCAAATTCGTGCTCTGGCTGACGGCGATGCCGATGAAGCTGTTCATGATGCCCCACACGGTGCCGAACAGGCCGACGAAGGGCGCCACGGCGCCGATGCTGGCGAGCAGGCCGATGCCTTGCGTCATCGCGCGCACCTGCTGCGCGATTAACTGTTCCTGGCGAAAGCCGGCCCGTTCTTTCAACGCCGCCGCCGGCGCATTCGCGTGCGACAAGCTCAGTTCCTGCTGCACCTCATCGAGCAAGCGTTGCGCCAGAAAAGACGCCCCGCTCTTTACTGCCGCGTCCGGCAAGGACGTGGCCGTCTTCAGCACGGCGACGGCTTGCGCCGCCGCGCGCCGGGCTTGCAGCAAACTGGCGCCCTTCACCAGCAGGACCACCCAGGTGGCCAGCGCGGCGATCAATAAACCGATGAGGACGCTTTTCACCACCTGGTCAGCAGCGAAAAACATGCCCAGCGGCGACATGTCGTGCGGCAGCGCGGACGCTTGCGCCGTGGCATGAAAGAGGGAAAGAGCGATGCCGCAGGTGGCGGCCTTGATACACAACAAAGAGAGTCGCATGGAAGCTTCAACAGGTAACAGACATGGCTGCGCCAACGGCGCGCACGCGCATGCAAAAAAAATCGGACGGACTGCCTGGCTGCTATGGAGGAGCTTGCTGGGGGAGAGTGCCGGGCAGAGCGCCCGGCGGAGGTGAAACGACTTACTTGGCGCTGGCGATGGCGAGTGCCGTAACCGGCGTGAACCACACAAAGTCCGCCTGCGGCGCCAGCACCGTGGCGCCGCGCTGCGCCAGCACCAGCACCAGCGGCGCCGGGCCGCCCGTCAAGTCCTGCACGTGCAGCGGCACGCCCAGGTCCTTGTGCGCATGGTAGGCGCCGGCGATCAGCACGGCCGGCGCGGGCGCAGCCAGCAGGCGTTCGGCCATGCGGCGGTCACGCTGCTGCTGCACCGACAGCATGGCGGCCAGGCGTGGCGCGTCGATCTGGTTGTCATGCATGACACGGATGATGTCTTTCAGTTTGTCATGCACCTTGCCATCGTTGGCCAGGTTGGAATGAGTGCCCTGCACGGCCGGCTTGTCGACAAACAATTGCTTGATTTCGCTGCGGTCCAGGTTGGCCGACCAGACGGGGTATGGCGCGCGCATCACGGTCATGACGAGGTCGCCATATTGCTCCCACTTCCAGCTGGGCTGCCAAGCCAGCAGCTCGGCCACGTGTTCGGGGCGCACGACGGGGTCCGTCTGCAGCCACGGCTTGACCTTGTCCACCTTGGCTTGCTGGTCCGGATTCAGCATTTCCAGCAGTACGCTGCCTTGCGGACGCTGGCCCTGCAATTGCTGCAGCAACCACTGCTCGATCTGGTGATGGCTGAGCTGGTCATGCTGCTCGCCGATGATCACGCGCGGGGCGGCGGCCAGCTGGGCCAGCAATTGCTCGGCGCTCAGGCGCTTGCCGCTGCGCAGGTCGACGATCTCGCCCAGCTGGCGCACGTCTGGCGTAGAAACGGTCGTGGCGGTCGTGGCGGCAGCCGTGCCAGTGGCCGGTGCGACGCTGCTGCAGGCGCTCAGCGCCAGCACGCAGGCGGGCAGGACGGCAGCGAGGGACAGGGGGAATTTCATGGGTATGGCCTTTCGGGTAAAGCGCGCATCGCAAATAGGTACAGGCGGGCATTTTAATAGAAATGATTCTCATTTACAACTCATACACGACACACCATGCAGATTTTTTTTACAACTGGCAAAAAATCAATATGGTGCTTCGATGAAATCCCCGGGCGCGGAGTAGAATAAAAAAAACGGAGGACTCGCGTGAATCAAACTGAGCAGTTGGCGGTACTGAAAAAACCGCTGCCCGCATCCCTTGCTGCCGTACTTTCCCTGATCTTTGCCGACCGCTTTTCCATGACGCAAGCCATGCGCGAACACCATGGCCGCGACGAGTCGAGCTATCCCCCCATGCTACCGGACGCCGTCATCTTCGCCCATTCCACCGAAGAAGTAGCGGCCGCCGTCAAGCTGTGCAGCGCGCACGACGTGCCCATCATCGCCTATGGCAGTGGCACCTCGCTCGAAGGCCACGTGCTGGCCCTGCATGGTGGCATCACGATTGATCTGTCGCAAATGAACGCCATGCTCGCCGTGCACAATGAAGACTTGACGGCCACCGTGCAGGCGGGCGTAACGCGCAAGCAACTCAATGAAGAAATCCGCGACACGGGCCTGTTCTTCCCCATCGACCCTGGCGCCAACGCGTCCCTTGGCGGCATGGCCGCCACGCGCGCCTCGGGCACGAATGCCGTGCGCTACGGCACCATGCGTGAAAACGTGCTGGCCCTGACGGTGGTAACGGCCGATGGCCGCATCATCAAGACGGGCACGCGGGCGAAGAAATCCTCGGCCGGCTACGATCTGACGCGCTTGTTTGTCGGCAGCGAGGGGACCTTAGGCATCATCACGGAAGTGACGGTCAAACTGTACCCGCTGCCCGAAGCAATCTCGGCAGCCGTCTGTTCGTTCCCTGGCACGGGCGAAGCCGTCAACGCCGTGATCCAAACCATCCAGATGGGCGTGCCTGTGGCGCGAGTCGAGTTTCTCGATGAAAACGGTGTAAAAGCTATCAATGCCTATGACAAGATGGCGCTGCCGCAAAAACCTTTGTTGCTATTTGAATTCCACGGTACGCCGGCCGGCGTGGCTGAGCAGGCGCAGTTGGTGCAAGCCATCACGGCGGAACACGGCGCCAGCGATTTCGCGTGGGCCAGCCGACCCGAAGACCGTTCGCGTCTGTGGGCCGCGCGCCACAACGCGTATTTCGCCCTGCTGCAGATGCGCCCCGGCAGCCGCGCCATTTCCACCGATTGCTGCGTGCCCATTTCGCGCCTGGCCGAATGCATTTTGGCCACCAAGGCCGATTGCGAGGCGCAGGGCCTGGTCTACGCCATCATCGGCCACGTGGGCGACGGCAATTTCCACGTGCAGATGCTGGTCGACCCGAATGATCCGGCCGACATCGCCCGTGCGGAAAAGGTCAACAGCGACATGGTCACGCGTGCCATCGGCATGGACGGCACCTGTACGGGCGAGCACGGCGTAGGCATGCACAAGATGGCTTTCCTGGTGGAAGAACATGGTGTCGGCGCCATCGACACCATGCGCGCCTTGAAACATGCGCTGGACCCAAAGAACATCATGAATCCGGGAAAGATTGTCAGATGGTAGGTCTGTCCCTTCTGGATCGGCATTTTCCCCACTGGGGAAAATGCCCCCTGAGGGTACGCTCCCAGTCCTTGCCGTTGGGCTAATTTTTACAACTCCATGCGCATCGGCACGAAGGCGATGCCATCCATTTCCACCTTCGGCCCCGTGGCGACAAAGCCCAGGCGTTCGTACAAGGGCAAGGCATACAGGGAGGCGTTCACCGTAAAGCCCGTCGTATTGCCGGCGGCGATGGACGCGTCGCGCGCGGCCTGCCACAGGCGGCGCGCCATGCCGCGTCGATGCAAGGCGCGCGGCACGAACATGTGGAACAGATGCGTGTTGTCGCGCATGGCCACCACGCCGGCCAGTTCGCCGTCGAGATGCGCCAGCTGATACGCGTAGCGCGACTGCGACAGATAGCCTTCGATGGCTGGCTGGCGGCAATGTTCGATGAACTTTTCCGCCCCCGCACCATCGGGATGCAAGGTCAAAAAGGGCATCAGATCGTCGATCAGGGCGACGATGGCGGGCGCGTCGGCGACCAGGGCGGGACGCAGTGTCGGTTCGGGCAAGGTTGTCATTTTCAAATAATGCCATGCCCTCCTCCCCGCCGGCAACTCTCAACAGAAATCGCGGCTGCTGATCCTCAAGCGTCCCAGCAAATGCGACATGTCGACCAGGCGCTTGGCCACCAGGTTGCATACCTGCCCTTCGCGCTGCCACACGCCATACACGCCCAGCAGCGGCGCGCTCAGCACTTCGCGCCGCTGGCTTTCCACCAGGTCGGGCCAGACGATGACGTTGACCGTGCCCGTCTCGTCTTCGAGTGTCATGAAGATCACGCCCTTGGCCGTGCCCGGGCGCTGGCGCACGGTGACGATGCCGCACGCGCGCGCCAGCTGGCCATTCGTGTAGCTGGCAAGCGTCGCGGCGGGCAGGAAACGCTGCTCCAGCAATGACTTGCGCAACAGCGCCAGCGGGTGGCGGCCCAGGGTCAGGCCCTGCGCGCGGTAGTCGCTGACGATGTTCTCGCCTTCCGTTGGCGCGGCTAGCACGGGCAAGTCTTCCTCTGGTGTGGTGGCGCGCAACAAGTCCTTGTCGGGCACGGCGCCGGCCGCCTGCCATAGCGCCTCGCGCCGGTGGCCGGCCAGCGCGTGCAGCGCATTGCCGGCAGCCAACACCTGCAAGTCATGACGGTACAGGCCGCCACGCCGCGCCAGGTCGGCCACGTCGACAAAGGCGGCGATGGCGCGCGCATCCTCGATGCGCAGGGCGGCCTCGGCACGCATGCCGAACAGGCTGTTCAAGCCCAGGCGCACGGCGGGAGCGGCTTCCTGTGCTTCCTGTGCTTCCTGTGCTTCCTGTTCTTCCTGTTCTTCCAACTTCGCCTCCCAGCCGCTGACGGCCACGTCGACGGGCAGCACTTGCACACCGTGCCGGCGAGCATCCTGCACCAGTTGCGAGGGACTGTAAAAGCCCATGGGCTGGCTGTTGAGCAAGGCGCACAGGAAGGCGGCCGGTTCATGGCATTTCAGCCAGGAACTGGCGTAGGTCAGCAAGGCGAAGCTGGCCGCGTGCGACTCGGGAAAGCCGTATTCGCCAAAGCCTTCGATCTGACTGAAGATGGATTCCGCAAACTCCCGGCTATACTCATTTTTGACCATCGTTTCGACGATGCGTTCCTTGTAATTGTTCATGCCGCCCTTGCGTTTCCAGGCCGCCATGGCGCGCCGCAACTGGTCCGCTTCGCCGGGCGTGAAATCGGCCGCGATGATGGCCACCTGCATCACCTGCTCCTGGAAAATCGGGATGCCCAGGGTGCGTCCCAGCGCCTTTTCCAAGCCCTTCGGATATTCGACGGGTTCTTTCTGCTGGCGCCGCTGCAAATACGGATGCACCATGCCACCCTGGATGGGGCCGGGGCGCACCAGCGCCACTTCGATGACGAGGTCGTAGAATTGGCGGGGACGCAGACGCGGCAACATGCTCATCTGCGCGCGCGACTCGATCTGGAACACACCGATGGTGTCCGCCTGGCACATCATGTCGTAGGTGGCGGGGTCTTCGGCGGGAATATCGTGCAGGCGAAATTGCTCGCCGCGTCGCGCACTCACCAGTTCCAGGGCGCGGCGCAAGGCCGACAGCATGCCCAGCGCCAACACATCGACCTTCATCAAACCCAGTTCCTCCAAGTCGTTCTTGTCCCACTCGATGACGCTGCGCTCGGCCATGCTGGCGTTTTCAATCGGCACCAGGCGCGACAACTTGCCTTGCGCAATCACAAAGCCGCCCGGATGCTGCGACAAATGGCGGGGAAAGCCCAGCAACTGCTGCGCCAGGCCGGCCCATTGCTGCGACAATGCCGCCTCCGGATCGAGCCCGCATTCGGCCAGGCGCTCCAGCAAATCGTGCTTGCCGTCGAACCAGCGATGCGCCTTGGCCACCTTTTCCACGATGGCCAGGTCGATCCCCAGCGCCCTACCGCTGTCGCGCAAGGCGCTTTTCGGCCGGTAGCTGATCACCACGGCGGCCAGCGCGGCCCGCTCGCGGCCATATTTTCCGTAGATATATTGAATCACCTCTTCGCGCCGCTGGTGCTCGAAATCGACGTCGATATCGGGCGGCTCGTTGCGCTCGCGCGACATGAAGCGCCCGACCAGCGAATTGCCGCGCGCCGGGTCCACTGCTGTAATTTGCAGGCAATAGCAGACGGCCGAATTGGCGGCCGATCCCCTGCCCTGGCACAGGATGTTTTGTGAGCGGGCAAAACGCACGATGTCATACACGGTCAGGAAATACGCTTCGTAAGAAAGCTCCGCAATCAGTGCCAGCTCCTGCTCGATCTGCTGCTGCACGTTTGCTGGAATGCCCAGCGGAAAGCGGATGCGCGCCCCCGCATAGGTTTCCTCGCGCAGATAGGTCGCCGGCGTGTGGCCGTGCGGCACTAGCTCGTCGGGATAGTCATAGTGCAAGCTGTCGAGGGAAAATTCGCACATCTTGGCGATGCGCACGGTTTCCGCCAGCGCTTGCGGCGGATACACATTGGCCAGGCGCAAGCGCGCGCGCAGATGCTGCTCCGCGTTTTGCGCCAGCGCATACCCGCACTCATCCACGGGCTTGCCCACGCGGATCGCGCACAGGGTGTCGAGCAAAGGCTTGCGCGAACGCACGTGCATGCACACATGGCCGACGGCCACCACGGGCAAGCCCAGCGCCTGCGCGGCGTCCTGCACGGCGCTGCGGTGCGCGTCATCCTGCGCCCGCTGCAGCAGGTTCAGGCCGATCCAGCTGCACTCGCTGCCAAAGGTGGACGCCATCCACGCGCCCTGCGCGCGCAGCGTCTCAGGCCGGGCCGGATAGCTGGGCAGCAAGATCATCAGACAACCGGGCAAACCCCGCAAATGGGCAAACTCGGACGACGGCGCGGCGAAATCGTCTGGCGTCAGCAAATAACGCCCCTTGGCCGCCCGCGTGCGCGCCATGGTGATCAGTTCCGACAGATTGCCATAGCCATCGGAATCCCGCACCAGCGCCAGCAGGGACAGGGCCGGGCTGCCGTCGGCCTGCGTCAAATGAAAATGCGCGCCGATGATCAAGGGAAAACCGGCTCGCTTGGCCACCGCATGGGCGCGCACGACGCCGGCCAGCGAACACTCGTCGGTGATCGCCAGCGCGTGATAACCGAGCTGGACAGAGCGCGCCACCAGCTCTTCCGCATGTGAGGCCCCATGCAGGAAGCTGAAATTACTCAGACAGTACAACTCAGCATACTCGGGTAAGACTGCGCCCCACATGATCTACCTCAATACTGTATATAAACACAGTATATTATACTTATCTGGAATCGGGCTTATCGTTTATGCTGGTGTTTTACCTTTTGCCTCGACCGCCATGACCGTCCATCTCTTGAAATGTTTCGGCGCCGCACCCGGTGGCGGCAATGCGGCGCTGGTCGTAGAAAACGAGCACGGCAGCGTAACGGCGCGCCAGGCCTTCGCCCGCGAACGGCAAGTGAGCGCCTGCGTCTTCATCGACCGGCAAGCGGACGGCGGCATCGTGCTCGACTATTTTTATCCGCACACGCGCAGCCCCCTGTGCCTGCATGCCAGCCTGGCGGCCGCGCATGTGCTGCTGACGGCGCCTGGCGCGCCGGCAACGCTGACGGTGACGACCGCCATGCGCGGGCAAGCCTTGCAACTGGTGCGCCGTGCGGACGGTTTATCGGACGGTTTATCGCATGGATTATTCATCGGCCTGGCGCCGCAACCGACGCCTGCCGTCAGCGTGGAAAAATACATTCCGTCGGAACTGATGGGCCAGCACATGCACCTGACCTCGCCGCCCGTGATCGCCTCGGTCGGCAGCCCGAAGCTGCTGCTGGAAGTGGCCGACCGCACCATACTGCGCGCGCTGCGGCCGAACCTGGAGCTGATCGCCGACTGGAGCGCCTTGCATCAGGTCAATGGCTGCTATGCGTATTGCCGCACGGGCGAGAGCGAATACGAGGGGCGCAACTTCAACCACCTCGACCCGGCACTGGAAGACAGCGCCACGGGCGTGGCGGCGGGCGCGCTGGCAGCGCACCGACAACAGTCGCTGCGTCTGCATCAGGGCCACGTGACGCAGCAAGCCTGTTTGATCCAGGTGCAATACAGCGCGCAGGCAATCTGGGTGGGCGGCATGGTGCAACGCAGCACCTGAACGGGGCATGCTGCACCGGTACAAGGCAAGCAAGGCAGCGGCGAAAAGATAATCAACCAGGAAACAACAGTTACAACAAATTTGTAATAACAAAACAAAGTATCGCTGGTGAATGCTGAAATGATGGCACTAGAATCAAGTCACGAATATTGCTCATCAGCCACTTGGAGATACTGCGTGCCGACCCTCACCACCTTACGTAAAGCCATCCTCATCAGCCTGTACGGCAGCGCCGCCCTGGCTGCCTTCAGTCCCGCCGCCATGGCCCAGACAACGGAAGCGGGCGCCACGGACGGTCCCGTGCAAACGGTCAGCGTGGTCGGCTCGCGCCGGGTCGCCAGTTCCGCCACCGATACGATGGTGCCAGTCGATATCATTCCCATTTCCAGGGTGGCCGAGCAAGGCGGCCAATTCGACCTGGCGCAATCGCTGCAATACATTTCCCCTTCCTTCAACTCCACGCGCCAGACGGGCGCCGATGGCGCCGACCTCGTCGATTCAGCCGCCCTGCGCGGCCTCGGCTCCGACCAGACCCTGGTGCTGGTGAATGGCAAGCGGCGCCACACGACGGCCCTGGTCAATCTGTTCGGCGCGCGCAACCGCGGCAACACGGGCACGGACATGAATGCGATTCCTTTGCTGGCGATCAAGAACGTGCAAGTGCTGCGCGACGGCGCCGCCGCCCAGTACGGCTCGGACGCCATTGCCGGCGTGATCGACATCGAACTGAAGAAAAGCCTGGGCTGCGAAGCGGTGGCAGGCTACAGCCAGTATGCCGAAGGCGACGGCAAGAATTACATGACCTCCGCGTATTGCGGCATCGCGCTGGGCGACAAGGGCACCCTGGCCATCACGGGCGAATACCTGGACCGGGGCCGCTCGAACCGGGCCGACGCGGACAGCCTGCGCATCATCGGCGACACCAAGTCCAAGAACAAGACGCTGTACCTGAATGGCGACTACGCCACCAGCAGCACAGGCAAGCTGTATTTCACAGCCGGCGTGCAGACGCGCGACGCATCCAGCGCCGCGTTTGGCCGGGGCGGCATCGGCAGCGACGACATTCCGTCGCGCAATTCCGCCGCCATGTATCCGAATGGTTTCGTACCGTTCATTAACGGCAAGATCGACGACCAGTACGCCACCATCGGCCACCGCAGCCAGATCGGCGAATGGCATGCGGATTTCTCGCAGACCTATGGCTACAACAAGATGCGCTATGACATCAGCAACACCTTGAACGCCTCGATCGCCAACCTCGACTTATTAAATGGCGGCAAGGGCGTCAGCGCCAGCCGTTTCGACGCGGGCGGCTTCTCGTTCCAGCAACTGACCAGCAACGCCGATTTCAGCCGCTACTACGACACGGTGATGCGCGGCATGAACGTGGCCTTCGGTGCCGAATACCGCAGCGAAGAATACAAGATCATGGCCGGCGAACCGGGCTCCTACAGCGACGCCGACGGCGTGGGCGTGGGCGGCAATGCGGGCAGCCAGGGCTTTCCCGGCTTCCAGCCCGGCGACGCCACCAAGGCCAAACGCCACAGCATCGCCGCGTATGGCGACGTGGAGCTGGATTGGACGGAACGCCTGAAAACCCAGGCGGCCCTGCGCTATGAAAAATTCAGCGATTTCGGCTCCACCGTGACGGGCAAGCTGGCCGCCAGCTATAAAGTGGCGCCCAACGTGCTGCTGCGCGGCTCCGCCAGCACGGGCTTCCGCGCACCATCGCTGCAGCAAGTGTATTTTTCGTCCACCTTCACCGATTTCATCGGTGGCGTGCCCACCGACGTGGTGCTGGCGCCGAATGGCGGCGCCGTCGCCAACGCGGCTGGCATCCCGAAACTGAAGGAAGAAAAATCCACCAGCTTTACGCTGGGCACCACCTGGACGCCCACGCAAGCGATTTCCGTCACGGCCGACCTGTACAACATCAAGATCAAGGACCGCATCGTGCTGTCGGGCCGCTTCAATGCAGACAACTATCCGGACCTGGCCGCGCGCCTGGCCCTCTTGGGCGTAGGCGAGGCGCAATTCTTCGTCAATTCCATCGACACGCGCACGCGCGGGCTGGACCTGACGGCTTCGCACAAGGGCGAACTGGCCGGCAACCGCCTGAACACCTTCCTGGCCTTGAATTTGAGCAAAACGGAAGTGACGAAAGTCAAGACGCCTGACTCGCTGCAAGGCTATGAAGACGTGCTGCTGTCCGAGCGCGAACGCCTGTTCATCGAACAGGGCGGCCCGCGCGCGAAAGCCACGCTGGGCTTCGACTACATCACGGGCAAGCTGGAATCGGACTTGCGCATCATCTACTTTGGCCCGCAAACCCTGGGCACCTTCAGCGGCACGGCCGCAGGCGTACCCAACGCCCGCTACAAGGCCAAGACCTCGGCCGACCTGAGCTTTACCTACAGCATCAGCAAGAACACCAAGCTGACTTTCGGCGGCAACAACATCTTCAACGTCAAGCCCACCACGCAAAACGCGGATGAAACGGACAATGGTTTCAAGTACGACAGCGTGCAGTTCGGCCTGAACGGCGCCTCGTATTTCGGGCGGCTGTGGGTGAAATTCTGATCGCGCTGTCCGCATAAGAAAACAGCGGAAAATAGCGAAAAACAGCGGCTGCGCCAGCATGGGCAGCCGCTGTTTTTCATGCTGGCATCCATACACTCACGTCCAGCCTGGATTGTCGCTTGATTTGACATGATGAAACAGCGACTCGTAAGGCCAGCCGTCCCCAGCCACGACAGTGCAATCGGTGGCGCGTACGCAGTCATGCAGCAATTTGACTGGATCAGCAATAACTGGAACAGGTAACGTATCGAATATCCGTTTCCTGGCAGCAGGCAATTCGACGTATTCCTCCACGTAGTCCTGCTCGCTAAAGCGAGCGGTCCGTCGCATCTCTTGCAAGTTGCCACCATCTGAAAACTTGAGCAGGTCGCGCCAGTAAGGCAACGCCAGCATCATGGCAATCAGCTCGGTGAGATTGGAAGCGATACAGCCGGCCTGCCCCCCGGATGTAACATACAGGACAGGGCGTCGTTCGACCTCGCCATCGCCGTACGCAAGAAAAACGCCACCGCTGCTTTCACCTGCCAGTACCATGAAAGGATTTTCTGGCTGCAGCGTGATCCAGGAACTGTCCCGCGCAGCACGGCCAAGGTCAACATCGCACTGCGATGTGAGCTCGTCCATTACAGCTTGCGATTTTTGCATATCAGCAAGAATAATCATAATAGAGAACCAAGCTTCAGTGCGATAGGTGAAAAGCCATGGACTATCCGCTTGCTTCATAGGGGAACGTGCCCCTTGGCCTGCCCCGGCGGCTCCCGAGGGGCACGCCCGCAGTGAACAATCTTTGCCCTGCGGCAGAAAGAACGGATAATAGCGCCTAACTCATAAGCACAGTATTGGATTACCTCATGGAAATTAAAGTCAACTTTCTCGATAAGCTGCGTCTCGAAGCCAAGTTCGACGATTTCACCGTCATCGCCGACCAGCCCATCCGTTACAAGGGCGATGGTTCGGCGCCTGGCCCGTTCGATTACTTTTTGGCATCATCGGCACTGTGTGCCGCGTACTTCGTGAAGTTGTATTGCGATACGCGCAATATTTCCACCGAAAATATCCGCCTGTCGCAAAACAATATCGTCGATCCCGAAAACCGTTACCAGCAGATTTTCAAGATCCAGGTCGAATTGCCGGCCGATATCTCGGCCAAGGACCGCCAGGGCATCCTGCGCTCGATCGACCGTTGCACGGTGAAAAAAGTGGTGCAAGCGGGACCCGAGTTCGTCATTGAAGAGGTCGAGAACCTCGATGCCGATGCCCAGGCCTTGCTGACCTTGAATCCGGCCCCTGGTGCGAGCACCTATATCGTCGGCAAGGATTTGCCGCTGGAGCAAACCATCGCCAATATGTCGGGTCTGCTGGCGGGCCTGGGCATCAAGATTGAAATCGCCTCGTGGCGCAACATCATTCCCAACGTGTGGTCGCTGCATATCCGCGACGCGCACTCGCCCATGTGTTTCACCAACGGCAAGGGCGCGACCAAGGAAAGCGCGCTGGCGTCGGCACTGGGCGAGTATATCGAACGGCTCAGCAACAACCATTTCTACGCCGGTTCGTTCTGGGGCGAGGACATTGCCAACGCACCATTCGTGCATTACCCGAACGAGCGCTGGTTCAAGCCGGGCCGCAAAGATGCGCTGCCGAAGGAGATTCTCGATGCCTACTGCCTGGATATTTACAACCCCGACGGCGAACTGCGTGGTTCGCACCTGGTCGACACCAATTCCGGCAATGCGGAGCGCGGCATCTGCTCGCTGCCGTATGTGCGCCACTCCGACGGCGAGGTCGTGTATTTCCCATCGAACCTGATTGAAAACCTGTACGTCAGCAATGGCATGAGCGCCGGCAATACCCTGGTCGAAGCGCAGGTGCAATGCCTGTCGGAAATTTTCGAACGGGCTGTCAAGCGCGAAATCCTCGAAGGCGAGATCGCCCTGCCCGACGTGCCGCAGCAAGTGCTGGCGAAGTATCCGGGCATCCTGGCCGGCATCCAGGGATTGGAAGAACAAGGCTTTCCCGTGCTGGTGAAAGATGCGTCGCTGGGCGGCGTGTACCCGGTGATGTGCGTCACCCTGATGAACCCGCGCACGGGCGGCGTGTTCGCCTCGTTCGGCGCGCACCCGAGCCTGGAAGTAGCGCTCGAGCGCAGCCTGACGGAATTGCTGCAGGGCCGCAGTTTTGAGGGCTTGAACGACTTGCCGCAGCCCACGTTTGCCAGCGAAGCCGTTACCGAGCCGAATAACTTCGTCGAACACTTCATCGATTCCAGCGGCATCGTCTCGTGGCGCTTCTTCAGCGCCAGGGCCGATTACGATTTTGTCGAGTGGGATTTTTCCGGCCACGGCGAGAACTCGAATGCCGAGGAAGCGGCCACCCTGTTCGGCATCCTCGCCGACATGGGCAAGGAAGTGTACACGGCCGAGTACGACCAGCTGGGCGCCACCGCCTGCCGCATCCTCGTGCCCGGTTATTCGGAAGTGTATCCGGTTGAAGATTTGATCTGGGACAACACCAACAAGGCGCTGCTGTTCCGCGCCGACATCCTGAACTTGCACCGGCTGGACGATGCCAGCCTGGAAGACCTGCTGGAGCGCCTGGAAAACAGCGAGCTCGACGAGTACGGCGACATCGCCACCCTGATCGGCATCGAGTTTGACGAAAACACGGTGTGGGGCCAGCTGACGACGCTGGAATTGAAGCTGCTGATTCATCTGGTCTTGCAGCAATTCGAGGAAGCGAAAGAGCTGGTGGAAACCTTCCTGCAGTACAACGACAACACGCTCGAGCGCAAACTGTTCTATCAAGCCTTGAACGTGGTGCTGGAAGTGGAACTCGATGACACGCTGGAGCTGGACGATTACGTGCTCAATTTCCGCCGCATGTATGGCGACGCCCGCATGGACGCGGTGCTGGGCTCGGTGGACGGCAGCGTGCGCTTCTTCGGCCTGCCCCCGACCAGCATGCAGCTGGAAGGCCTCGACAGGCACCAGCGCCTGATCGACAGCTTTAAAAAGCTGCACGCGGCGCGCGCCAAGGCTACACCCCGCTAGGACGGAAAATCAGGGCTGGCAAGCGGCTAACGACAATCAGCCGCCCGCCAGCGCCGCAATCTCTTTCTGCATGTTCGCTATCGCCCGCTCGTTGTACTGGTCGGCGAAATACGCATCGCCAAACAGCTGGCCCGCCTGCGCCTTGGCGCACAGGTGCTGCAGGGCCAGGCCCCGCTGCTGGTTGAAGCGCACGGGGTCCACATGCGCATATTCGCGGCCGATGGCTTGCGTGTACGCGTGGTAGACCTCTTCATCCTGGCCCAGGATGGCCAGGTCGGCGCTGAGCATCGCATCCTTCAGCACGTGGCTGATGCCGGGTCCCTGGAAATGGTCGGTGGCGCGTATCAATTGCGCCACATCGAGGTTGTCCCCGGCATCGAGGCCGCTGGCCAGCCATAGCTGGGCGCTCGCCTCTTCGCTGGAATACAGGGCGTCTTCGTCGTGGCTATAAACGGCGTCATGGAACCAGAAGGCTTTCTTGACCAGCGCGCTGTCGCGTTTGGGCGCATAGGTATTGTCGGCCCACACGCGGATTTCCGACAGGCCGTGCACCAGGTGGTCGAGGTTGTGATAGTGGCGGTCCGTGCCGCCATATGCCTGCGGCCCTGTCAGGTGCGCGAACCAGTGATCCGCCAGCGCGATGTCGGCTTGCGAGGCGGTGGCGTAATTCCACAGCGCTTCCCACTCCTTGCGCAGGCAGTCGAGTATCCACGCCTGATAGGCCGGGCCGGGGACGAATTTCTTCATGGTCCAGTTCCAGCCCACGGGGCCTTCCAGCGCCTTGACGAAGCTGGAGCTGACGGAACCGAGGTCGCGCGGCGGCATGACGAAAATCGTCTTGGCGCCCTGCAGCACGTCCACATTCGTTTGCTGGATCAGGTTTTCATAGTCGAAATCGGCCGTCGTGCGGATGCCGCGGATCAGATAATCGCAGCCATGCTTTTTCGCCGCGCGCGCCGTGTAATCGCCCTTGACGATGACCACTTGCACATTCTCCCAGCCGCACTCGCGCGCGCTCTGCTCGATGATGCGCTTGCGGTCTTCGGCGGGAAATTGCGGCTTCTTGGCGGGGTTTTGCGACAGGAACACGATCACCTCGTCGGCAAGCGAACGCGCTTCGCCGATCACCCACATATGGCCGTTGGTGATGGGGTCGAGGGTTCCTGAAAATCCGATTCTCTGCATGTGCGCTCCGTGGTCTGGTTCTGCTTGTTTCGCAGACAATATAGGGCCACGGCGCGCACGTCAATGCACGCGGTTAAAGATCCGCCTCATCGCGCCGCGATCTGGAGGGAAATCTGCCTCATTTTTTCGCCGTCAAGGGGAATTCCACGCGCACGCACAGGCCGCCCAGGCGCTCGGATTTGTCCAGCACCAGGCGCGCGCCATGGCGCTCGGCGATGGCCTTGATGATGGCCAGCCCCAGGCCGCTGCCGTTGGCGTCCGTGCCGGGTACGCGGTAAAAGCGGCTGAAGACGCGTTCGCGCTCCTCGGGCGGGATGCCGGGGCCGCTGTCTTCCACCGATAACGTCACGCCGACGGAGCTGGCGCGCAAGTCGATATCGACCGTGCCGCCCTGCGGCGTGTACTTGATGGCGTTGTCGACCAGGTTGCGTAGCATGATGTTGAGGGCATCGGCCTGCCCCGCCACCCTGGCCGGGTCCATGTGGTGCAGGCCCAGGTCGATCTTGCGCGCTTGCGCGATGCCAGCCATGTCGCCCAGCGCGCGCTTGACGACATCGTTCAAATCCACCGCCTGCAACTGGTCGCCGCTGGCGGCACTCGCCTCCTGGCGCGCCAGTACCAGCAACTGCTCGACCAGGCGCGTGGCCCGCTCGATGCCGGCGCTGACGCGCGAAATCGCCAGGCTGCGCTTTTCTTCCGATTCGGCCCGCTCCAGGCTGAGTACCTGCAGTTTCAGGGCTGCCAGCGGTGTGCGTAATTCATGTGCGGCGTCGGCGACGAAATGCTGCTGCGCGTCGAACGCCGTTTTTACGCGACCGAACAGCAGGTTCAATTCATGCACCAGCGGGCGCACTTCATCGGGCAAGCCCGCTTCCGAGACGGGCGACAGATCGTCCGCCTGGCGCGCCGCCACTTGCTTGCGCACGCGCGAAACGGGCGCCAGCGAACCGCTGACGACCCACCACACGACCAGCATCAATATCGGCGCCATCAGGGCAATCGGCCCCACCGTGCGCAGCGCCAGGCTGCCGGCCATGCGCTTGCGCACGGCCATGTCCTGGGCGATCTGCACGGTCTGGGAACTGGTTTGCACGGAGAAGATACGGTAAGTGGTGCCGTTGGCTTTCACATTCGAAAAACCCAGCACGGCGCGCTGCGGCAATTCCGCGCGCGTGATCGAGCGGAAGACTTGCACGCCGTCCGGCGTCCACACCTGCACCACCATGTCGTTGTTGACGGGGTCGGCCGGCAAGGCTTGCGCATGGTTGGCCAGCGGCGCGCCGGAGCGCAGCGACAGGGCCATCTGCTGCATGTGGTAATCGAAGATCTGGTCGGCGTCGTACAGGGCGCTGCGGTAGGCGATCGACGCCTGCGCCAGGGCCGCCATGATGATGGCCGCCAGCAAAAACCACAGCAGGCGGCCGCGCAGCGAATGCGTCACCGTGACCTTCATCCTCATGCCTTGGGCACCATGTAACCGAGGCCGCGCACGTTTTGGATCAAATCGCTGCCCAACTTCTTGCGCAAGCCATGAATATACACTTCCACGGCATTGCTGTTGACTTCATCCTTCCAGCTGTACAGCTTTTCTTCCAACTGCGCGCGCGACAGCACGATGCCGGGACGCGCGATCAAGGCTTCCAGCACGGCCCATTCGCGCGCCGACAGGTTGACCGGGTGGCCCTCGGCGATCACTTCGCGCGTCAGCGGATTAATGGAAACGCCCTGATGTTCGAAGATCGGCTCCGGCCGCCCCGAGGCGCGCCGCAGCAGGGCGCGGATGCGCGCCAGCAATTCGTCGAGATCATACGGCTTCAAGACGTAATCGTCGGCGCCCGCGTCAAGGCCCGCGATGCGCTGCTCGACGGCGTCGCGCGCCGTGGCCACCAGCACCGGGGTATCGAGCTTGCGCAAACGCATCGAGCGCAGCACGTCGAGACCATCCTTGCGCGGCAAGCCCAGGTCCAGCAGCACCAGGTCATAGGTCTGCGTTTGCAGGGCTGTGTCGGCCATGTCGCCATCCTTGACCCAGTCCACCGCGTAATGCTCGGCGCGCAGCAAGTCGAGCACCACCTCGCCGATCATCGTGTCGTCTTCTACCAGCAATAAGCGCATGACTTGCCTCTCTATCTCGTTATTCTCGTTTTCAACCCAAACGCACGGGGATGAAGATCTTATCGGGGCCGCGCTGTATCAGCAAGGCCACCGACTTGGCGGATTTTTCCACCACATCGCGCACCTGTTCGACGGTGTTGACGGGACGACCATTCACCGACAATAGCACGTCGCCCGGCTGGACTCCGGCATTCGCGGCAGCACCGCCCGCGTCTTCCACCAGCAGGCCGGCGCTGATGCCCGCCTCGCGTTTTTCATCCGATTGTAACGGACGCAGGGCCAGGCCCAGCTTTACCTTGCCGGCCGCGCTATCGCTTTTCGCCACCTCGGCCACCTTGTCGGCCGCATTGCCCAGGGTTGCCGTCAGGCTGACAATCTTGCCGTCACGCCAGACATCCATGCTGATCTTGTCGCCTGGCAAGGACGTGCCCACCAGCGCCGGCAAGTCGGCCGAGCCGATGATGCGCTGGCCATTCACCTTGCGCACCACGTCGCCCGATTTCAAGCCCGCCTTGTCGGCCGGGCTGCCGCGCTCCACATTGGCCACCAAGGCGCCTTCCGGCGTGGCCAGCTTGAACGAGTCGGCAAAGCCCTGGTTGACTTCCTGCACCGTCACGCCCAGCTTGGCGTGGCTGGCCTTGCCCGTGGCGACGATCTGGTCCTTGATGCGGCCGGCCAGGTCGATCGGGATGGCGAACGACAGACCCTGAAAGCCGCCCGTCTGGCTATAGATCTGCGAATTGATGCCAACCACTTCGCCGCGCGTGTTGAACAAGGGACCGCCCGAGTTGCCGGGGTTTACCGCCACGTCGGTCTGGATAAACGGCACATTGCTGTCGTCGGGCAGGGAACGGCCCTTGGCGCTGACCACGCCCGCCGTCACCGTGCTGTCGAAGCCATAAGGAGAACCGATGGCCAGTACCCACTCGCCCACTTTCAGGTCGCTCGAATGACCGAGCGGCACGATGGGCAAGTTGTTGGCATCGATCTTCAGCACGGCGATATCGGTCTTCGGATCGGTGCCGAGCACCTTGGCGCGGAATTCGCGGCGGTCGTTGAGCTTGACGGTCACTTCGCGCGCATCGCGCACCACGTGAGCGTTGGTCATGATGATGCCGTCCGGGCTGACGATGAAGCCGGAACCGAGGCCGTGCGTGGGCACGTCGCGGCCACCGCGCTGCCCGCCTTGCGGCCCCTGAAAGCGGCGGAAGAATTCGAAGAACGGGTCGTTGCCGAAATCGTCATTGCCGGCCTGGGCCGAGGGGTCATAGGCCACCTTGGTGCTGCCCGTCACGCTGATATTGACGACGGCCGGGCTGTTGCGCGCGGCGATCTGGCTAAAGTCGGGCAAGGCCACCAGCGGCGCGCTGGCAGCGGGCGCGACAGCGGCAGCCACCGGGGCGGCGGGCGTGCCAGCGGCGGCATTCGCGCCGGCATTGTTCTGATGCATCACCATGGCGCCACCGGCGCCCAGCACACCGATCGCGGCCAGCGCGGCTACGGTGCGTTTGATTTTCAGCGATGCGGTATTCGTTTGCTGTTCCATGAATTGCTCCTCATTCAATGAGATTTTGATGTATGCAATAGTGGCCCACGAGTCTTAGGCGGTGCTTAACATTTTTCCATTTGGAAACAGGCGTTTGCGCCTTTAAGCATGGTTTAATCTTGCGCACCGCATGCACCCTGCATGGCGGGCGATGAAGGGCCCGAACGGGCTCTGAACGTGACACTGGCCGGATCAACCGGCCAGTATTTTACTGCATGGGGAGGGGATGCCCCCTCCCGCCAACGCCAGCGCGTGGCGCCGAAATCAACTCAACTTAGCTCAGCTCAGGCTGCCTGGCGCTGTTCCAACGCATTAACGTTAGCGGCGGTGGCGTGGATGTCGCTGCCGGTGCCGATCTCGATCTTGCGCGGTTTCAGCGCTTCCGGCACTTCACGCACCAGGTCGATGGTCAGCATGCCGTTTTCAAACGTGGCGCCCGTGACTTTTACATGGTTGGCCAGCTGGAAACGCTGTTCGAAATCGCGGGCAGCGATGCCGCGGTGCAAGAACGTGCGCTCGACGCCATCTTTCTGCTTGCGGCCCGTGACGTGCAGCGAGTCGCGTTCGGTGATAATGTCGATCTCTTCGCGCGAGAAACCGGCCAATGCCATCACGATGCGGTATTTATCTTCCGACACCAGTTCGATGTTGTAGGGGGGATAGCTGGGCTGTGCATCGGCGCGCTGTTCGTTGAGCAGTTGGGCCAGGCGGTCAAAGCCAATGGCGGAACGGTACAGGGGAGCAAGGTCAAAAGTACGCATGATAAATATCCTTTTCAAATGAAGCGATAAGAGGGGCGGACCTCACCGTGAGCATCCGCTTGCTACCCAATCTAAGGACGATCAAGCGGTCTTCAAGGCCTTGAAATTGGCGAAAAGCGCCCCAGACGACGCTAAATTTGTAAGAAATTTTTACACGGCCAGCCCGAGGGGATTTTGCATGGCGTCCCCTATGCGGGACCGGCTTTTGGTGTATGCTGGCGGCATGAATAATGACACCGACATCCAGCTCAGCGGCCCCTTCAAGGCCACCGACGGCTACGGCCGTGCCCACGACATCAAGGCCATCCGCATCTTCGACGAAGGCTACGGCATCATCGACGTCTACGTCGATTTCGCCGCCCCGCTCGAAACAGGCGCTTACAAGGACAAGACCCTGGTCGGCCACATCCTGGCCCGCTTGCGCAGCCTCGGCTACGTCGGCCCCGACTTCGGTCATGGCGACCTGGGCTTGCAAGACAAGAAACTAATCGTTCTGGAAGCGCCCGAGGAATTTTCCGCCTTTGCCGTGGGCAAGGGCTGGAAGGATCTTTCGGCCGAGTTTGACGAAGACTGAGTACACCTGACCACATCTACTGCACGCCGCGCCAGCTTCTGCTGCCGCGGCGTTTTTCATGGGAGACAACTTAGTTCAGCTTAATTGATATAACGCGCGCTCCAGGCGGCGATGACGTTGGCGACATAGGCGGCATCATTGCGCCCCGTCAATAAGTGGTCGGCGTCATCGAGCGAAACGAAACTTTTCGGGTGCTTGGCTGCCGTAAAGATATCCATCGCATTCGACAGGCTCACCGTCGTGTCGTTCGGCGCGTGCATCACCAGCAGGGCCCGGCGCAGGCCGGCGATATGCTCTTTTAAGCTGTGGCTGCCCGCGTCGTCGACGAATTGCTGGCGAATGCGAAATGGCCGCCCTTCCAGCTGCACCAGCGCTTCACCCTCGGCGGCGATTTGCTCCAGGTGCTCACTGAACATGCGCGTCACATACGCGGGCGTGCTGGGGGCGGCCAGCGTCACCACGGCCGTCGCCTCCGGCACTTGCGCGGCAGCGGCCAGCACGGCGGCGCCACCCAGGCTGTGGCCGATCAGCAATTGCGGCGCAGAGTGTCTGGCCCGCAAGAAATCGGCAGCGGCAAGCAAATCGTCGACATTCGACGAGAAATTGGTGGCGGCAAACTCGCCCTCACTGGCGCCCAGTCCCGTGAAGTCGAAGCGCAAGACGGCGATGCCATGCTGCGTCAAGCCTTGCGCGATACGCCGCGCGGCCAGCACGTCCTTGCCGCAGGTAAAACAGTGGGCGAACAGCGCGTACGCGCGGATGACGTCGTCGGGCGCATCGAGGCGCGCCGCCAGCACATGGCCATGCGCACCGGGAAAGTCTTGCCGGGTGGATTTCATTGTCTCGGATCAAAGCTGCCGCGCAGCGCGGCCGATGGCGCATTGTAGCGCCGCCAGGCCGCCAGCTGTTTTAAGTACGCGTGGGTATGTCGATACCTTTCATGACGGCAGGGCGGGCCAGAAACGCTTCCAGCGCGCGCTGCACATTCGGGAAATGGTCGAAACCGACGAGATCGCCCGCAGCATAGAAACCCACCAGGCAGCGCACCCAAGGGAAGATGGCGATGTCGGCAATCGTGTACTGCCCGCCCATGATCCAGTCGCGGCCCTGCAGGCGCTGCTCGAGCACACCCAGCAAGCGCTTGGCCTCGCCGATATAGCGTTCCAGCGGACGCTTGTCTTCGTAGTCCTTGCCGGCAAATTTGTGGAAGAAGCCCACCTGGCCGAACATGGGGCCGATGCCACCCATCTGTAACATCAGCCACTGTATCGTTTCATAGCGCAGGCCCGCATCCTGGGGAATGAATTTGCCCGTTTTCTCGGCCAGGTACAGCAGGATGGCGCCCGATTCGAACAGGGCCAGCGGCTGGCCATCGGGACCGTTGGGGTCGAGGATGGCGGGAATCTTGTTGTTCGGATTGAGGGACAGGAATGCGGGCGACAGCTGGTCGTTTTGCTCGAAGCTGACCAGGTGCGGCTCGTACGCCAGGCCCAGCTCTTCCAGCAGGATGGAGACCTTGATGCCGTTCGGCGTCGGCAGCGAGTACAACTGCAGGCGCTCGGGATGCCGGGCAGGCCATTTCTCGGTGATAGGGAAGTCGGAGACTTGGGACATGGGAATCCTTATTGAGGTGAATGACGCGGCGCAAGCAAGTATAGCCAAGCAGGGCAATGTGCGTTGCGCGCCGCTTGAAACGCTCTGGCCGCCACTCAGCCAAACAAACCATGCAGGAACCAGCGCGGTGCGGCGTCCTCTCCGCTGCCTGCGATGCGTTCGCGGTAGACCCAGTAATGGGCGTGGTCGAGGCCTTCGGCGATGAAATAATCGCGCGCCTGCGACTGGCCCCACCAGCCCGCCTCGATGCGCTCGGCGACAGAGACCATTTTCAAAGGCGAGCCATAGAAGGGCCGGTGCTCGCGCATCAACAGGGCCACCGGTTGCGCCAGCAGCCAGCCGGGACGGGGCATGCCGGGCAAACCGGGCGGCAAGTCCGGCAACGCGCTTTTGCCGACGACCTTGGCCGGCAGCGGCAGCCACTGGTTGGCTGCTTCGGGGCGGTAATCGGCGCGTGGTGCTGCCTGCAAGACATTCTCGGCGCCCAGGCGCGCCACCAGCAATTCCATCAGGCGCTGGCGCTCCTGCGGCGTGCCACCCGGTTCGGGAAACAGGCTCTCGCTGGGCGGCGCCATGGGCTGCACCTGCAGCGCTTCCAGGGTCAGGCCGATCACGGGCGCATCCAACACCAGCTGCGCCAGACGCTCCTTGAGCAAGCGCACCAGGTGCTCGTCGCGCCAGACGGCCTCGCCTAGCGCCAGCTCGATGACGGTGGGCGGGCGCGCCACCCTGCCCCGCTCGTGCGCCAGCAGCAACTGAATGCGCTCGACGGCGAATTGCCGCGCGCACAGCCAGCCCGTCATTTGCTGCAGCAGGCGGCGCGCGCCGAACAGTAAGGCGTCTGCATGCTCCACGCGATCGAACAATTCCAGGCTGGCGCGGAACGTGGGTGGGGCTTCGAGCCACACGAACAATTCCGTTCTGTGGCCATGCGCATCGTCGAGCATATCCAGCAAGGCCACGCCGCAACGGCGCTGCAAACCGGGCCGGGGCAACTGGCGCAACTGCCCCAGAGTGCGGCAACCGATACCTTCGAACCAGTCGAGATAGGGGCGCGCGGGCGGCAGCAAGGTGCACGGCAGGCGGTCGAGGCGGCGCACGAGACTATCCATGCCTAGCACGCGGCCCCGGCGCGTACCGGCGCGCGCCAGCAGCCAGGCACCGCGCGCCGTGGGCGCGCACGACAGCTGTGCCGTGTAGCCCAGCGCGCGCAAACTGGCCGCAATCTGCCGGCACAGGGCGCGCACGCCGCCGAACAGGCGCAAGCTGGCGCCCGCGTCGACCAGCAGGGTTGCTTCCTCGCCCTGCGCCACCAGCGGCGAGTATTGCAGCAGCGCCAGCCCCACCGCTTGCAGGGCTTGCGCTTCCAGGTCCAGCGAGCGCTCGTGCAGGCGCGCCTGCGGCGCCAGCATCAGCGCGCCCGCGCGGCGCATGCCCGGCCGGATGCCGGCCGCCCGCGCCAGCGGCGACAGGGCCATCACTTGCTCCTGCTCCAGCACCGCGCCCAGCTGATCAGCCGACCAGCGCGGGCAAAACACTTCGAGCGGGAGCCGGGGCAGGCACAGGCCGATCCAGAGTCGCATGGCGTAGCAATAATGAAGGGGGTTGCAGGGGCAAGAACAGGGGCGCGTCGCGCTGCGGCCCGCGGCGCTTGATGAAGCCGATCTCGATGCCGCCGGCGGCCGGGCGCACGGACAGGCGCAGCGGCGCCGGCGACGCATCCTGCGCGCCGTGCAGCGGGCGCAGCATGCAAAACAGGGTATTGCCGCCTTGCGCGGCCAGGTGCAGCCGGCGCAGGCTGTCGCCGCGCACGTGCGACTGCCAGAACAGCAAGGCGCCGCAACTGCCGCTGCGCAAGATGTTTTCCGCCGCCCACAAGGCATCCTTGCTGCCGGCGCTCTTCAGCCACAGCAGCTGCGACGGCGCCAGACCCTGCGCAGCCAGGGCCAGCGCCTGCGGCGGATGGGGCGGCTGCAACAGCACGATGGGCAAGCCCGGCAGCTGCGCCAGCGCGGGCGCCAGCAGACGCAATTCACCGCTGCCCGGCTGCTGCACCAGCAGATCGATGAGGCTACCGCTGGGCCAGCCGCCGCCCGGTAGTTGCGCGGACAAGACGGCAAAACCCGTGTCCAGGCAGCGTGCGGCGCCCTGCCCCAGCTGCGATGCGCGCCACAGGGACGGGTGCAAGGCTTCCGGCGAGGCCATCAATTGGGAATGTTGCATAGTTAGTTATGAGGATAAATACTGTATGCATATACAGTACTATTCAGTCCCTCTTTTGGCAAGGCTTATCTGCGTATTATCTGCCTGTCACCACCGCAGGGGCCGTCCCGCCATGTCCGAAAAACCCCGTTTCTGGCATCGATTGCTGTACCATAAGCACTCTCCTTACCGCCTGGCAACACACCAGTCGGCTCCCTCCGTCCATAAGGAAACGCATTTGACCACCATCCAACTCATCAGCGCGATCATCTTCGGCCTTGCGCTCATCCACACCTTCACCGCCAAGTCGTTTGAAACCCTGGCGCAGCGCCATCCCCGCCATGCAGGCCTGCTGCATCTGTTGGGCGAAGTGGAAGTCGTGTTCGGCTTCTGGGCCTTCATTTTGATCATCATCATGGCCTTTGTCTCGGGCAGCGAGGCGGCCATCGAGTATGCCGAATCGCGCCAGTACACGGAACCGCTGTTCGTCTTTGTCGTCATGGTGGTGGCCGCCTCGCGCCCCGTGCTCGACGCCGTGCAGCGCCTGCTCAAAGGGGTGGCGCGCGTGATGCCGCTGCGCACGGAACTGGCCCTCGTCTGGCTGGGCCTGGCGCTCGTGCCCCTGACGGGCTCGATGATCACGGAACCGGCCGCCATGACCCTGGCCGCGCTGATGCTGGCGCCGCAAATCTTCCGCCCGGGCATCCCCGAATGGCTGAAATACGGCGCGCTGGGCGTGCTGTTCGTCAACGTTTCCATCGGCGGCACCCTGACCTCATACGCGGCGCCGCCCGTGCTGATGGTGGCCGCCACGTGGAACTGGGACAGCGCTTTCATGGCCAGCCATTTCGGCTGGAAAGCCGCCATCGCCGTGCTGGTCAATGCCACGGGCGTGAGCATATTGCTACGCAAATATCTGCATAGCAACACGTCCGATATCAAGCCGAAAGCCGGCGAGGTGGAACCGCCGAAAGTGCCGCTGGCCATCAGCCTCGTGCACATGATCGTGCTGGGCGGCGTGGTGGCCCTGGCGCACCATCCCGTGCTGTTCTTCGGCTTGTTCTTGTTCTTTCTCGGCTTTGTGCAGGCGTATGAGCGCTATCAGAGCCCGCTGATCCTGAAAGAGGGCTTGCTGGTCGGCTTCTTCCTTGGCGGCCTGGTGGTGCTGGGCGGCATGCAGCAATGGTGGCTGCAGCCCATCGTCTCGAGCCTGAAGCCGCTGGCCCTGTTCTTCGGCGCGCTGGGCTTGACGGCGATCACCGACAATGCGGCCCTGACTTACCTGGGCTCGCTGATCGTCGGCATGACGGACGAAGCGAAATACATGCTGGTGGCCGGCGCCGTGGCCGGCGGCGGCCTGACCGTTATCGCCAACGCGCCGAACCCGGCCGGCGTATCCCTGCTGCGCCGCGGCTTCAAGGATGAATCGATCGGCGCTGTCGGCCTGCTGGCCGGCGCCCTGCTGCCGACGGCCGTGGCGGCCCTGGCCTTCCTGGCCTTGTAAGCATCTTCATGGGGCGGCTGCCGGCCGCCCCTGCTACCCCTCAGTTTCCCTCCTCGGTTTCCCCCTCAGTTTCCTTCCTCAGTTTCCTTCCTCAGTTTCCTTCCTCAGTTCCCTTCATAAACGAGAAAGTGCAGGCGGTCATAGAACAGGCTGTAGGCATAGTCGAACGTGCCCACGCTGCGAAAACCCTTGTGCAGATACACTTGCAGCGCTTCGCTCTTTTCCCACACCGTCAAGGTGATGCGCGCACAGCCCTTGCGGCTGGCCAGGTCGCGGATTTCATGGAACATCTGCCGGAACAGGCCCTGGCCCCGATATTTCTCGTCGATGGCCAGGCTGCTGACGAAACAGTCGTCGGCGCGCGCATGCGCAAGCACGAATGCATCATAGGCATCGTCGAGCGCCTTCATGTCATCGCGGTAATACGAGACGGCGCCGCAAGCCTGGAACTCGTCCATCGTCGCGGCCGTGAAGAAGCCGATGAAGCGCCCGTCCTCGTCATGCAGGCCATGGATGTGCGCCAGGTAGGGGTCGATATTCTGCCGCCGCTGCAATTCGACGAACTGCAAATTGAGTTTATTGCCAAACGAGCAGTATTCGAGGTAACTGGTGGCAAACAGCAGCTTCGCCATGCGGTTCTTCGTCTCATCGCCCAGCAGTTCGCCCGCCACCAGCTTGAGCGGCGCATGCGACAGCAAGCCCGCCTGCACCTCGTCGCCGGACGGAGCGGCATCGCCGACGGCCGGCATGCGGCTGCCGTGGCGGCCCACGGTGGGACGCCAGAAATTGCCCGCGGCAATATGCTGCGAACGGTGGGCCAGCAGGTAGCGGCAAAAGACGGCATTCACGCGGTCCAGTTGCGGGTCGTCCGACAGCACCGAATAATAGTGGAAGTGATCGATGTCCGCCCGCAGCTGAGCCGCATACGCCATGCGCGGCACTTCCTCGATGTCGAACACATCAACAATGTTGACCAGGCGCAAAGGATCGTCGAGTTGCCAATCGATTTCATCGAGCCGCGCCACGCAGCGCGCATACGCGCGACGCTCCTCGTCGCTGAGGGGAATGTGTATATCGGTAATGATATCGTCCAGCAAACGCATGCCGCGGATGCCGCCCGCCACCGCTTCCCGCGCGCCGTCATACAGCACGCAATAGCGCTGGTAAAACTCGGCATGGCTGAGCAGGGTCACGCCCAGGTTTTTCTTCCATTCGGCATAGAACTGGCCGAACAGCTGCGCCTCGAATTGCGGGCAGGAACGGGGGATTTCCCCGTCGATGCGCGCATAAGCGAGATTCACATTACGCTGAATCACCCGCAGCGCGGCATCGTTCTTCTTGGCGATCAGCATGCCCGTTTCATCGAGAAACAGATTCATCCAGCTGACATGCTGGCGCTCTTCGCCGTCACCCTCCTTGTGCTGGAAATAATCGGGCACTTCCGGCTTCATCAGGAAAATCGTCGCCGGATTATGCGGGATCGTATCGACATCCATATACATGCCGCCGTATTCGCACATGATGAGGATGCGGAAATAATCGGACAAGGTGGCGAAGTAGCGCTGCGTATGCAGGGTATCGAGTATGTCGAAGCGGGCCGGCGCAAAGTCCAGCGCCAGCGCGCGCAGCGAGTTGATATGCAGTGTCGTGCCGCCGATGGCATAGCGGCCTATCGTATAGCGCCCGGCGCCGCCCGTAGGGCTGAAACGCGCATCATGGCGCAATTGCTGCGCATCCCAGGCCCACAGGATGGAGACATACGGCGCGCCGCCATTCTGCCGCACCTCTTCCAGCGCCGCGCCCCACTGCTGGATCGCCTCAAAGGCGATGGCCGGCAACGGCCCGCCCATCCAGATGCGGTGCAGATAACGCTCGTCATCGCCCAGCGCCCGCGTGGGGATGCAACTGAGCGAGGAACAGCTTGCGGCATTGAAATGCGTAAAATTGGCGGCAACGAAGCTGCGCAGGGCGGCGGTGCCCGCCTGGTGCTCCACGGCCAGTTGTTCCAGATCTCTGCCGGCCGGCCGGACATCGGCCAGGGTGATGTAATCGAGTTTCAGCCGGTGGATGCGAAACTCGTACTCCAGGTTGAAAATCTTTGCTTGTTCGTGTTTCGAGGCCAGGTCATCTATTTTCATGGGCGCACCATCTTCCGCAGGAGAGTGTCAGTAAACGTCGCAGGAGGTAAAACAAGGTCGAGAACATGCGCATCGTTGCGCCATCAGTGCCGGGCCAGCCGCACCTCGCTTTCCCGGCGCCCCGCCATGCCCCGCGTAAACAGCAGCAGGCAGGCGGCGATGACCACGATGACGGGGATATTCAGCAGCGCATACGTTTCCAACGCATAGCCGAAGCGCTGGCACAGCACGTTGTACAGCTGCAGCCAGGCCGACAAATAAATGCAGTACAGCAAGCTCATGGCGGCCGTCGTCAGTGTCATCGATTCCTTGCTGGCCGTGAGCGCGCTGCGGATCAGGGCGCCATTGAACAGGCCGAAGCCGATGGAATAGACAAACATGCACGCCGCAAATACATCGACGTGATGGCGGCCCGCGCCGGCGCCCAGCATGCCGGCGGCCGCGATCAGCCCGCCCAGGCGCAGCAGATGCACGAGCGGGAAATCCTGCCGCAGGCGCTGGATAGCGATGCTGCTGAGCACAAAACCGGACAAAATCACGCATTGCAGCGCGATATAGGTGGCATAGGAGGCGCCCATCTCCTGCAGCACGAAGATGGGCGAAAAGCCGATCCAGGCCGTCAGCGGCACGGTGGCAAGCCCGGCCGTGAACATGCCGAACATGAAGCGCCCGTTGCTGAAAATGGCGATATAGCTGCGCACGATGGCGCGGCCATCCAGGCGCGGCTGTGTCGGCGCCGCGCGCGGCATGGTCTTGAACAGGCCCAGCAAGGACAGCAGCGCCAGCAGGCCGGAAAGGAAAAACACGTAGCGCCAGTCCAGCCGGCTGATGATGGCGCTGCCAAGGATGGGGCCGGCCAGGGGCGCGAGGATGGTGGTGCTCGACAAAATGCTGCTGAGCTTGACGGCCGCCATGTCATCGAACAGTTCATGGATCATGGCATAGCCGACGAAGATGAAGCAGCAGCCCATGCCCTGGATGAAACGCAGAGCGAGAAATTGCTCGATCGAAGCGGCAAACGGCACCGCCAGCGTGGCCAGCAAGAACAAGGCATTGCCAGTCAGCACGAGTTTGCGCTTGCCGATGCAGTCGGCCAGCGGACCCAGGAAAATCTGCAGCGAGCTGCCGCCCAGCAGATACAGGCTCAGGGACAAGGGAACGAATTTTTTCTCCGCCTGGAACTCGTCGACGATGCCCAGCATCGCCGGCATGATCATATCGTTCGACAGATAGATATTCAGTTCAAAGACGAGGAAAAACGCAAAAAACCACAACAACTGCCTGGACTTGATGGACATGGCGCGTTCCGTAACGTGGGTGGCTGCCGTCAGTGCATGTCTACCGTCGGGGCATGGGACGGCGGACACGATACACACTGAAAACGTGTACCAATTGTATACCAGTTAGTATTTTTAGCGCCTATTTTTGTGATTTTTAAATACCGCAGCAATACCACTCATGAGAAATCGAGGGTAGGCCGGCATTCGGTGGCGGAGTTGAAAAGGGCGCGACAGGCGCGCTGGCGCGGCCGAGCGGCGGCACGGCCAGCGCTGCGGGTAACAGAGGAACGGTGCGTACCAGTGCCTGCAGCGACGTTGCGGCGCGGCACGGTGGCTTATCGGCGGTGGTGGCTGGCGAAGAAATCGAGCAGCATCTTGCTGGCGTCGGGCTTTGCCTTGTCGTTGAACGGCAGACTGGCGTCGCCACCGCTCCACGCGTGTTCAAGGTGCTCGACCTGCGCCACGCGCAGCAGCACATCCTTGCCCACCTGATAATCGTGCAAGGCATACGCATGCGCCGGGTTGCGTCCGCTCGCCGCACCGCCAGGCAGACGCTGCGCCGTCACCAGCGTATCGGCTGGCATGCGGTTGACGCGCACGCTCTGGCGCACCAGTTGCGTCTGGTTAATGGGCCGCACCACCTTGTCGGCCTGCCCTTGCAGCAGGATGGTGGGCAGGCGGGGAAACGCGGGCTGGCGCGCCAGCACTTCATCGATGGCCGCGTCGGCACGGGCGGCAGCGCCATGCTGCATCACCTGCAGCGCGCCGATCAGATTATGCCCGGCGCCAAACACGGGTCCGGAATGCAGGCCCAGCGCGGCAAACAAATGAGGATGGTTCAGGGCCACGATATGCGCCATGCCGGCACCGGCGGAAATGCCGCAGATATAAATGCGCGCGCGGTCGATCGCATAGCGGGCCGCCACCTGCTCGATGGCGCCGACGATCAGACGCACGTCGCCGCCGCCCTCCTGCGTCAGCTTGTCGTACCACTTCCAGCAGCGGCGCGCATGCGAACGCAACGATTGCTGCGGATACAGCACGGCATAGCCCTTGCGCTCGGCCAGGCGGTTCATGCGCGTGCCTTCGGCAAACTGCGTGGCGCTCTGCTCGCAGCCGTGCAGCATCACCAGCAGCGGCCGGCCCCGGCTGCGCATGGCGGCGCTCGGCGCCTTCTCGGGCAGGTACAGAAAATATGGCAGGCGCCGGCCCGGCAACTGCCCCAGTTCCGGCAACGGCGCATAGTGGGCGGCCAGCCACTTGCCCGGCGGGGACGCTGTTCGCTTGCGCACGCGCGGGGGCGACAGAGGCGTGGCGAACGGCGCCAGCGAGGGCACGGCATCGCTGGCGGGCCTGGCGCGCGGCTTGGCGACGGTTTTCGCCACTGCCTTGGCGCCGATTTTGCTCACGACCTTGCTCACGGCCTTGCGAGGCTTGGGCTTGGCTGGCACGGGCCCGAACAGCACCTTGGCCAGCCTGTTCGCCGTGCGCTGCTGCGCCTTACCGGCGCGCAATAGCCCACGCAGCCATTTGGTGGCGGGCTTCACCATGGCAAGCGGCGCGCGTGTCGTTGTGGAGCGTAGCGCAAGTTCATCTCACTGCATCGTTGCATCGTCAGCATGTGCGGCCTCCTCCGTAGAACGCATAGAGTACCGCAATTGGCGGACAACACCGTACGTTTGCACACCGATAAAAGTGCCGCAGACACCATTGAGGCAGATCAAACGCGACCTTATGTGCATGCGTAATCTGGGGACTCGATCAGCACTTCACGAGGAGAGAACACCATGAGCTATCTGGACCGCGACATCCTGGGCATATACCGCAACCACGACGGCCCGGGGCCGGCCTTGATGGGGGCCGACACCCTGCTCGGCGACGATGTCTACAATCACAGCGACGAGGAACTGGGCGACATCAAGGAAATCATGCTCGACATGAGCACCGGCCAGATCGCCTATGCCGTACTGT
Organism: Janthinobacterium sp. DSP2-3-3; assembly: GCF_049897325.1. Classification (NCBI taxonomy): domain Bacteria; kingdom Pseudomonadati; phylum Pseudomonadota; class Betaproteobacteria; order Burkholderiales; family Oxalobacteraceae; genus Janthinobacterium; species Janthinobacterium sp. DSP2-3-3. The sequence continues at coordinate 407,264 of NZ_JAFCWA010000003.1, read as the reverse complement.
CCTTCGGCGGCATCCTGGGCATGGGCGACAAGCTGTTTGCCGTCCCTTGGGAACACCTGACCCTGGACCCCGTCAACAAGCGCTTCCTGCTCAACGTGGAAAAAAAACAGCTGAAAGACGCACCCGGCTTCGACAAGAACAACTGGCCCGACATGGGTAGCGATGCGTGGAACCAACAGATGGAAGCGTTCTATGGCAGCGGCAGGCGCTACGGCAGCGGCGCCATGGCGGGCAGCCACATGCCATCCAGCAGCGACCTGCGCAGGGGCGCCAGTTTGCAATCAGGCAGCGACGGCAGCATGTCCGGCACCTCCATGAGCGGCAGCCGCGCCGGCACGGGCAGCAGCCAGGGCGACGTGGGCTCGCGTTCCTCGCTCAGCGATGATGAGCTGGATGAACGTAGGTCAGATTAATAGCGCGTAATGCGACACCACCAGCGACACCGCCCCACCTCGGCGGCCCCGCTAATCCGACCTACGCTACAGAGGAGAAAAACCTAGCGTTGCATCGACTCCCATACTTTTTGCAAGCGCTTGGCAGAAACTGGCATCGGCGTGCGCAATTCCTGCGCAAACAGGGACACGCGCAGTTCTTCAAGCATCCAGCGGAACTCGACCAGTTTCGGGTCCGTATTCTTGCCCGCCTGGCGGTCCTTGGCCTGACGCAAGTATGGTGCGGCCGCCGATTGCCATTCGGCCATCAACTTGGTGTCGCGCGCGGGGTCGGCGCGCAGCTTTTCCAGGCGCACATTGATCGCCTTCAAATAACGAGGGAAGTGCGCCAGCTGCGTGTACTCGTTTTCCGTCAGGAAGCGTTTATGCACGAGTCCCTGCAGTTGCGACTGGATATCGGCCGCCGCTGCTGCGGGAATATTCTGCAAGCGCTTGGGCAAGCCGTGGAATTCCGTCAGCACTTGCGACAGCAAACGGGCAATTTCATTTACCAGCAGGACCAGGCGCGACTTGCCCTCCGCCTGACGCTTGGCAAACGAGGCGGCGTCCAGCGGCAGCGGATCTTGCAAGCAAGCAATATCGAGCGCCTTGTTGATGATTTGCTCGCGCAACTCTTCCTGCGACCCCAGGGCCATGAATTGCATGCCCATCTGCTGTAAACCAGGGATGCTTTTCTCGACGTACTTGATCTGCTCCTTCATTTGCAGCGCGAACAGGCGGCGCAAACCGATCTTGTGCGTGCGGGCAGCTACCGTCGGGTCGTCAAACACTTCCAGGTCGCAATGCGTGCCCTTGTCGACCAGCGCAGGGAAACCGATCAGTGTCAGCTTGCCCTGCACGATTTCCAGCAATTCCGGCAACTCGCCAAAGGTCCAGCCCGTCAAGCCCATGTGCTGCGACACAGTGGCATTGACGGAAGCCGGCGTTGCTGTAGCGGCTGCGCCCTTGGCTGGCGCGGCGTTCGCGCCCTGCGCTTGCGCTTGCAGCCGCGACGCCACTTGCGCGCCCGCCACACGGGCAGCAGGCGTACCCGTGCCGGAGACGCCCGACACTTCGGCCAGCTTCTGGAAACTCTGGCGCGCCTGGCCACCGAACTCCGCCTGCAGGGTGGCCAGGTTGCGGCCCATGTCCAGCTGGCGGCCATGCTCGTCGATCACCTTGAAATTCATGAAGTGATGGGCAGGCAGGGTTTCCGGCTTGAAGTCCGTCGTCAGCACATTGATCGTGATCTGCGTGCGGATGTCTGCGATGATGGCGTCGATCAGGTCACCGCGGCCAAACACGCCCGCCTCGTGCACGCGCTCGCAGAATTTGGCCGCGTAATCGGGCAGCGGCACGCAGTGGCGGCGCAGCTTTTGCGGCAAGGATTTCAGCAACAGATGCACTTTTTCCTTCAGCATGCCCGGCACCAGCCATTCGCAGCGCTCGCGCGGCAACTGGTTCAGCGCATACAGGGGCACGCTCAAGGTCACGCCATCGCGCACGCTGCCCGGCTCGAAGTGGTATGTGAGCCCCATTTCCAGGCCCGTCACGGACATGGTTTTCGGGAACAGGTCGGTGGTCACGCCGGCCGCCTCGTGGCGCATCAGCTCTTCGCGGTTCAAATACAGCAGCTTCGGGTTTTCGCGCGTGACATCCTTGTGCCATTTTTCGAAACCGGCGCCATTGCACACGTCCGCCGGCAGCAGCTTGTCGTAGAAGGCGGCGATCAGTTCATCGTCGACCAGCACATCCAGGCGGCGCGATTTGTGTTCGAGGTTTTCGATGTCCTTGATCAGCTTGTGATTGTGCGCAAAGAATGGCGCGCGCGTATCGAAGTCGCCACCGACCAGCGCGTCGCGGATGAAGATTTCGCGCGCTTCCGGCAAATTGAAATTGCCGTAATTGATGCGGCGCTGGCTGTACACCACCAGGCCATACAAAGTCGCGCGTTCCGACGCCGTCACTTGCGCCGAGCGTTTTTCCCAGCGCGGCTCGCCCCAGGATTTCTTTAGCAAATGCTCGCCGACTTTTTCCAGCCATTCGGGCTGGATCTGCGCCACGCATCGCGCGTACAGCCGCGTCGTGTCGACCAGTTCGGCCGCCATGATCCACTTGCCCGGCTTTTTCAGCAGCGAGGAACCTGGCCAGATGTGGAACTTGATGCCGCGCGCGCCCAGATAGCCTGCGCCCGGCTCATCCTCGCCCTTGAAACCGATATTGCCCAGCAAACCGGTCAGCAAAGCCATGTGCAGGTTGTCGTAGGTAGCCGGCGCTTCGTTCAGGCGCCAGCCCTGTTCCTTGACGATGGTCAGTAGCTGCGAATGCACGTCGCGCCATTCGCGCAGGCGCATCTGCGACAGGAAATTCGTGCGGCAATTGTCTTGCAGCTGGCGGTTGGTTTTCTTGTGCTCGATGGCAGACTCGAACCAGCGCCAGATTTTCAGGTAACTGAGGAATTCCGACTTTTCATCGGCAAACTTCTTGTGCGCCTCGTCGGCCGCCTGCTGGTGCTCCATCGGGCGGTCGCGCGGATCTTGCACGGACAGGGCCGAGGCAACGATCAACACTTCCGTCAGGCAGGCGTTATCGAGCGCGGCCAAAATCATGCGGCCCACGCGCGGGTCCAGCGGCAGCTTGGCCAGCTTGTTGCCCAGTGGCGTGAGCTGGTTGACCTCGTCGACGGCGCCCAGTTCCTGCAGCAGCTGGTAACCGTCAGCCACCGCGCGCGCCAGCGGCGGCTCGATGAAGGGGAAGGTTTCCACGTCCGTCAGATGCAAGGATTTCATGCGCAGGATGACGGCGGCCAGCGAAGAACGCAGGATTTCCGGCTCCGTGAATTTCGGCCGCAGCAGATAATCCTGCTCTTCGTACAAACGGATGCAGACGCCATCGGCCACGCGGCCGCAACGTCCGGCGCGCTGGTTGGCGGCCGACTGGGCGATCGGCTCGACCTGCAACTGCTCCACCTTGTTGCGGTAGCTGTAGCGTTTGACCCGCGCCAGGCCCGCGTCGACCACGTAGCGGATGCCGGGCACGGTCAGCGAGGTTTCCGCCACGTTGGTGGCCAGCACGATGCGGCGCGCATTGCTGGTCTTGAAGACGCGTTCCTGCTCTTCGGCCGACAGGCGCGCGAACAGCGGTAATATTTCCACGTGCGGCGGATGGTGCTTGCGCAGCGCTTCGGCGCAGTCGCGGATTTCGCGCTCACCGGGCAAGAATACCAGCACGTCGCCCGAGCCGATGCGGCACAGCTCTTCCACGCCATCGACGACGGCATCCATCAAGTCGCGCTTTTCGCGCGCAGCGGCGGTGCGCTGGCCCGGCCGGTCTGTTCCCGAACCGACATTCGCGCCCGAACCTGGCATGGCTACCTGCTCGCGCTCCACGGGACGGTAGCGCACTTCCACCTGGTACAGACGACCCGACACTTCGATCACGGGCGCGGGTTTTTCCGGCGTGCCGAAATGGCGCGAAAAGCGTTCCGCATCGATGGTGGCCGAGGTGATGATGATTTTCAGGTCAGGCCGGCGCGGCAGCAGCTGTTTCAGATAGCCAAGCAGGAAATCGATGTTCAGGCTGCGTTCATGCGCCTCATCGATGATGATGGTGTCGTAATTTTTCAACAACGGGTCGGTCTGCGTCTCGGCCAGCAAGATACCGTCCGTCATCAACTTGACGGACGCGCCACGGCTCAGGGTATCGGTAAAGCGCACCTTGAAACCCACGGTTTCGCCCAGAGGCGTACCGAGTTCCTGCGCGATGCGCTTGGCCGTCGAGGAAGCGGCGATACGCCGCGGCTGCGTGTGGCCGATCATGCCCTTCTGGCCACGTCCCAGTTCCAGGCAAATCTTCGGCAATTGCGTCGTCTTGCCGGAACCCGTCTCGCCCGAGACGATGATGACCTGGTTTTCCGTCAGCGCCTTGGCGATTTCAGCGCGCCGGCCCGAGACGGGCAAGTCTTCCGGATAGGTAATCGGTGGCAGCGGATTGCGGAAGGCTTTTTCCGCCTCGCGCGCGGCGCGGGCCGTATCACGGCTTTCGCGGCTTTCCTGCCCCTCGCGCGACGGGCGCGCGGCCTGGGCCTTGCCCTCACCCGCGCGCTGCTGCTGTTGCTGTTTCTGCTGTTCCGTGCGCGGCGGCTGCTGCCTTTGCTGGCTCACGGGCGGACGCTGGCGGCCCTGCGCAGGCGTGGCGACAGGCGTGGAAACATCCCCGCTGGCGGGCACATTTGCAACGATGGAAGGAGGGGAAGACTTATTGCTGGCTGAAGACATTGTTTTTTACAGGTATTTTAAGCGCGCACATCGCGCAGCGAATTATAATGCGCTTAATGGAAAACCCTACCCAATTCGTCCAATGGCTGCGCTCCGTCGCGCCCTACATCCACGCCTTTCGCGGCAAGACCTTCGTGGTCGCCTTCCCCGGTGAACTCGTCAGCGCCGGGGCGCTGCAGGTGCTGGCCCATGATTTGTCTCTGCTGCATGCGCTGGACATCAATGTCACCGTCGTCTACGGCTCGCGGCCGCAAGTGGCGGAACAACTGGCCTTGCGTAACGTCGAAGGCCGCTTTCACAACGGCGTGCGCATCACGGACATCGCCGCGCTGGAATGCGCGAAGGAAGCGGCCGGCGAGCTGCGCCTCGATATCGAGGCCGCGTTCAGCCAGGGCTTGCCGAACACGCCCATGTCGCATGCGGCCATCCGTATCATTTCCGGCAACTTCATCACGGCACGCCCGCTGGGCGTGATCGATGGCGTGGACCTGGAACTGACGGGCATCACGCGCAAGGTCGACGCCGAAACCATCCACTCCATCCTCGGTTCGGACGGCCTGGTGCTGCTCTCGCCGCTGGGCTTCTCGCCGACCGGCGAAGCGTTCAACCTGACCATGGAAGACGTGGCTTGCAGCGCCGCCATCGCCCTGCATGCGGACAAACTGATTTTCATCACGGAAACGCCGATGATGGAAGACGCCACGGGCGTGGAAATCCGCGAACTGTCGTCGCACCAGGCCGAAGCCGTGCTGATGGCCGGTTTCTTGCCGGATGCCACGGCGTTCTACCTGAAACATTGTGTCAAGGCCTGCCACAACGGCGTCGAGCGCTCGCACATCGTACCCTTCTCGATGGACGGTTCGGCCCTGCTGGAATTGTTTACCCATGATGGCGTGGGCACCATGATCAGCCATGAAAACCTGGAAAGCCTGCGCCAGGCCACCATCGAAGACGTGGGCGGCATCATCAAACTGATCGAACCGCTGGAAGCGGACGGCACCCTCGTCAAGCGGGGCCGCGAGCTGATCGAGCGCGAAATCGATTATTTCTCCGTCATCGAGCATGATGGCGTGATCTTCGGCTGCGCCGCCCTGTACCCCTTCCCCGCGCAAAAGATGGCGGAAATGGCATGTTTGACCGTCAACCCGGAAGTGCAAGCCCAGGGCGATGGCGAGCGCATCCTGAAACACATGGAAAACCGCGCGCGCGCCGCCGGCCTGAACAAACTGTTCGTACTGACCACGCGCACCTCGCACTGGTTCAAGAAGCGGGGCTTCGTGCCGGCCACCGTCGACGATTTGCCGAAGGACCGTCAGCATATGTATAACTGGCAACGTAAATCGCAAGTGCTCATCAAGACACTGTAAAAATGAAAAATCCCGGCATGCCGGGATTTTTTATTGCTTGAATTTTATTACTTGATATTCAGCGGAGCGAACGATTTGACCAGGTCATCGAGCGCCTTCAATTGCGCCAGGAATGGTTCCAGCTGGTCCAGTGGCAGGGCGCTGGGGCCGTCGCAGCGGGCGTTGTCAGGATCAGGATGGGCTTCCAGGAACAGGCCGGCGATGCCGACGGCCAGGCCGGCGCGGGCCAGGTCCGCCACTTGCTGGCGGCGGCCGCCCGAAGCGGCGCCGCCGGGGTCGCGCTGCTGCAGGGCGTGCGTGACGTCAAAAATGATGGGCAAGTCGTCGCACGTCTTTTTCATCACGCCAAAGCCCAGCATGTCGACCACCAGGTTGTCATAGCCGAGGCAGGTGCCACGGTCACACAGGATCAATTGCTCGTTACCCGCTTCCTTGAATTTCTCGACGATATTGGCCATCTGGCCAGGGCTCAAAAATTGCGGCTTCTTGATGTTGATGACTTTACCGGTTTTCGCCAGGGCCACGACGAGGTCCGTCTGGCGCGCCAGGAAGGCGGGCAGTTGCAGCACGTCGACCACTTCGGCCACCTGCTGCGCCTGCCATGGCTCATGCACGTCGGTAATCACGGGCACGCCGAACGCCGCCTTCACATCCTGGAAGATGCGCATGCCTTCTTCCAGGCCAGGGCCGCGGTAGGAATGGATGGAAGAACGGTTGGCCTTGTCGAAGCTGGCCTTGAACACATAGGGAATGCCCAGTTTTTGCGTCACACGCACATATTCTTCGCAGGCGCGCATGGCGAGATCGCGCGATTCGAGTACGTTGATGCCGCCAAACAGCACGAAGCTGCCTTCATTGCTGACGTCGATGCCATTGACTTTCACTGAGGTCATAGAGAATTCCATATTAGTTAATTGCTACTACTTACTTGGACAAGGCGCAGCCAGCGGTTGGCGCGATAAGGCATCTTACTAGCTAGGGCGGCACAGATCAAATTTGATCCAGCGCAAGGGCACGATAAACGCCATGCAAGCTGGCCGTGACGGCCCCGCGAGGGCAGGCGCAAAGTGCCTTATAATCACGTTTTATCTCTACATTGATTCAGGAGCACTGATGGCCCGCACGATCCACTGCATCAAACTCAACAAGGAAGCCGAAGGACTGGATTTCCCACCGTACCCGGGCGAACTGGGCAAGAAAATTTACGAATCGGTGTCGAAAGAAGCGTGGGCCGCCTGGCTCAAGCACCAGACCATGCTGGTCAATGAAAATCGCCTAAACCTGGCCGACGCGCGTGCCCGCAAATACCTGGCCACGCAGATGGAAAAACATTTCTTCGGCGATGGCGCCGATGCGGCCATGGGCTACGTTCCACCAACGGAATAAGTTTTTCGCCTTGAATGCCCGTGGCCGACGCGCCACGGGCAGCCTTCCGTCCCGCCTTCCCGCTTCACGCCGCCTGACGCTGTTTCACGGCAGACCTTTCCCGTTTCGTCGCACATCGCTCGCCGCCCACGCCGCCGGCTGACACAGTACGTCCATCGACAACCTCATTCCAAGGCGGACACCATGTTGCAGCAAATCTTCAGCCACACTCCCCTCTACGTCTGGGCCATCCTGGGCTTCCTCGTGTACCGCGGCGTGCTGGCCAGCCGCGCGCGTGAAGTGAGCTTGCGCAAGCTGTGCATCATTCCCCTGGTCATGCTGGCCCTGTCCCTGAGCGGCGTGTACGGCAGTTTCGGCTTAGCGGGCATGGCGCCATTCGCCTGGGCCGCCGGCGCCCTGGCCGGTGCGGCGCTGGCGTGGTCGCTGGCCGATCCGCGCAAGATAACCGTCATTCCCGAGCGGGCCAGCGTGCAGCATCCCGGCAGCTGGGTGCCGTTGATCTTGATGATGAGCATTTTTTGCATGAAATATGCGGTCGCCGTGACCCTGACCATCGCCCCGGCCTATGCCCATGCGACCAGCTTCAGCGTGCCTGTCTGCCTCGCCTACGGTGGCTTCAGCGGCATCTTTTTGGGTGGCTTGCTGCGCACCGTGGCCGTATACCGTCAGGCGTACATGACAAGCGGCCCGCAAGGGGCCGCCGTGTAAGACAGGTGCAAACGCCGGCAACTGCCGGCGAGCATCTTAGTATGCCAGGGTACGCACGCCTTCCGGCATGCCCAGCAGGCAAACATTGGCGCCGCGCACGGCGAACAGGCCGACGGCGATGACGCCGACGATCTGGTTGATCTGCTGTTCCAGCGCCACCGGATCGGCGATCTGCAAGCCCAGCACGTCGATGATTTCGCCACCGTTGTCGGTAATGAACGCTTCCGTGCTGCCAGCCTTCAGGCGCAAGCGGGGCGTGCCGCCCAGCGCGATCAGCTGGCGCGATACGGCGGCGCGCGCCATCGGTACCACTTCCACCGGCAGCGGGAAGGCGCCCAGGGTATCGACCAATTTGGAGCCATCGGCGATGCAGACGAACTGTTTCGCCACGGAAGCCACGATCTTTTCACGCGTCAATGCCGCACCGCCGCCCTTGATCATGGCGCCGCTGGCCGTGATTTCATCGGCGCCGTCGATGTAGACGGCGATCGACTCGACGTCGTTCAAGTCGAACACGGCAATGCCATGGCCTGCCAGGCGCGCGGCCGTCGCTTCGGACGATGCGACCGTGCCTTTGATGCGGTCCTTGATCTTGGCCAGTTCATCGATGAAAAAATTGGCGGTGGAACCAGTGCCGACACCGATGATTTCACCATCGACTACGTAATCAATGGCCGCGCGGGCTACGGCTTGCTTCAATTCGTCTTGGGTCATGACATTCAGGCTAAAGTGGGGAATGGCGCTATTTTAACGGATTGCCAGTCTGGCCAGCCGGCCATGATGAGCGCCGATTCGATTTGATACAACAGGTAAATGGAAAAACCTTGCTCCAGGGCAATTTCACACCCAATTACTCTCTATGCCCTTTAAAATATGCGAAAATGGAACGATAGCCCGATATGACGTTTCAGGAATAGCAAATGAATCACAGTAAACAGGTACTTGTTGTCGATGACAGCCGGGTTTCACGTTTGATGTCGCATCAGTTCATCCTTAGCAAACATGCCGACTGGCAGGTGATTGAGGCGGCGACGGGTGAAGAAGCCCTGGAAAAAGTCAAGACAGTCACCCCTGTCCTGATATTACTGGATGTCAACATGCCCGGCATGGGCGGCGTGGCGGCAGCGGAACAATTGCGCGTGCTGTGTCCGCAAACGCACATCATTCTTGTCACGGCGAATGTGCAAAACGCCATCCGCAACCGCGCCAGCGAACTCGGCGTGGGCTTCATGGAAAAACCCATCACGGAAACCCGCATCCATCAATTGATCGAATCACTGGGACTGTGAGCATGATCAATCTCTCCGAACTCGAAAACGATGCCCTGGTAGAGATATTCAATATCGGGGTGGGCCATGCTGCCGCCGCGATGAGCGAGATCGTCAATGAAGAAGTGACCATGTCGGTGCCGTCGATCACGTTCCTGAACCGTGCCGACGCGGCCTCCCTGCTGGGCAGCAAGAAGGATGGCGAACGCATCTGCGGCGTCAGCCAGCATTACGATGGCGCCTTCGCCACCGAAGCCATCCTGATGTTCCCGGAAGACAAGAGCCTGGAAATCGTGCGCCTGATGGTGGGCGATGCCATGCCGCTGCAGGAACTGACGGAGATGGAACAGGAGGCGATGAGCGAAATCGGCAACATCATCCTCAATTCCTGCGTGGGCACGCTGGCCAACCTGTTCGATAGCGAACTGCATGGTTCGCTGCCCCTGTACCATGTGGGCACCAGCGCGGAAATCCTCTCCTCGTTCGGCGGCCGCGATGACGAGGCCGTCGTGCTGATGCTGCATATCGACTTCGTGCTGTCCAAGCACCAAATTCACGGCTATGTCGCCTTCGTGCTCGACCTGTCCGCCTTGCACGACCTGAAACAGCAGGTCAGCCACTATCTGGCCAAGGTCCTGGGACAGGCGTGACGATCATGCCGGATGCCTTACACCGACTCGCCCTGCTCGAAAGCATACTCGGTGCCGTCAACCTGGGTGCCATCGTGCTCGATGAGCAGCACCGCATCGTGCTGTGGAACCACTGGATGGCGCGCCACTCGGCGTGCCAGGCCGACGCCGTGCTGGGCCAGGACTTCTTCGCCGTCTATCCGGAACTGCGGCACAAGCGCATCGATTCGGCCATCACCCAGGCGCTGCGCGACAATTTCCAGTCGCTGCTGTCGCAAACGCTGCACAAGGCGCCGTTTGCCCTGTACCCGCATGGTGCGGCCGCTGGCACGGTGGAAGGCCAGGAACGCATGCAGCAGGCTATCGCCGTCACGCCGATCAATCTGCCCGGTTCGCCGCGCCACTGCCTGATCCAGATCAATGATGTCACCATCGCCGTGGGCCGCGAAAAGCTGCTGCGCGAACAGACCATGGTCTTGCGCTCGCAAACCTTTTCCGATGGTTTGACGGGCATCGCCAACCGCCGCCACTTCGACGTGGCGATCGAGAAGGAAATGCGGCGCGCGATGCGCACCAGCAGCCCCCTGTCGCTGCTGATGATCGACATTGACCATTTCAAGGATTACAACGACCATTACGGCCACCAGCAGGGCGACGACTGCCTGATCCGCGTGGCAGCCGAACTGGCCGCCATGCTGCAGCGTCCCACCGACCTGCTGGCGCGCTATGGCGGCGAGGAATTTGCCGCCATCCTGCCCGACACGGACGCGGCACAGGCGCTGCGCATGGCCGAGGCGATCCGCCTGCGGGCGGCCGAACTGCGCATTCCGCATGCCAAGGCGGGCAACGACGTCAAGCACATCACGGTCAGCATCGGCATCGCCACGCAGCACCCGCAACAGCCGCTGGCCATCGCCGCCCTGATCGGCGCCGCCGACCGCGCCCTGTACCTGGCCAAAGGCGCCGGGCGCAACCGCGTGATGGTACAGCCGCTGTAAAAAAAGCAACGCTAGAAAAAGGATTCCAGTAGACATCTTTACGGCGTGTGCGTACACTCGTTACTGATTGCAGCAACAACAACAAGAATTTATCTGTGGTATCTATCCCAGCGCATGGCCCGTCCATGCGGGACACGGCCAGGAGCGCTTGTGAATCTCGATCCTCCCCTCAGATCCGGCTTGCCGGGCGCCGGCATGGATACGACCATGGTGAACGGCATGCGCCTGCTGCTGTCGAGCGCCACCTTGCTGACCCTGTTCATCGACCACGAAAGCGCCGGCAAGCTGAGCAAGATCACCTGGCTGATCTTTTCCGCGTATACCCTGCACAGCCTGCTGCTGTATGTGCTGGCCGTCTTGGGCCTTAGTTTGCCGGAAGATATTCTGCTCTACTGGCTGGACGTGGCCTGGTATGCGCTGATCGTGTTTTCCACCAGCGGCCACAACAATTTATTCTTCCTGTTTTTTTTCTTTGCCATCCTGACCTCGTCGTTCCAGCGCGGCTTCGAGGAAGGTGCGCGCGTGACCCTGGCCTCGGCCGGCCTGTTCGCCGCCACCGCCCTGTTCGGCGAAACGGAGGCGGAACTGTCGCGCCTGCTGCTGCGCACCACCTTCCTGCTGGCGCTCGGCTACATGATCGCCTACTGGGGCGGCTCCGCCATCACCCAGCGCAGCCACCTGGCGCTGCTGCGCGATGTCAGCCAACTGTCGAACCCCCGCTTCGGCGTCGACCAGACCATTACCTCGGTGCTGGAAAAAACCCGCGGTTATTTCAACGGCCGCAGTTGCCTGCTGATCATGCAAGACAAGGGTACTCGCGTCTGGTCGCTGCGCAGCGTGCTGCATACAGCAACGGGCGTCGTGCACACCAGCTCGCTCCTCAGCGAGGATGCGGCCAGTCCCCTGCTGGCTTTCCCGCACGATAAAATCGCGCTGTACAACCAGCCCGCCGGCCCCTGGCTGCCGTGGATAGGCGGCTCGCGCATGCTCGATCCCGACAGCGGGCGCTGGCTGCGGCATGACGACGCGGCAGGAGCCCGCCTGGCCGAACTGCTCGAAGCGCACGCCTTCATCAGCGCGCCGCTGCCCTTGCGCAATGGCAAAGGCCGCATCTTTATCGTGTCCGCCACCAGCATGAGCAAGACGGACGCCCTGTTTCTCAGCCATATCGGCGCGCAGGCGTTTCCCGTCATTGAAAACATCGATCTGCTCGACCGACTGGCGTCGCAGGCGGCCTCGCGCGAGCGCGAAAAGATCGCGCGCGACCTGCACGACACGGCCGTGCAGCCGTATATCGGCTTGCGCCATGGCCTGGCCGCCCTGCGCAATGAAGCCACGCCGGGCAATCCTTTACTGCCCGAGCTGGAAAAACTGATCATCATGTCGGGCCAGGTGATCACCGACCTGCGCAGCTACGCGCGCACGTTCAAGAATGGCCAAGTACAAAGCGAGCCGGAACTGCTGGTCGCACTGCGCCGCCAGGCCACGCAGATCCGCGAATTCTATGGCATCGACATCGCCCTGCATATCGAAGGCGACCTGCACATCAACGACCGCCTGGCGGCCGAGGTGTTCCAGATCGTCAACGAAGGCATGAGCAATATCCGCAAGCATACGTCGGCGCGCCACGGCGCCGTCAAGCTGACCTGCGTGCAGGGCGCGCTGCACATCAGCATCGACAATGAATGTGCGGCCGCGCACGTGCCCGACTTCCTGCCCGACTCGCTGGCCGAGCGCGCCGCCGCCCTCGGTGGCACGGCCCGCGTCACGCACAGCATGCTGGGCAACACCTCCGTACAGATCGAGATCCCCATATGAATGACGTACGCTACATGCCACCGGTCAGCCATGTCATCAGCGTCATGCTGGTGGACGATCACAAGACCATGCTGTGGGGCCTGGAGCGGCTGATCGGCGGCGAGCACTCGGGCATGCGGGTGGTCGCCACGGCGTCCGACAGCGCCGAGGCGCTGGAGCAGGCAAAGACGCTGCAACCGGATGTGATCGTGCTGGACCTCGACCTGGGAGGCATCAGCTCGCTGGCCATCCTGCCCGCGCTGGCGCAGTGCGGCAGCACGCGCGTGCTGGTGCTGACGGCTAGCCACGACCAAGCCATCCTGGACCAGACGGTGCTCAAGGGCGCGCGCGGCATCGTCAGCAAGGACGCGCCGGCGGAGATGGTATTGAAGGCCATCGAAAAGGTGTACAAGGGCGAGCTGTGGCTGGAGCACGCGATGCTGGGACGCATGCTGACGCAACTGACCCAGCCCGGCGGCGGCTCGGCGCATGCCATCGCCGTCGCCAGCCTGACCCTCAAGGAAAGAAAGATCATCGCCGCGCTGGTGCACGGCAGCGGCACGCCGGCCAAGCTGCTGGCGGACCAGTTGTTCATCTCCGAACACACCTTGCGCAATCACCTGACATCGATCTACCGCAAGCTGGACGTGTACAACCGCCTGGAACTGTACGCCTACGCCACCAAACACCAGCTGGGCGAATTGCCGCCCGGCGCCTGACGCCACTGTCCCCCTGCACGGCCACTGCACGGCCGCGCACGCCCTCCCCGCCGCCCCCTTCGCCAGCCACCGACACGGCCCCCCTTCGCCCCTGCGCGCGCCAAACTCGACCATGACAATTGTCACGAAAAAAACAAGCAGTTCCTCCTTGCAATAAAAGGATGTTCTTCTGATGTAGATCAAGCTGCTGACTTCTATAGTGGTTTTACCGGAGTGCAGATCACCGCGCGGCCACCACGACACGGAGCACAGCATGCGCCTTGACAAGTTTCTTCCGACAGCCCTGATCACCTATTTGCAAGGCAAGGAAAAAGCTGCGTTCTACCGCTATGCACTGGTGGCGGCGCTCATGGCGGTGGTGTGCATCATCGGACTGCTGGCACTGGGCGAGAGCCCATGAAAGCGCCAGGTCGAAGCACCAGGAAACCAAGCTGCAATACCGTTTTACCCACCGCTGTACCTTAACCACCGCTAGGAGTTGTCATGAACCTCATCAAAAACTTTATCCGCGAAGAAGATGGCGTCACTGCAATTGAGTATGGCCTGATCGCTGCCCTGATTGCCGTGGTGATCATCGCCGCCGTCACCATCGTCGGCACGCAGCTGAAAAAGACCTTCAGCACCATCGGCACCAAGCTCACCGCCGCGAACTGATCCGGTGCTGTCCGGGCCGGCCCAGCGCCAGCCCGGACTACGCTCCCCCCATTACCGGCACACCCACCTTGATGACGCATAGCGAGGCCCATCGTGAAATCTCTCTTCAGCCGTGTATCCGACGAGTCGGCCGTCACAGCGATCGAATACGCGCTGCTGGCGGGCCTGATCGCGGCAGTGCTGGTAATCACGATCACCGTGCTCGGCGACCAGGTCAAGCAGCTGTTTGTCTACGTCAAGGACCAGGTAGTCCTGGCCATGTCATGAATACCCTGCGCGCCTCGCTGCGCACCCACCGTGCCCTGCTGCTGATCGTGCTGCTGTACGCCGCCGCCGCAACGCTGCTGGCCGGCAGCCTGCCCAGCGCCTCGGACATTCTGAATGTGCTGGCCGGCTTCCTCGTGGCCATCCTCACGGGCCCCATCTTCATCCTGTGCGGCTACACCATCCATGTCATGCTGATGCAGCGTCCGCACCGCCTGTGCCACTACCTGTACCACGATCTGCGCCGCTACCTGAGCAACGAGCGCCTGCTGCACGCGCTGCCGGCCATGCTCTTGATCCCCATCTTCGCGTCCAGCTTCACCGTCTTCAAGGCCGCCATCCCGCGCCTGCACCCCTACACCTGGGATGCCAGTCTGTCCGCCTGGGACATCGCGCTGCATGGCGGCCAAGCCCCATGGGAAAGGCTGCAGCCGCTGCTGGGCCACCCGCTGGTCACGGGCCTGCTCAACGTCAGCTACCACTTTTGGTTCTTCCTGTTTTACGCCGTGCTGTACTGGCTCATCCTTGATACGCGCCGCCCGCTGTTGCGCATGCAGTTCTTGCTCAGCTTTGCGCTGACCTGGATCACCCTGGGCAGCATCATGGCCGTGCTGTTTGCCTCAGTCGGCCCCTGCTACTACGGCCACCTGCACGCCAGCGACCCGTATGCACCGCTGATGGCCTACCTGCGCGACGCCAACCAACACGTCCCCGTCTGGGCCCTGCAAGTGCAGGACATGCTGTGGCAAGGCTATCAAAGCAAGGGCGCGAACGGCGAACTGGGCATCTCCGCCATGCCCAGCATGCACGTGGCCACGGCCACGCTGATGGCCATCATGGGCTGGCACGTCAACCGCGCCGCCGGGATCGCGCTGTCCGCCTTCGCCGTGCTGATCCTGCTCGGCTCCATCCACCTGGGCTGGCACTATGCGCTAGACGGCTATGTGGGCGCGGCCGGCGCGGCGCTGGTGTGGCACCTGGTGGGACGGCTGCTGGGCAGCCAGGCCGCGGTACCCGCCATGAATCTGGTCACGGTGCCCTGCATAAGCAAGGAAGGACTGACATCATG
This sequence comes from Janthinobacterium sp. DSP2-3-3, assembly GCF_049897325.1. Taxonomy (NCBI): domain Bacteria; kingdom Pseudomonadati; phylum Pseudomonadota; class Betaproteobacteria; order Burkholderiales; family Oxalobacteraceae; genus Janthinobacterium; species Janthinobacterium sp. DSP2-3-3. Next base: position 391,697 of record NZ_JAFCWA010000003.1, on the reverse strand, counting down.
AACCTCCACCTGCCCATGCTGCTGTGCTTAGCCGTGCTGGCCAGCCTGCTCGCCGCCGCCCTGTGGCACGACCTGCGCACGCGCCGCATCCCCAACCTGCTGGTGCTGTGGGGCACGCTGACGGGACTAATCCTCAACAGCTTCGTGCCATCCGGCGCAGGCCTGTTCGACGCGTCCTTCGGCGGCCTGGGACTGCTGCAGGCACTGGCCGGCGCCGGCGCCGGACTGGCCTTGCTGCTGCCCATGTACCTGCTGCGCGCCCTGGGTGCCGGCGACGTCAAGCTGATGGCCATGTGCGGCGCCTTCCTCGGTCCCGATGCCGTGCTGGAAGCTGCCCTGCTCACATTCCTGTGCGGCGGCGTGCTGGCGCTGGCCGCCGCACTGGCCGGCCAGCGCCTGCGCCAGGTGCTGAAAAACACCTATCACATGATGCTGGGCGCGCTGCTGCACAGCCTTGCCGGCGGCGCCGCCACGATCGCCGAGCCGCCACCGGCCACCGGCAAGCTGGCCTACGCATTCGCCATTGCCAGCGGCACCGCGCTGCAGGTGTTCCTGCATTACACCCATCTGTGGAGCCTGCGCTGAAACGCGCCGCCTGCCCGCCAACATAGGACCTGACCATGGACACCCTCACCACCCTCGCTACCCTCTGCCACTCCCGGGGCGCCAGCCTGCTCACCAGCATCGCCATGGCCGCCCTGTGGACGTTCTTCGCCAGTGCCCACGTGGTGGGATTCCTGCACAGCGGCGACTGGAGCTATTTGCTGTTCTGCGCCGCCGAAACCCTGGCTGCCCTGTTCTTCATCGTGCGCTCGGCCCCCGTCAGCGTCTCCACCAATGCGGGCGACTGGCTGCTGGCCATCGGCGCCACCTTCGCCCCCTTCCTGCTCTCGCCTGCCGACATGGCCATCTGGCCCAACGCGCGCTACCTGCTGGCCGTCGGCAGTCTGCTGCAGATCGCCGGCCTGCTGTCGCTGAACCGCAGCTTCGGCCTGGTGGCGGCGCAGCGCGAAATCAAGACGGGCGGCGTCTACCGAGTGATACGCCATCCCCTGTATGCCAGTTACCTGATTTCCCTGAGCGGCTACTTGCTGGCCAATACCTCGCCAGCCAATGCCGTGGCCTACGTCGCGACGATCAGCATGATGGTGGCACGCTTGCTGCGCGAAGAGCGCTTCCTGTCCAACGACGTGCGCTATCGCGTCTACATGCGGCAAGTGAAGTACCGCCTGCTGCCCTTCATCTTCTGACATCCGGCCACCCGAACGAGGAGCACCTATCATGCCTGACACCTATCCAGAACGCAGCGACGGCGGCGGCATCGAGCCGGCCGCCAAGCGCGCGCCACGCACCGTCGAGGAAACGGGATTGCCCTTCCTGTTCCTGGTCGAACTGCTGGTCAAGATACTCTTCCTGCGTGGCCAGATCGGCCTGCCCGCCCTATCGACGCACGTCAAGTTGGGCGCCGGCATACTCGAACCGCTGCTCACCTTCATGCGCGCCGAAAAACTGTGCGAGGCGCGCCGCAACGGCGGCAACGGCACCGATGCCGACCTGTATTACCTGCTGGGCGACCAGGGCCGCCTGCGCGCCGCCGAGTACATGCGCCGCAATGCCTACAGCGGCCCCGCCCCCGTCACCCTGGCCGATTACAGCAACCAGGTGCTGGCGCAAAGCGTGGCGGACATGCAGGTCACCCGCGACGACGTGCAACGCGAATTCCGCGACGTGGTGGCCAGTTCGGCCGTGCTCGACCAGCTGGGTGCAGCCATGAATTCCGGGCGCGCCCTGTTCTTCCACGGTCCCGCCGGCAGCGGCAAGAGCTACCTGGCCGAGCGCCTGAACGGGCTGCTCAGCGGCGCCATCGCCCTGCCCCATGCGGTGATGGTCGATGGCGAAGTGCTGCCCTTCCTCGACCCCATGCTGCACACCCTGTCGCGCGGCGGCTCCGTGCCGTCCGACCCCCGCTGGGTGCGCGCGCAGCGCCCCGCCGTGCTGACGGGCGGCGAGCTGACGCTCGACATGCTGGACCTGCAATTCGACCAGGGCACCCGGCTGTACCAGGCACCGCTGCACCTGAAGGCCAACAACGGCATCTTCATCATCGACGACCTGGGCCGCCAGCGCTGCTCACCCGTGGAACTGATGAACCGCTGGATCGTGCCGATGGCGCGGCATATCGATTACCTGTCGCTGCACACGGGCTATAAGTTCCCCGTGCCCTTCGACGTCATCGTCGTGTTCTCGTCGAACCTGGCGCCGCAGCACCTGGCCGACGACTCCTTCCTGCGCCGCATCGGCTACAAGATTCACGTAGGCCCCCTGAGCGCCTACCACTACCTGGCCGTGTTCCGCAGCACCTGCGCCCAGCTGGGCATCAATTTCGACGAAGCCTCGTACACCTACCTGCTGCACCTGCACAGCCAGTATCAGCGGCCCTTGCTGGCCTGCTATCCGCGCGACATCCTCGCGCAGATCTGCGACCAGGCGCGCTATGAAGACCACGCGGCGCAACTGTCTCCGGAAATCCTGTTCTGGGCATGGGAAAACTATTTCGGCAGCGATGACGACCTTGCAAGCACACATAACGGACCGGCAGCGGTCCAGCACAAAGGGGAAGCAAAATGAGAAACGCACGCGCTCTGACGATGATGGCCATCGCGGTCATCCTGGCGTTCGCCGCGGTCATCGTGGCCGCGCGCTGGATCAATGCCCAAGCCTCGGGCAATATCAACAAGGTCGCCGTGGCCCAGGTCGACATCAGCCTGGGGGCACGCCTCACGCCCGACATGGTGCGCATGGTCGACTGGCCATCGAACGCGCTACCGCCGGGCGCCATCAACGATCCGAAGCTGCTGGAAACGCGCGTCACGCGCACCAGCATCCAGCACGGCGAACCGATCATGGAAGGCAAGCTGGCGCCTCCCGGCACGCAAGGCGGCCTGTCGGCCGTCGTCGCCGAGGGCAAGCGCGCCATGACCGTGCGCGTCAACGATGTGGTGGGCGTGGCCGGCTTCGCCCTGCCCGGCAACTTCGTCGACATCCTTGTTAATACCCAGGGCGAAGGCGCCCGCAAGACGCCGGACCGCGATCCGAACATTTCCAAGATCGTGCTCGAACGCATCCTCGTGCTAGCCATTGCCCAGGAATCGAGCCGCGACGACACCAAGCCCAAGGTGGTCAACGCCGTGACCCTGGAGCTGACGCCGGAACAGGCGGAAAAACTCGACCTGGCGCGCAGCGTGGGCACCCTGTCGCTGGTGCTGCGCAACCAGGTCGAGGACAAGCCCGTCAACACGGAGGGCGCCACCAAGTCCAGTTTGCTCGATGAAAAAGTCACCATTGCCGCCCCCGCCGCCATGGTGCAAGCCAAGCCGCTCCCCCGCCGCCGTCCTGCCGCCGCAGTTGCGCCACAGGCCGGTCCGCGCGTCGATGTCATCAAGGGGCTGGAACGCAGCTCCCAACAATTCTAACCTGCACCAGAGGAGTCACGCCATGAGCACATATTGCACAGCAAGCGAAAGCCGGGTACTCAGCCTGGCGCTTGCCCTCGCCATGATAGGCGCCCTGGCGCCGCAGGCACGCAGCGAACCCGTCGCCGCTGCCGCCACCGCCGTTGCCGCCGAAACCGGCACCGCCAGTAGCAGCCGGATCGCCGCCCGACCCAAGGCCACGCCGCCGCAAAGCGCATCGCGCGCCGGCCGCACCGAGATGGCACCGCAAATGAGTCTGGCCGAAGGCAAGTCGACCCTGATGCGCCTGCCGTTTGCCGCCAGCCGCATGTCGGTCGGCGATCCGCGCATCGCCGACGTCATCCTGCTCAATCCCAACGAGGTGTACCTGCTGGGGCGTTCCGTCGGCACCACCAACCTGATCCTGTGGAACAAGAACAATGACGCCACCATCATCGACCTGGCCGTCGGCATCGACAGCAGCAGCCTGCAGGCACGCATGGCCGAACTGCTGCCGAACGAAAAGATCCACGTCACGGTGGCGGGCGACACCTTGATCCTGTCGGGCATGGTCAGCGATGTCGTCAAGGCCGACCAGGCCCTGTCGCTGGCCAACGCCTATGTGCAGCGCAGCGCCCGCAGCGGCTCGGCCGCCTCCGGCGCCGCGCCAGCCGCAGGCGCCGCCGCTCCCGCCCCCGCAGCTGCGCCGGATGCTGGCATGTCGCGCGTGATCAACCTGCTGTCGATCGCCGCGCCGCAGCAGGTGATGCTGGAAGTGAAGGTGGCCGAAGTGTCGAAGGTGCTGGTCGACCAACTGGGCGCCAGCCTGGGCATCAACAAGACCATCGGCAGCTGGTCGTACTCGCTGCTATCCAGCCTGCTCAGCAACAATCCCAGCGGCTTGAGCGGCGCCAGCAAGAACAACTTCTTCAACCTCGACGCGCAAAAACGCGATGGCCTGATCAAGGTACTGGCCGAACCGAACATCATGGCCATCAGCGGCCAGGAGGCGAGCTTCCTGGCCGGCGGCAAAATCTTCATCCCCGTCAGCCAGACCAACAATAACGGCGTGCCCACCATCACGCTGGAAGAGAAGGAGTTCGGCGTGGCCGTGAAATTCACACCCACCGTGCTCGAAGGGGGACGCATCAACCTGAAGGTGGCGCCGGAAGTGTCGGACCTGAACAAGGACGGCATCGGCATCACCGCCACCGGCATCTCGGCCACGGCCATCCTGCCTTCGTTTACGACGCGGCGCGCCACCACCACGGTGCAGCTGTTCGATGGCCAGAGCTTCGCCATCGGCGGCTTGATCAAGAACAACGTGACCAGCAATATCAAGGCCTTGCCGGGCTTGGGCGAAGTGCCCGTGCTGGGCGCCCTGTTCCGCAGCACGGACTTCCAGACGGACCGCTCGGAACTGGTCTTCATCATCACGCCGCACCTGGTCAAGCCGCTGCCGCCCGACTACAAGCTGCCCACCGACGGCTACATCCAGCCGACGCGCGGCGACATATTCATGCAGGGAAAAATGGAAGGCAGCGCGCCCGCCCCCGCAGCGCAAGCAGCGCCCATGCAGCCGCAAGCGGCCGCGCCCCAGCCTGCCGCCGGCTTCGACCTCAAATAGGAGAACACCATGAAAAACGCACTTTACCTGCCTTGCACCGCCCTGTTTTGCCTGCTGGCCGGCTGCACCGCCACCACCACGCCCGTCCTCGATTCGCACTTTGGCGAATCGGTGGCCCTGCTCAAAGCGCAGCAGATCATGTATCCGGACGCCTACCGCAATACCAACCCTGTCAGCGGCATCGACGGCAAGGCCGGCGCCAGCGCCTACCAGCGCTACCAGAAATCGTTTGCGGCGCCGGAACCGCAACCGAATGTCTTCACCATCGGCGTGGGCGGACGCCAGTAGGCGCCAATCCCGCGATGCACTTCCCCCAGGCCACCAGGAGACAGCCATGAAAACCGCATTCCGCAGGCACGACAAGCAGCAGGGCGCGATCGCCATCGTGCTGGGGCTGACCCTGGTGGTGCTGTTTGCCATGGGTGGCCTGGTGCTGGACCTGGGCCACCTGTACATCGCCAAGACCGAACTGCAAAATGGCGCCGACAGTGCCGCCCTGGCAGGCGCCGTGGAACTCAATCAAAGCGCGGCCGGCATCGACAATGCGCAGGCCAAGGCCATCGCCATCGCGCAAAAGAACCGCTACGATTTTTCCACCGCGCTGACCATCACGGCCGCCAACATCGGCTTCGGCCCCAGCCCGGACGGCCCCTGGTCGTCCGGCGCTAGCGCCCGCACCAGTCCCCAGGGCCAGACCTTCATCCGCATCGATACGGGCAGCAAGACCTTCGCCACCTACCTGATGGGCATCGCCGGCATTGCCAGCACCAGCACCTCGGGCGTGGCCGTGGCGGGCCGCTTCGTCAACGACGTCACGCCGATCGGCGTGTGCGCCGTCGATCCGGCCAACAAGACGGCGCAATATACATATCCCGCAGCACCGGCCGGCACGGGCCTGACGGAACTGCTGGAATTCGGTTTTCGCCGCGGCGTCACCTACAACCTGTTCGGCCTCAATCCGCTGGGCGGCCCGTCCGATCCCTACCTGATCAACCCTGTCGATGCGCCCCCTGGCGCCTGCGACGCTTCGCATTCCAGTGCCAATTCCACCGCGCCGTTCATGTGCACGGGCAGCAGCGCCGTCGTCAGCGGCGGCTCGGGCAAGGTCTACACGAACACGGGCTTGAGTGCCGGCAAGATCGCGGCCGCCCTCAATTCGCGCTTCGACGATTATTCTTCGCCATCCGTGTGCGACCCCGCGACGGCACCGCCCGATACCAACATCAAGGAATATCCATGCAAGGGCGGCTCGTCTCCCTGCGTCGCCAGCGCGGCCAACTCGCCGCCCACCGCTTGGATGGAGCCGGGCGCCAGCACCTTGCCCAGCCAGCAATCGGTCAGCCTGGCCGGCAACAAGCCGAATTACCGCCTGCCGCCAACCTTCACGACGCCCGTGACGGCGGCCCAGGCCCAGTTCGCCGGCTATGGCGTGCTGTGGTCCTACGGCCCCGCTTACCAAAGCAATGGCGCCACCCCGGCCAAGGCCGGCACGGCCTATAGCGTCGCGGACGGCAACGCCAATCCCATGTACAGCACGGCCAAGGCGAATTACTTCGACACGGCCAGCTACCCCGTCAGCCCTGGTGCCTCCTTCCCCGTCGGCACGCCGCCTTCGCCGTACAACCAGACCAGCGGCCCCACGTTCCAGGCGCCGTCGGTGGCCCATCCGGGCCGGAACAACCGGCGTATCCTCAACGTGGTACTGGTCGACTGCCGCACGGCGCCCGTGGGGCCGGCCTCCTGCGGCAGCATGAACACGGTGGGCATCGGCAAATTCTTCATGACGATGAAAGCCGATTTCAGCGGCGGCACGAAGCGCCTCGACGTCGAGTTCGCAGGCTTGATCGAGCCCGTGCCGAATTCCGAAATCAAACTTTACAAGTGAGGCGGCCATGCACACCCACTTTTCCCACCCAAGGCAGCACGGCGGCGCCGCCGTCGAATTCGGCATCGTGCTGGCCCTGCTGGTCACCCTGCTGGCCGGCATCTTCGGCTTCGGCCGCGCCTTCTGGTACTACGACGCGCTGACCAAGGCCACGCGCGACGCGGCACGCAATATGTCCGTCAAGGCCAAGGCCGGCATCGCCTCGCAGGGCGTGCCGGCGGCCAGGCAGACGGTGGTTGATGCGGCCATCAGCGCCGGCATCAACGACTTCACCACGGCCAACGTGACGGTCACTTGCCTGGACGCGGCGTTCAACGACAGCAGCTGCGCCGATGGCACGGCGCCAGGCGGCATCCGCGTCGAAGTCGTCAACTACACGCTGTCGGTAGGCCAGTACCTGCCGTTCGTGATCGGCGCGGCCAGCAGCTATGCCACGCCGCTCTCGCCGCGCACCACCATGCGCTACATGCTGTAAGGAGAATGCCATGCGCCACCGCCTTTCATCGCCTCCCCCAGCCGGGTGCCAGCGCGGCGCCGCCGCCGTCGAATTCGCCCTGGTGGCGCTGCTGTTTTTCACCCTGCTGTTCGGCATCCTCGAATTCGGCCGCATGCTGTACCTGTACAACACGGTGCAGGAAGTGAGCCGCCGCGCAGCGCGCGAAGCGGTGGTGCGCTGGATCGACCAGACCGACACCGTCAAGACGCTGGCCCTGTTCGGCGGCACGGCCCTGCCGGCCGCCCCGGAACTGACGGCCGCCAACATCACCATCCGCTACCTGAACAAGAGCGGCGCCGAAGTGACCTTGCCGCCGCTCGACCCGGGCGACAACCTGTCGGCCTGCGGCGACATCACGCGCACGGCCAGCTGCATCGACAGCGTGCGCGTGTCGATCGACAACGTCAGCTATACGCCGATGGTCAGCCTGTTCGGTTTTCTCAATATCGCCGTGCCAGCCTCGGTCGTGGTCATGCACGCCGAAAGCCTGGGCTTCCAGATCAATTGAACGCCATTACCGGGAGTACCAAGTGAATATCGTCATCGTCTCGAAGAATGAAGCCCAGCTCAAGCGGCTCACCCGCTTGCTGCGCGAACGCAGCGCGGCCGACCGCGTCGCGCTGCTGGCGAGCATACCGGATGTCTTCGACAACGGCGTCACACCGGACTTGCTGCTGCTGGAGCAGGAGCAGACGGGCGAGGCGGAGCTGGAACAGCTGGAGCTGCTGGGCGGGCGCCATCCAAACCTCGCCATCATCGTGCAATGTCCGCAGCAAAGTCCGCAATTCCTGCTGCGCTCGATGCGCGCGGGCGTACGCGAAGTGCTGCCGCCCGACGACGATGCGGGCCTGTGCGCCGCGCTGCGCCGCATCGAAGACAAGCTGCAAAAGCAGGTCACGCGCAAGGGCCAGGTGCTGGCCTTCGTCTCGTGCAAGGGCGGCAGCGGCGCCACCTTCATCGCCGCCAACCTCGGCTACGCGCTGGCCGCCGGCGAGCAGCGCAAGGTAGCGCTGTTCGACCTGAACCTGCAGTTCGGCGACGCCGCCCTGTTCGTCTCGGACCACAAGCCGGCCACCACCCTGTCGCAGCTGTCGCAGCAGATCGTGCGCCTCGACGCTTCGCTGCTCAGCGCCAGCATGATCCAGGTCACGCCCGCCTACAGCGTGCTGGCCGCCGCCGACGATCCCGCCCATGCGGCCGACGTCGAAGCGGAGCATATCGACCGTTTGCTGACCTTGGCGCGCAGCCAGTACGACTACATCCTGCTCGACGTGGGACGCGGCCTCGATCCCGTCAGCGTGCGCGCGCTGGACCGGGCCGACCTGATCTTCCCCGTGCTGCAGGCAACCTTGCCGTATGTGCGCGACGGCAAGCGCCTGCTCGATGTGTTCCGTGGCCTCGGCTACCGCGAAGACAAGATCCGCCTGATCCTGAACCGCTATGCGAGCAGCGACAGCATCCGCGTGGCCGACCTGGAAGCGGCGTATGGCAAGCACGTCTACAAATCCATCCCCAACCATTACGAGGCGGTGGCGGCCTCCGTCAGCCAGGGCGTGCCCATCCTCAAGCTGGCGTCGCACAATCCCGTCTCGCGCGCCCTGCAGGAACTGGCCGCCAGCCTGGCCGGCGAAACCCCGCCTGCCGCGCAAGGCTGGGTTTCGCGGCTGCTGGCGCGTGCCTGATGCCCCAGCCTGATATTCAAGCCGAACACGCCCATTCACCGGAGACCGACCATGACTGCCGAAAAACTCACCCTGCGGGACCGCCTGGGCTATGCCCAGGATGACGCCAGCCTGAATGACGATGCCGCGCACCAGGGCGCAGCTAGCCAGAGCTACCAGCAACTCAAGCACCGTACCCACCAGGCGCTACTCGACCGCGTCGACCTGGAAGGCATGCAGCGCCTGTCGCGCGAGCAGATCCGCGACGAGCTGAAAATCCTCGTCAGCGACGTGCTCACGGAAGATAATGTGGTGATCAACGAGCTGGAACGGCGCTCGCTGATCCGCGACATCCAGGACGAGGTACTCGGCTTCGGCCCGCTCGAACCGCTGCTGGCCGATCCCGGCGTGTCCGACATCCTCGTCAACACCTACCGCCAGGTGTATGTCGAGCGCCACGGCCGCCTGGAGCTGAGCGACATCTGCTTCACCGACGATGCCCACCTGATGAAGATCATCGACAAGATCGTCTCGCGCGTGGGCCGGCGCATCGACGAGTCGAGTCCCATGGTCGATGCGCGCCTGCCCGACGGTTCGCGCGTCAACGCCATCATCCCGCCGCTGGCCATCGACGGCCCCGTGATGTCGATCCGCCGCTTCTCGGCCCAGCCGCTGCGCCTGGCCGACCTGATGCTCAAGCACAGCCTGACGGAAGAAATGAGCACCACCCTGCAGGCGCTGGGCAAGGCCAAGGTCAACATCCTGATCTCGGGCGGCACGGGCAGCGGCAAGACCACCATGCTGAATGCAATTTCTGGCTTCATCAGCACGGCCGAACGCATCGTCACCATCGAAGACGCGGCCGAACTGCAGATGCAGCAGCCGCACGTGGTGCGCCTGGAAACACGGCCCGCGAACATCGAAGGCAAGGGTGAAGTGACGCAGCGGGCGCTGGTGCGCAACGCGCTACGCATGCGGCCCGACCGCATCATCCTCGGCGAGGTGCGCGGCGCCGAGGCGCTCGACATGCTGCAGGCGATGAACACGGGCCACGAAGGGTCGATGGCCACCATTCACGCGAACACCCCGCGCGACGCGCTGACGCGCCTGGAAAACATGATCAGCATGGCATCGGCGGGCCTGCCCGTGAAGGCCATGCGCCAGCAGATCAGTTCTGCCGTCAGCGTGGTGGTGCAGGTAGCGCGCCTGACGGACGGCAAGCGCAAGATCATTTCGATCCAGGAAATCACGGGCATGGAAGGCGAGATGATCACCATGCAGGAAATCTTCACCTTCCGCCAGACGGGCATCGGCGAGGACGGCACGGTGCAGGGACATTTCCATGCCAGCGGCGTACGACCGCATTTCCTGGAGCGCTTGCGCGCCTTCGGCATCAGCCTGCCGGAAACCCTGTTCGATCCCGCCCGCCAGTACCATTAAGGGGAGCATCATGGACTATCTCTATTACGTATTCGCCATCCTCACCTTCATCGCCGTAGTGCTGCTGATCGAGGGTCTGTACCTGGCATGGAATACCTCGCGCGGCCCCGAAGCGGAAAGGGTCGCGCGCCGCCTGCGCATCATGTCGGCCGGCGCGCATGGCGACACGGGCAGCTCGATGATCAAGAAGCGCCTGCTGAGCGACACCCCGGCCCTGCAGCGCGTGCTGCTCAGCGTGCCCCGCGTGCATGCGCTCGACCGCCTGCTGGAGCAATCGGGCCTGAGCTGGAGCGTGGCCAGCTTCGCCGGCGTGATGCTGGCCACGGCCGGCACCGCGTTTTTGCTGCTGAGCTACTTCAGCGTACCGTGGCTGCTGCGCCTGCCGCTAGTGGCCGGCGCGGCCCTGCTGCCGCTGCTGCTGGTCTTGCGCGCCAAGGCCAAGCGCCTGCAGCGCATCGAACAGCAATTGCCCGATGCGCTCGACCTGATGGCGCGCGCCCTGCGCGCCGGCCATGCCTTCCCCACCGCCCTGAAAATGGTCGGCGATGAAATGAACGCGCCGCTGGCCGTGGAATTTCGCGCCACCTTCGACGAAGTCAATTTCGGCATCGCCATGCAGGACGCCCTGATGAACCTGGCCACGCGCGTGCCCAGCACGGACTTGCGCTATTTCGTCATCGCCGTGCTGATCCAGCGCGAAACGGGCGGCAACCTGGCCGAGCTGCTCGACAGCATCAGCCGCATCATCCGCGAGCGCATCAAGCTGCTGGGACAGGTGCGCGTGCTGTCGGCAGAAGGCAGGCTGTCGGCCTGGATCCTGTCGCTGCTGCCCTTCGGCGCGGCGGCCATGATCCAGCTGACCAATCCGCAGTTCCTGGAAATGCTGTTTGTCGACCCGGGCGGACGCAAGATGCTCGTCGCCGCCCTGCTGATGATGGTGTGCGGCGTCTTTGTCATGCGCAATATCATCCGCATCCGTGTCTGAGCCCGCAAGGAGAATCCTCATGAACCCCGTCCATTTCGCCTTTCTCGCCCTGCTCTTCATTGCCGTCTTTGGCACCGTACTGGTCGCCATGCGCAGCTTTGCCCCCGATCCCTTGCGCCAGCGTATGGACAACGCCACCGGCAAGAGCGCGGCAGCGCCTGGCGCATCGGCGCCCAGCCCCTGGCTGGCGCGCATGGTGCGCCTGAGCGGTCCGCTGGCCAAACTGTCGCTTCCCGAGCAGGGCTGGGAAGGCTCCGTGATGCGCCGGCGCTTCATGAATGCCGGCTTGCGCCAGGCGTCGGCGCCCATCCTGTTCTTTTCCGCCAAGACCATGCTGGCCATAGGCCTACCCCTGCTGCTGTTCCTCGGACTGAGCGCCTCGGGCAGCCAGATGGCGGGCAAGGCTCTCCTGTTCTGGCTGCTGATCGTGGCCGCCATCGGCTACTACCTGCCCAACTTTGTCCTGCAACACATGATCAAGCGGCGCCAGCGCGATATCTTCGAAAGCTTTCCCGATGCGCTGGACTTGATGACGGTGTGCGTGGAAGCGGGCCTGGCCATGGACGCGGCGCTGGCTAGGGTGGCGGCCGAGATCGCCCTGAAAAGCACCGTGCTGGCCGAGGAATTGCATCTGGTGATGCTGGAACTGCGCGCCGGCAACACCAAGGAGCGGGCGCTACGCAACCTGGCCCTGCGCACGGGCGTCGAGGATGTCGACGCGCTGGTGGCCATGCTGATCCAGGCCGAGCGCTTCGGCACCAGCATCGCCGCCTCGCTACGCGTGCAGTCGGACCAGCTGCGCACCAAGCGCCGCCAGATGGCCGAGGAAGAAGCGGCGAAGATCGCCCTCAAGCTGCTGTTCCCCCTGATCTTTTTCATCTTCCCTTCGCTGCTGGTCGTCCTGATGGGACCAGCCTTTCTGCAAATTTACCGCGTGCTCCTGCCCAGCATGAGCGGCGGCAGCTGACCGGAGAACCGCCATGTCACAGCACACCACCCTGATGCTCATGCTCGCTTGCGCCGGCCTGCTGCCCGCCTGCGGCCACCTGCCCGGCCCGGCCAGCCCAGGCCACCGCGAGGCGCCGCCACAGGCACGCATCGATGACAGCCCCGTCGTCCGCACTGCCGCGTTCTGCAAGCTGGGCAAGCGCATGCAGGAACTGGGCGACCCGCGCGCGGCGCTGGCTGCCTACCGCGAAGCCCTGCTGCTGACGCCCACGTCGCCCGATGCGCGCAATGGCGCCGCCGTGCTTCACGCGCAGCTGGGCCAACTGGAAACGGCGCGCAGCATGCTGCAGGCGCTGACGCAGGAGGCACCCACGGCCAGGACCTACAACAACCTCGGCTATGTGCTGTACCTGCAGGGCGACTACGCCCAGGCGGCGACCGTGCTGCGCCAGTCGCTGCAGCTGGACAACGGCCAGCAGCCGGCGCGCGCCAACCTGGACCTGGCCATCGCAGCGCTGGCGCGCAGCATCGGAACAGTCGATGCGGTCGATGCGGTCGATGCCACCTCTGACACCATCGCGCCCGATCTGGCGCCGGCGCCAGCGGCCCCAGCCAGCCGCTTGCAACTGACGCAATTGCAGCCGAATATCTTTGCGCTAAGCTGGCGCGACACGCCCGTAGCAGCGCGCGCCCACCTGCAGACTCCGGCAAAACCGGCAGCGACAGCGGCACCACTGCCACGGCTGGAAGTCATCAACGGCAATGGCGCAACGGGGATGGCGGCGCGCATGCGCGGCGTGCTGGGCGGCATGGGCATCAGCGTCTTGCGGCTGGGCAACCAGCGGCCGTACGGCGTCCAGGCCAGCAGCATCGTTTACCGCCCCGGTCATGCGCAGGCGGCCGCCGCGCTGGCCCTGGCCTTGGGTGGCATGCCGCAGCTGCAGGCCGCCGCAGACAGCGGCATCGGCGCGGGCGCCGACCTGCGTTTATTGCTGGGCAAGGATGCGGCGGCCAGCCTGCGCGCGCCGGACGTACGCCTGGCCTCGAATATGGCGCAGTAGCGCTAGCATCTGTGGTGGCATTAACGCGGCAGCAAGCGCCGGTCGGCAGGGTCGAGCAGGAAGCCCTGCAAGATTTCCTGCAGTTGCGGCAGCTTTGCCACGTAGGCGGGAATGCCCAACTGGCGCGCGCCAAAGTAGTGGGCGATGATGTCGCCCTGCTGCTTCATGTTGAAGTCGGACAGGACGCCGCCGGCCTGCACGTCGTAGCGGTAGGCGCGCTGCCGGATGTAGCCGCCGCACAGCGCCAGCAACACGCCATGCAGCAGCACGCTGTAACCGAGCTGGTACTGCCACACGTGCACCATTTCATGGATGAAGAACAGCTTGCCGCTGTTGCCTTCGCGGGAAAAATCGTCGCGGTACTGGGCCGGCATGAAGTGCAAGCTACCGCGCGGCGTCATCGCCGTGTTCTGGTCCTGCAAGCCAAACGGTAGAAAGGAGCCGCGCACTACGCGCACGCGCGCGTAGTCGATGGCGCCCTGAAAGACGCTGCGGGCCATGGCGGTTTCGCCGATGGTGAGGGGACGGCGCAGCACGCGCATAGCACTCCGTCAGAAGAAAGAAGCGGCAAGCACGAAAGCTTGCAGAGTACTACAACTGCAAGTACCTGACAGAAGCGTAGCGAGCGGCAGTGATTTGTGGCTAAGAAGCGCAACCGTACTCTAGTACGGTGAGCATCGCAGGCCGCAAAGCACGACGCGCAGTAGCTTATGTCAGGTACGACTAAGCGGAGCGAAGGCCGCTGGCAGCTTTGGCTATTTCCGTGATGCGGTCCCAGTTGCCGGCCGCGATCGCGTCCTTCGGCGTCAGCCACGAGCCGCCCACGCAGGCGACGTTCTTGCACGCCAGGAACTGCGATGCCGTCTCTTGCGAAATGCCGCCCGTCGGGCAGAAGGTGATGTCCGGCAGCGGGCCGTAGATGGCGTTGAGCATGCCGATGCCGCCGGCCGGCACGGCCGGGAACAGTTTCAGCTGCTGGAAGCCGTTTTCACGCGCAGCCATCACTTCGCCCGGCGTCATCACGCCTGGCAGCAATGGCAAGCCGCTGCTTTTCGCCGCCGCCACCAGGGCCGACGTCAAGCCAGGCGAGACGCCAAACACGGCGCCCGCATCGCGCGCCTGGACGAATTCCTCGGGACGCGTGAGCGTACCGACGCCGACGATGGCGCCCGGCACGGCCGACATGGCGCGGATCGCTTCCAGGCCATGCTTGGTGCGCAAGGTCACTTCCAGCACGCGGATGCCGCCCGCCACCAGCGCGCGCGCCAGCGGTACGGCGTGTTCAGGATCGTCGATCGCAATCACGGGGATCACGCTCGAGGTGCGCATAATTTCCAGTAGTGTCATGGTCATCTCTTATTTCCTAGCCAAAAAGTCTTCATCGGAACCGGGTACGGTATCACCGACATTGTCGGCGTCGTGCAAGGCGACGGTGGTGGGAATCGGCGACGGCAGGCCGAAGGTGGTGGCACCCTCTTCCGCCGCGCTGACGGTGGAACGGAACATGGAAAACAACTCGCGGCCCATGCCGACGTGGTTCGGCGACAGGTCGGCCGTGACCAGCGCGCGGGCGTGCCAGACGTCGGCCGGTACCAGCGCTTCGAGCACGCCGGTGAAGGCGTCGAGGCGGATGATGTCGCCATCGCGCACCAGGCCCAGGGGGCCGCCGGCGAGGATTTCAGGCGAGACGTGGATGGCGGCCGGTACCTTGCCCGATGCGCCCGACATGCGGCCATCGGTGACCAGCGCCACGTGGCGGCCCGCATCCTGCAAGTTGGCCAGCGCCGGCGTCAACGCATGCAATTCCGGCATGCCATTGGCGCGCGGGCCCTGGAAGCGCAGCACGGCAACGAAGTCGCGGTCCAGGGTGCCGGCCTTGTAGGCGGTCATGAACTCTTCCTGCGAATTGAACACCAATGCCGGCGCTTCCACCGTGCGGTGTTGCGGCTTGACGGCCGAGACTTTCATGACGGCGCGGCCCAGGTTGCCGGACACCAGCACCATGCCGCCGTCCGGCGCGAACGGGTTCGAGGCGGGACGCAGCACGTTCTCGTCGGCGCTGACCTCGGGCGCGTCCTTCCAGAAAACCTTGCCGTCTTCGCCCAGGAACGGCTCCATGCAGTGCGCGCGCAAGCCGTGGCCCAGAATGGTGTTGACGTCTTCGTGCAGCAAGCCCGCGTCCAGCAGTTCGCGGATCAAATAGCCCGTGCCGCCGGCCGCGTGGAAATGGTTCACGTCGGCGTCGCCGTTCGGGTAGATGCGCGTGAGCATCGGCACGATGGCCGACAGTTCGTTGAAATCGTTCCAGTCGATGACGATGCCGGCCGCCTTGGCGATCGCCACCAGGTGCAGCGTGTGGTTGGTCGAACCGCCCGTGGCCAGCAAGCCCACGACGGCGTTGACAATACATTTCTCGTCAACGATATGGCCGACTGGCAAGTAATTGGCGCTTTGCGCCGTGATGCCGGCGGCGCGCTGGGCGGCGGCGGCGGTCAGCGCATCGCGCAACGGCGTGTTCGGCGTGATGAAGGCGGCGCCCGGCAAGTGCAGCCCCATCACTTCCATCAGCATCTGGTTGCTGTTGGCGGTACCATAAAAAGTACAAGTACCGGCGCCATGGTAGGCTTTCGATTCGCCTTCGAGCAAGTCTTCGCGCGTCGCCTTGCCTTGCGCATACAGCTGGCGCACCTTGGCTTTTTCCTGGTTCGACAGACCCGACGTCATCGGACCAGCCGGCACGAAGACAGCCGGCAAATGGCCGAAGTGCAGCGCGCCGATCAGCAGGCCCGGCACGATCTTGTCGCACACGCCCAGGTACAGCGCCGAGTCGAACATATTGTGCGACAGCGCCACGGCCGTCGACATGGCGATGGTGTCGCGCGAAAACAGCGACAGTTCCATGCCCGGCTGGCCTTGCGTCACGCCATCGCACATGGCGGGCACACCGCCGGCGAACTGGGCCACGGCGCCCACTTCGCGCACGGCTTGCTTAATGATCTGCGGGAAGCCGTCGAAGGGCTGGTGCGCCGACAGCATGTCGTTGTATGAAGATACGATAGCCACGGAAGGCTTCTTGTATTCTTTCAGCGACAGCTTGTCGTTGGCGGGAAAAGCGGCAAAGCCGTGCGCCAGGTTGGTACACGACAAGGCGCCGCGCTGCACGCCCTGGATGCGCGCCGCATCCAGATGCGCCAGGTAGGCGCCGCGCGATGGCCGGCTGCGCGCGATGATGCGCGCTGTTACGGATTCGACTACTGGATGCAGCGCCATATGGATTTCCTTAAAAATGAGTATTTCGTGAAATTTTACTACAAAATGGTGAAGAAGAAGCACTCTTGCATGGGTCAACCACAGAAATACGCCACGAATTGCGGCTTATCAAAGCCAACCCCGGAAATATCGCGTATCAGCACCTGCCAAACGCTCTCTTATGTCACTGGTGCATTCGCTAAAAAAAGCAAGGCAAAATCGGCTTCACGCCACAAACTGTAGTGAAATTACGTTTTTCTGATGTATTATTCTCCTACCAACGCCGGCACACCCGTTCGCCACGATGAACGCGCCGCGCTCCTTTCAACCGAGACAAGCACCCAAGCCGACCGCCATGCGCCAGCCAGTACCTACTCCTGCCATCACCGCCACCGCCAGTTTCCAGTCCCTGCAAGCGCATAGCACCAGCCTGCGCGAAGTGCATCTGCGCCAGCTGTTCGCTCTTGACCCCGCGCGTTTTTCCAGCATGACAGTCGATGCGGCAGGACTGCTGCTCGATTACTCGAAGAACCGCGTTGACGCCACCGCCATGGCCCTGCTGATGGACCTGGCCCGCGAGCGCGACGTGGAAGCGCAGCGCGAAGCGATGTTTACAGGCGAGAAAATCAATCTTACCGAACATCGGGCCGTTCTGCATACCGCCCTGCGCGCGCCACGCGGCAGCAAGCTGGTGGTCGATGGCCAGGATATCGATGCCGACGTGCAAGATGTGCTGCAGCGCGTGAAGGCGTTTACGGACAAGGTGCGCAATGGCAACTGGCTCGGCTACACGGGCAAGCCGATTTGCGACATCGTCAACATCGGCATCGGCGGCTCGGACCTGGGCCCTAAAATGGCTTGCCTGGCACTGCGTTCCTACGCCAACCCAGGCCTGGAAATGCACTTTGTTTCCAACGTCGACGGGCATGACATGGAAGCGACCCTGTCCAAAGTCGATCCGGAAACCACCCTTTTCATCGTGGCCTCGAAAACCTTCGTCACGGCTGAAACCATGCTCAACGCCAACACGGCGCGCGCCTGGTTCCTGCTCGAAGGCGAAGAAAAGGATCTGGCCCAACATTTTGTGGCCGTTTCGACCAACACGCAAGCCATCGTCGACTTCGGCATTTCTCCGGAAAACATGTTCCCGTTCTGGGACTGGGTCGGTGGCCGCTATTCCGTCTGGTCCTCGATCGGCCTGGCAGTGGCGCTGTCCGTGGGCTTTGAATACTTCAGCGATTTCCTCGCCGGCGCGCATGCGATGGACCAACATTTCCGCCAGGCGCCACTGGAACAGAACATGCCGGTAGTGCTGGCCATGGTGGGCTTCTGGAACCGCCAGTTCCTCGATTGCGGCTCCGTTTCCATCGCGCCCTACCACCAGGACTTGAGCCGCTTTGCCGCCTATTTGCAACAGCTGGACATGGAAAGCAACGGCAAGCGCGTCACCAAGGATGGCGTGCCCGTCGACGTACCGACCGGCCCCGTCATCTGGGGCGATTGCGGCACGAATGCGCAGCACGCGTATTTCCAGTTGCTGCACCAAGGCACCGACATCACGCCCATCGATTTCATCGCCGCCCTGCGCGCCACGCACGATTTGCCCGGCCACCACGACGCCCTGCTGGCCAACTGCTTTGCCCAGTCGGAAGCCTTCATGACGGGCAAAACGGGCGAGGAAGTACGCCTTGACCTGCAGGCGCAAGGCTTGCCGGAGAACGAGATCGAAGCGCTGGTGCCGCACAAGACCTTCCCCGGCAACCGCCCAAGCAACACCATCTTGATGGACCAGCTGACCCCGACCACCCTGGGCGCCCTGATCGCACTGTACGAACACAAGACCTTCGTGCAGGGCGTCCTGTGGAACGTCAACAGCTTCGACCAGTGGGGCGTGGAACTGGGCAAGGTACTGGCCAAGAAAATCCAGGCCGAACTGACGGGTGTAGCCCGTCCCGACCACCACGACAGTTCGACCAATGGCTTGATTGCGCTGGCCAAGGCTGCAAAAGCCGCATATTAAAAGAGATAAATGAATATTTACGAAATCAAAGTAGTCAGCGACAAAGCCATGCAAGTGGGCGAATGCCCGCTGTGGCATGGCAAGGAAGCGGCCCTGTACTGGGTCGATATCGATGGCTGCGCCGTGCACCGTTTGCACCCGGCCAGCGGCAAGCATGCGCAGTGGAGCATGCCGACGGAACCGTCGGCGCTGGCCATCAATGCCGGCGGCGGTCTGATCGTGGCCCTGCGCAGCGGCTTTGCCCACCTCGACACGAAGACGGGCAGCCTGGCGGAAATCGCCCCGGCGCCGTTCGACATGGCCACCACGCGCTTCAACGATGGCAAGGTCGACCCAAGCGGACGCTTCTGGGTTGGCACTATTTTCGAGCCGCGCAGCGCCGATGCGGCGGAAATGTTCGTGCTGGAAAAGGGACAAGTGCGCAAGGTCTGGTCCGGCGGCATGACGGTGTCGAACGGCCTGGGCTTCAGCCCGGACGGGCGCACCATGTACCATGCGGATACCACCACGCACCGCATCGACCGCTACGATTTCGACGCGGCTACGGGTGCAATTTCCGAGCCGCAACCATTCCAGCGTTTCTCCACCGATAAAAAAGCGGCAGACTACGGCGGACGCCCGGACGGCGCAGCCGTCGACAGCGAAGGCAATTACTGGTCGGCCATGTTTGAAGGCGGCAAAATTGTACGCTTCGCCCCCGATGGTCACCTGCTGGGCGAAATTACCGTGCCCGTGCGCTGCCCCACCATGCTGACCTTTGGCGGCCCGGACCTGCGCACCCTGTACATCACCAGCGCCAGCCACAAGCGATCAAACGCCGAGATCGCCAACTACCCTTTGAGCGGCCACGTGCTGTCGGTGCGCGTGGACGTGGCGGGCCAGC
The DNA here is from genome assembly GCF_049897325.1 of Janthinobacterium sp. DSP2-3-3. Taxonomy (NCBI): domain Bacteria; kingdom Pseudomonadati; phylum Pseudomonadota; class Betaproteobacteria; order Burkholderiales; family Oxalobacteraceae; genus Janthinobacterium; species Janthinobacterium sp. DSP2-3-3. The sequence continues at coordinate 371,990 of NZ_JAFCWA010000003.1, read as the reverse complement.
CGGAAAACCTGTATCAGGCATAACTATTGTCAAGCATGAAAAAAGCGCCAGACCCTCGCGGGTAGCGGCGCTTTTTTATGCCCAACGGCGTGGGTCGGATTACGCGGCTTACCGCCGCTAATCCGACCTACCGCCATTCCGGCCTACCGCGCCAATACCTTGCGGATGGTTTCAGCCAATTCCGCCGCCACAAACTTGGCCACATAACCATCGGCGCCCACGCCCTTGACATGGTCTTCGTTGGTCGAGCCCGTCAGCGACGAGTGGATCACCACGGGGATGTTGGAGAAGCGGCCATCGTTCTTGATGTTGCGCGTCAGAGTGAAGCCATCCATTTCCGGCATTTCCAGGTCGGTCAGCACCAGCGCGACCTTGTCTTTCGCCGTCTTGCCTTCGGTCGCCGCCTGGGCCGAGATCGCCTGCAGGCGCTCCCACGCTTCCTTGCCCGTCTTGGTCATGATGAGGGGCACGCCCATCGCTTCGAGGCCCTTTTCGATCAGCGAGCGGGCCAGCGAGGAATCGTCGGCCGCAAGGATCACGGCGCCGGCCGGCAAGCGCACTTGCGGGCCGATGCTGTTCTGGTCCACATCGGGATCGCCAGACGGCAGCACGTTACGCAGGATTTGCTCCACGTCCAGCACTTGCGCCAGGCGCGTCTTGTCCGTGTCGCCATCGAGGCGCGCGATACTTGTGACGAGGCCGCCACCGACGCTCGATTCGGCCGACAGGACCTGATTCCATTCCAGGCGCACTATTTCATCGACCTCTTCCACGGCGAATGCCTGGGTCGAACGGGCGAATTCCGTCACCATCAAAATCTTCAAGCCGCTGCTCTTGCAGCCGACGGCCATCGGCAAATCGATCACGGGTACGATCTGGCCGCGAATATTGACCACGCCCAGCATGTGCGGATGCGAACCGGCTACCGCCGTGATGAGCGGCATTTCCATGATTTCACGGACTTTGAACACATTGATGCCGAAGAGTTCGCGGCTGGTCGAGTGATCACTGGTGCCCAGCTTGAACAGGAACAGTTCGAATTTGTTATTGCCTGTCAGGCTGGTGCGTTCATCGACATCTTGCTGCATTGAATTCATTGTGTCCCCTTGAGCCGTCTTGTAAAGTTAAGTCTGCCTACCCGTGATGCTGCGGGCAGTGCGGACTGCACGTCGCACGGACGTCGGATGGCGGGTTCGGGGCATGGCCGGCGCTAGCGGTGCAGTGTAGTACAACCAATAGTTACTATTGATTTCAGCTTGAATTATACGTTTTTTTACTTTCTTCAAAGCTACTTTACGCTGCCAACGGCGATCCTGACAGTATTTCTTGATTTGCTTGTTGCTACAGCGCAAATGATGATGGAGAGAATCGAAAATTTCCTTGGCAACCATGGTTGCTTTGAAAAGTCCTGTGCGAAGCGTGACGGCGCACCAGCGCCAGCGAACGGCATATAATGGTCTTGCCAGCGTCGCAGGCGCGCATACCGGGCAAAACTGCGACGCCAGGGAATGGAATGTAGTAAAATTTCTTGCAATTGCCTGTTCTACGTAGTAAATTTACACCACCGAATATAGTAACGACAGACTGGCACTTCCGGTCGGCCTCCTCCCCGCTCCGGCTCTTTTACTTTTGCGACGACACTCACTTATGGCACTTACCGATTTTGACCTGGTCCTGTTTGGCGGCAGCGGCGATTTAGCAATGCGCAAGTTGCTGCCTGCAATGTACGCGCGCGACGTCGCTAACGATTTACCGCCGACGGCGCGCATCATCTGTGTGGGCCGCCAGGACAGCGGCCAGGATGCCTTCCTGAAGATGGTAGAGACCAACTCGCGCCCCCACATCAAGGCCAGTACCCTGAATGCCGCCACCTGGAGCAAATTCTGCGCGCGCATCGTGTATGTGTCGCTCAACGCCAGCGATGCGGCCACGTACGCGCCGCTGGTCGAAGCGCTGCGCGGCGATGCCGACCTGACGCGCGTGTACTATCTGGCGACGCCGCCGCATCTGTTCGCGCTGATCTGCGACAACCTGGAAGACAACGGCCTGGTGACGCCGAATTCGCGCGTGGTGCTGGAAAAACCGCTGGGCCGCGACCTGGCCAGCGCCAAGCAGATCAATGCAGAAGTGGGCAAGGTCTTCCAGGAATCGCAAATCTACCGTATCGACCATTACCTGGGCAAGGAAACCGTGCAGAATTTGCTGGCTCTGCGTTTCGGCAACATTCTGTTCGAGCCGCTGTGGCGCCGCGAATGGATTTCCGATGTGCAGATCACCATCGCCGAGAAACTCGGCGTGGGCAACCGCATGGGTTACTACGACACCTCGGGCGCGCTGCGCGACATGCTGCAAAACCATCTGCTGCAACTGCTGTGCATCGTCGCCATGGAACCGCCGACCTCGATCGCACCGGATGCCGTGCGCGATGAGAAACTACAAGTGCTGCGCTCGCTGAAAAAATTCACGCCCACCACCCTGGCACAAAACATCGTGCGTGGCCAGTACCGCGCAGGCCACGTCGACGGCGTCACCGTGCCGAGCTACCGCGACGAGCCGGACGCGCCCGAGCATTCGCACACCGAGACCTTTGTCGCGCTGAAGGCGGAAATTGATACCTGGCGCTGGGCCGGCGTGCCGTTCTACCTGCGCACGGGCAAACGCATGGCTGACAGCCTGGCCGAGATCGTCGTGCGCTTCAAGCAAATTCCCCACTCGATCTTCAACCAGCCCACCTCCAGCTTCCAGCCGAACTGCCTAGTGATCCGTTTGCAGCCCGACGAAGGCTTGCGCATGAATTTGATGGCAAAAACCCCGGGCGACGGCATGCGCTTGAAACCGGCGGAACTGGAACTCGATTTCCGCGAATCGTTCAAGACGCCGCGCATGGATGCCTACGAGCGCCTGCTGCTCGACGTCCTGCGCGGCCAGCTGACCCTGTTTATGCGCGGCGACGAACTGGAAGCGGCCTGGGAATGGGTCGAACCGATACTCGACAACTGGGAACAGAACGACAGCGCGCCGATTCCGTACACGGCCGGCACCTGGGGCCCGGCCGCGGCCAGCGCCCTGATCGGGCGCGATGGCTTGCAGTGGCGTGAAGAAGCCTTACCCGAGGATTAACCGGCAATGCAAGGGCCTGCCCATGCCTGGGCAGGCCAATCGCCCATTTCCCGCTCCTGAACACCTACCCAGAAGATTATCCTGATGCTGCTTGACTCCATCCGCACCCAGCTCGATTCGCTCTCCAAGTCGGAGAAGAAGGTCGCGCTGGCCGTGCTTGACCAGCCGAACCAGACGGTCAGCCAGAACATCACGGCGCTGGCGAAAAGTGCGCAGGTGTCGGAACCGACCGTGGTGCGCTTTTGCCGCACCCTGGGCTACGACGGCTGGCATGAATTCAAGCTGAAGCTGGCGCAAGGCCTGGCCCTGGCCATGCCGGGCGCGAACGAACAGCCGGCGCAGGACGACCTGGCGGCCGACCTGGTGAATAAAATCTGCAGCCGCTCGATCAATACCCTGCTCGACCTGCGCAACAACCTGAATCCGGAAGCGATCCAGCGCGCGCTCGACATCCTGTCGCGCGCCAGCAAGATCGAATTCTATGGCCAGGGGACGTCGGGCATCGTGGCGGCCGACGCGCAGCACAAGTTCTTCCGCTCGGGCGTACCGACGGTGGCCTACAGCGATCCGAACATCCATAGCATCGCCGCGGCCCTGCTGCGCGGCGGCGACTGCCTGGTGGCCATCTCGCAGCGCGGCAACAGCCCCGCCCTCGTGCGCTCCGTGAAACTGGCGCGCCGCGGCGGCGCCGACGTCGTCGTGCTGGCCCCCTCGGGCACGCCGCTGGCCGACTTGGCGACCGTACTGATCCCGATCGACCTGGTCTTCAACACCGACCCCTACACCCCGATTTCCGCCCGCCTGGCCTACCTGGTGGTGATCGACGTGCTGGCCGTGGGCCTGGCCCTGCAACGTGGACCTGAATTCCGCAAGAAGATGCAGAATGCACAGAAGGCGCTGCAGGAATTCGATATGCAGTTCGACTCCTTCATCGGTTGATCCCGCATCGGCGCCAGCCTCGCTGGTGCCGCTCCTTATCCAAACGTCTCCATCGGACCAGGATGTCTCTTCCTTGATCCCACATGAAGAACCGATACACGCGCAGCCTTTGCATCGAAAGATCAGCCCACCATCCGTGTCTAAGAATTGGGATCCTTTGGTTTCCCATAGTGGCGTATCGGATGAGCAGTGCTATATCCGGGATAAATTGAAACCACAACCCGAACTTCGTCGTTTGGAAAAAAACGGATATAGATACTTCCTGTTTCATCGTATTTTTCCACCTCCACCATTTTTTCTTTGACAATATGCGTATGTTCTTCTGGCATATCCCACCGCACCAGAACCATCATTCCCGGGTACCACACTCTCGGGATAGAGGCACAGCAAATTTCTGCCCCTCCCGCTCCCCACCTAGCCATATTGGCGCCTCCGGCCCCATCCACCGATGCGGAGTAAATATACTTCCCCGTATGGTTGACTATACCCACCTGCGCTCCCGCAGTAGCACTTGGACCGGCTTCCTCAACCTGCCTGGCCTTGAACGCACAGCCGCTCAGCAGCAAGGCAGTGGCAAGATAAATAATCCATTTCAAAATTTTCCTTTCGGCTCCAGCCGCACTGAAATCACGCTCTATGCGAGCGCCTCGATCCGCGTTGCGTAGCGCTGCTGCGCCAGGTAAATCTCTTCATCGGCTTTGGCCTGCGCAATATCCTGTACCAAGTTTTCGCTCCACACGAATTCTTCGGGTGCTTCTTTCGCCCTGATGCCGGCCGTCGGCATGCGTTGCAGTTCCTTCTCGTGCACGCTTTTCCTAAAGAAGCCGCTTTGCGGATAGTAGCCACGGCGCAGGATATAACCACCGCCCTCGCGCCGCGTATAGGTTTGCGTGGTAATCGCCCCGCTGCGCATGTCGGCGCTGTCGGCATCTGTGCGGATCGGATAGGGGGTGCCATACTGCGCTTCCTTGACCAGTGCTTCCTCTTCCGGCGTTAATGCTTCGCCATTCTTCTGTTTCAGTTGCGCGGCTTCCGTTTTACGGTTGAGCTCATACGCGCGTTTATAAAAGCCGTCTTTAGGCGGTTTATTGGCGAACGAGGCGATCTTGGCCCGCTTATCGTATTCCGTCACTTCGCCCGCCATATAAAAGCCGGCCAGCGAATCGTGTACATAGTCGTCAAAAAAACGCATCACTTCGGGTGGCAGCGGTTCGGGGTGATCGAATATGTCGAGCGCCCATGCTTCCCATTTATCCAGGTATATATGATTTTGAGCCCGATAAAATTGCCAGTGATTGATGCGCTTGCTATCCTGCGCGATGAACGGTTGCCCCTCATCGCCATGAAGGAAAGCTTTGCGCGCGCGCAGCGCTTCCAGATCGCCTGCCAGCAAGCGGTTGTAGGAACCCAGATCCTCCCGCTCCTGCGCGCTGGCCGCCTTGAAGCTGGTCGTGGCTTCCAGGGTCTTAACGCGCACGGCGCGCCAGCGGTAATACAGTTGCATATGCTTGCTCAGCAAGTCGCCTTGCTTGGCAAGCTCGGCGGTATACGCTTCCCATGCCTTGGCAAGCTCTTGACTGACCAGGAAATCCTCCTGATCGCGAAGTTCCAGTTCGCTGAACGGTATCAAGGGTACGCCCTTGAGGCGCGCCTCCTTGAACATATGCGCCAGCGGGATTTGCGACAGCAAGGCCGCTTGTCCGCCGCGGCCCTTTCCTTGCTCGCCCGGACCATAGCCGCCTCCCACGTCGGAGTGTACGCCAGGAAAATACACTTCCTCGATTTTCCCCGTCAGGCGCGTGACGGGAAAATTCATGCGCTGTTCATGCGCGGCAATACTATGCAAGCCAGCCTTGACGCAAAGAGGCAGTGGCTTGAGCAATTCATTAGCCCAGGCCCAATGGCCATCGAACATCGCGCCAGGCGCAATCGTGGTTTTCGCGACAGACGCCGAGCTGCCCACAGTTGCCACCGTGTCAAAGACGCCAAGAAAATCGATGCTGGCGAGGATGCCGGCAAACTCCTGCACCTCACCTTCGCGTGGCGTGAGCAAATCGGCAAACAGCTGGCAAAACGCCACCGCCTCGGCAGCGCCACGCGAAAAACCGAACACCGACAAGGTCAGCGATGGAATATGCGGCTTGGGTTGTGCCGCCATCGCGGCTTTAAGTTTTTCAATATGCTCAGCGAACCACTCCGAGTGGGTCATGAAGCGCTCCCTGCCGGTTGAGGGATGCGCTACCTTTTCGTGGCCTACGGCATTATCATAGGTACGGGAAAGTTCACCGGCCTTATCTGATTCATATAATGGCGTGTCACTTCCATATATCACTCGATGAATTGCATTTAAAACTTGCAATAACCCCCATATAATTCGCGCCTGCCCTCCTTTGGCAAAAGCTTTACCCTCATCCGATTCAGTTAATTCGCCTATCTCCTTAAATGGCGTTCCCACGCCAGGAATATAATATGAGAAATATCCATTTTTTGTTTTATCACCAGGATATGCCGAAAATAAACGCGCCACATTACTATGACTGGCTTCATTGGAGTCTATCACAACATTATTTATAGGGGTAGGCTTCTTCGTTCTCGGATCGAGCACGCCTGTCCTAACCCCATTCCTATCGCGCTCCAGGTTATTATTGGTTCCATCAAAGAAAATTCCAACCCTCACTGGAATATTACATGGAGCGTTATCTTTATTATCACATGTCTCCTTCGCAATTTTGGATTGCTCTCGCGTCGATAGTTTTAGAAAAAAATCGACGGGAAACGGCGCAGAGGTGGGAGTTTTGCTAATCATAATATCAAGGGATATTGGCAGGTTTTCCGGAATGAAGAATAGGATGAATTTTGCTAGGCCCTCCGGCATTTGACACAACCACTCTCACCTCGTCATTCTCAAAAAAATGCATATAAATATCTCCCGGCCTATCATATTTTTCCACTTCCACCATTTTTTCTTTGATAACGTCGGTACGCCCTTCAGGCATATTCCAACGCACCAAGACTTTCATTCCCGGATACCACACTCGAGGAATGGATGCGCAGCAAATATTGGCAAGTCCCGCCCCCCATCTGGCCATATTCCCCCCTCCGGCCCCATCAACCGATGCGGAATAAATATATTTTCCCGTATGATTGACAATACCCACCTGCGCCGTCGCGGTAGGACTTGGGCCTGCTTCCTTAACCTGCCTGGCCTTGAGGGCGCAGCCGCTCAGCAGCAAGACACTAAACAAGGCACTACCAAGATAAATAATCCATTTCATAATTTCCCCTTTATTAAAAGTAAGCAGTTGAAGGAACAAGGCTAGGCAGCCGAGCGCGCCTGCCAGAAATCGTCGGGCAGCGTGTCGAGTTCGGACAGGTAATTCGCACCCTGGCGCGTGCGCCGCAACAGGCTGGCCATCGCAGGATGCAAGGTAAAGTCATCGGCCAGCATCAAGGCCAGGGCGCTGAAATGCTGACGCTGGCCCGCCGCCTCGATGCCGCTGGCGCTTGCCACAAGCAAATGACGCGCCACGCGCGCGTGACACTCGGCCGGGGTGCCGGAATGAAACAGGTCCGGCTGCACATCATGCAGATTGGCCAGGATGGCGTCGGCCTCGGCGATATCCACCAAGGCGGCAAAGGCGGTGTCGCTGAGGGGGAATTTGTCAAACTCCGCCGGGACAGGCCTAGGCTGCGCCTCGCCCTGCCAACTGATCAGGGAGCCATCGCGCCGCAGCGACCACCAGCGGTAGATGGGGCTCAGCAAATGCGCAGACTGCGTTTCAGTCAAGGCTGCCAGCAAGGCCGGCAATGTGCGGCTATCGGCCCAGCGCACGGGCCATTCGACGGTATCTGGCGTAATGGCAATCAAATAGGGGCGCAGATGCTGCTCCAGCTGGTCGATATTTAGCGTGCTGGCGATGATGCTGAGCATGGGCTTGCCTGCGCACAGCGAAAACAGGCGCTGCAGCCACTCGGCCTGCTCGCTGCTTGTCAATGGCGCCGCCATTAAATGCGGTGCGGCACTCTTGAAATTTTGCAGCGAGGTGTGCGCATACAGCGACTGGCGCCGCAAGCGGCTCGGGTAGCGGCGGGTGAAAAACTCCTCATCGCAGGCGCCGTCCAGCAGCGCCAGCAAGTGCAAGGGCTGGCCGCCGTTCGCCACCGCCGCCTCCGCGCGCAAGGCCTGCAGTTGCTGTGCAATCAGCACTGGAACTTCTGGGTCGGGAACATCGATGGCAAAGTACATCAGGGCTCCTTTCTAGGCTGCCGTGGGCGCGACAAATGGGCTACCGCTACGCAACGCTGCCAGCAGACACGCTTTGCAGACGCTGGCAGGCAGCGCCGGCAACGGATAAGCCAGCCGTGTCGGCCCGATAAAACTCTTCTTGCCGGCATGCACCGTGATCTTGCCCGGGCACTGGATCGTGATATTGCCGCCCTCAATGGTGATATTCGCCCCGCCCGCCGTCGACAGGCGGATGCTTTTCGCCGCCGCCCAGTCGATGTGCGCGTTGGCGCTGATGACGTTGACCTCTTCGCGCGCCTGCACCTTGAGCACGTCGGCCTGCGCCTGCAGGTCGATGGCCTGTTTGGCGGCGATCAGTTGCAGGCCGATATTGTTCTCGCCCGCCTTGACCACGCCGGCCAGCACTCCGATGGCTTGGCCGCTATGCACGCGCAGTTTTCCGCCGCTGCTGAACTGGGTATCTTGGCCGCTCATCATGGTGACGGTTTCGCCATTGGCCAGTTGCAGGTCTTGCCCCGCGATCACGCCCAGTCCGGCCCTGGCGGCAATCGCGATGATGGCATCCTTTGTTTGCGGCAACTGGTCGTGCATGCCGGAAACGCTGGCCAGCATCGCCTTGAGTGGCGCGGCCTTGTCGTCGAGCTCGCTGGCGTCCGGCGCGCTGGCGCCGATGTGGCTGGCGTACGTCACCGTTTGATGCGTCTTGGCGGCAGTGTTGAATGTTTCGCCCAGCAGCACCGCCTGTTTCAACAATGCCATGCCGCCGGCGTTGTCGCCGGCCGGATCGCGTTGCGCGGCGTCGTGCCTGAGCACATAGCTGCTCACCAGCAAGCCCGCCTTGGCGCGCACCGCGCCATACGCATCGGTGCGCAACTCCGCACCGGCGCCGCGCAGGCTGCCGCGATAATTGTCGGCGCCATGGATCAGGTGGCCCAGGTTCAGTTCGCTGGCCGCATGGCTGCTTTTCAGTTGCACCCGGCCCTGGCTGTCGGTGTCGTCGAACAGCAACTGGTTATAGCCCGCCGCGCTGCCCGCCTTGCCGAACTCCTTGCTGCGGATGCCCCATTGCGCTGCGCCATTGCGGTGCGCCGCGCTGGCACCTGCGGCGCCATGCCACAGCGGACTGTTGCCGCCCGCCACATTGCCCTGGCCCGCGATGGCGTGGTCATGCGCCGGCTGGAACACGCCGGCATCGTTTTGATCACGCACAATGCCACCCGGGGTTGGTTTGGTGCCGCCCTCGCCCTGCCCGTTGTACAGCGCGCCGACGATGACGGGCCGGTCGATATCGTTTTCCAGAAATTGCACCAGCACTTCCTGGCCGATACGCGGCAGGAACTGGCTGCCCATGCCGCCGCCGGCCGCACGCTGCGCCACGCGTACCCAGCAGGTCGCGCCGGTCTCTTGCTGCCAGTGAAAGCGGATGCGCACCCGGCCCAGCTTGTCGCAATAGATTTCATCGGCGCCGCTGGCCACGTCATTGCCGTCGGCGCCCACGACGATGGCGCTCTGGCTGCCCAGGGCGGTCGGCGTGGCGTGCTGGCGCGCATCATTGTCATCGTGCACCGGACGCCACGGCGTGCTTGCGGTGATCATCTCGATGCAGTTGGCATAACCGCTGGCTTGCGCCTGGGCAAGCGCGGCGGCGAAATCGGGAAACCCTGCGCCCCACTCTGCCACGCTTTCTTCCAGCAATTCCGCTATCGGGCCGAACAATTCCGCCAATCCCTCCAAGGCCGGCGCCGGCAGGTTGTTGACGCCGATGCTGGCCACGCGCAGCACGATATACTCGGGTGCGGCACCATCGGCTGGCTGCAACGGTCCCTGCGTCAGGGTAAAGCGCGTGCCCGCGCGCAAGGTGCGCACGGTCGAACGCGCCTGCCACTGCTGGGCGCGCGCTTCATGGGCCTGCATCTGCAACCGCGCGTAGCGCTGCGCCTGGGCGCCATTGGCATACCAGTACTGGCCCGGCGTATCGTAGCTTTCCAGCAGCGGCGCGTTCTTGCCGCCGAGAACCATATTCGTCGGCACGCTGGCTGCGACCGCCTTCTTGGCCTTGTAATCGTAACTGAGCACGCTACTCAGCCCGACGTGCAGGCTGCGCCGCGCGCTCAAGGCTTGCACGCTGTCGCCCAGCTCGCCGACGCGCGCGCCATGAAAGCGGATGCCGCTGCCTTGCACGCTGCTGGCGTCCTCGGGCGTGGCACAAGCCTGGCTGCTGTCGGCAAAGACAATCAGCGTCTGATCGTCAAACCGCCAGGCCAGCCCTTCTTCGGTCAGTAGGCGGCGCACGAAATCGAAATCCGATTCGCGGTACTGGCAGCAATAGCTGCGTTCGCCCGCTTCCTGCATGCACGACGCGACCTCGTCGCTCCAGCGCCACAGCGCGTGCGGCGCATACGCCTGCAATACCGCGTCGACGATGGCTGTCACGGTTTTGTCTTGCCAGACGCGGCTGTTACGCACTTGCGTCAGCAGCCACAGCCACGGCGTGATGCGCAGCCGGTAGCGCGCCAGTCCGCCATTGCTGCCGAGCATGGCTGCGGCGCTGATGTAGCCGGAAAACTGGGTGCGCGTGCCGTCTGCCAGGCTGATATGCAGGCTGGCAGGCTGGCCCAGCAGGGATGCCAGCGCAACATGGGCGCTGGTGGACAGGGCGATAATCTCGCGCGCGCCGATGGTTTGCAGTGCCTCGTCGGCCGCAAAGGCCTCGACCAGCAAGCCGCTGTCCTGGCCATCGGCGCCGATGGACAATGCATACAGGCGTGTCGCGCCATTGAAGGCGGCCACTGCGCTAACGATATCTTGTGTCAAAAGATGCTCTTCATCTGGAGTGTGGCATCGCACATTGCTTATAAAAACAATGTGCAAAATAAACAAGTCCAGGCAATTATGCGCGAGTTCTTAAAAAAGCAAGATTCAATTGAGCAAGTAGTGCGCGGGGAAGACAATAGTCGGTGCTTCGTGCAATGGATTCGGTACAATACTCCGGCAAGCCCTTTCACTCTTTCCTGTGCAGCCATGAACCAACTCGAACAACTGAAGCAATTTACTACCGTGGTGGCCGACACTGGCGACTTCCAATCGATTCAGGCCTACACGCCGCGCGACGCGACGACGAATCCTTCGCTGATCCTGAAGGCCGTGCAGAAGGATGAATACAAGCCGCTGCTGGAAAAGGCCGTGCGCGACCATCCGAACGCCTCCACCGCCGAAATCATCGACCGCCTGCTGATCGCGTTTGGCGTGGAAATCCTGCAAACCATCCCCGGCCGCGTTTCCACCGAGGTCGATGCGCGCCTGTCGTTCGACACGCAAGGCACGGTGGCCAAGGGCCGCGACTTGATCGCCCTGTATTCGAACGCGGGCATTGCCCGCGAGCGCGTGCTGATCAAGATCGCCTCCACCTGGGAAGGCATCCGCGCCGCCGCCATCCTGGAAAAGGAAGGCATCCGCTGCAACATGACCCTGCTGTTCTCGCTGGCGCAGGCCATCGCCTGCGCCGAAGCGGGCGCGCAGCTGATTTCTCCGTTCGTCGGCCGCATCTACGACTGGTACAAGAAATCGACGGGCATCGATTACATGGGCGCGGAAGACCCGGGCGTGCAATCGGTCCGGCGCATCTACAATTACTACCGCAAGTTCGGCTACAAGACCGAGGTGATGGGCGCCAGCTTCCGCAACACCTCGCAAATCCTCGAACTGGCCGGCTGCGACCTGCTCACCATCAGTCCCGACCTGCTACAAAAGCTGGCCGACAGCGAGGCGCCGGTGGAGCGCAAGCTGAGCGCCGAAGCGGCGCCATCGACCAACATTGTGCACATGTCGCTCAACGAAGAAGCCTTCCGCTTCATGATGAATGAAGACGCGATGGCGACGGAAAAACTGGCAGAAGGCATCCGCGCCTTCTGCGTCGATTCCGGCAAGCTGAAACAGATGATCGCGGCGCTGCGTTAATCGCTGACTCTCCCCGCAAAAAAGCGGCGTCCGTGCAGTGCACGGCGCCGCTTTTTGCATTGCATCGCGGCCGGGAGCAATGGCGCTACAATAAACCACCGCCACCCGCCACCCACGCATGTTGCTTGCTTCGTCCGCCATCACCATGCGCCGGGCGGGCGATCTGTGGCACGGGCGTGGCTGCAACAGTCAGCAAGACAGGCAGTTTTTTCACTTACCTCTTGGTCACTTCTCAGTGCATACTATGTCGCACAGGCAACCTTAATCCCTTTGCGACAGGAGTTCGACCATGCATGCCCTCTCCCACCTTCGTATCGGCACGCGCCTGGCTGCAGGCTTCGCGCTGGTGCTGCTGCTGTCCGTGATCTCCACCTCGTATGCGCTGTACAGCGCCCGCGTAAATGCCGAAGCGACCCGGCAAATGATGGAAAAACCGCTGGCCAAGGAACGCCTGGTATCGGACTGGTATGTGCTGATTTACTCGGCCATCGCGCGCACCTCGATGATCGCCAAAAGCACGGATGAAACCCTGTCGAGCGTGTTTGCCGACACCATCGCCGACAGCACCAAGCAAGGCAGCGAACTGCTGAAGAAAATCGAAGCGCTGCTCGACAGCGACGAGGAAAAAAGCATTTTCAAGGCCTCCATCGCCGAGCGCGTCAAATACCAGGATGCCAAGACCCTGGTGATGAATGCGCGCAAGGCCGGCAATGCGGCGCAGGCGGAAAGTACCTACCGCGACAGCTTCGCGCCGGCCGCCACCAATTACCAGAACAACGTCAAGGCCCTGCTGGCGCAGCAGCGCAAAGCCATCGACGCCACGGCGCAAGCGATCGAAGCGGCCAACGGGCGCAGCTTCACCCTGCTGCTGACCCTGTGCGCGCTAGTGGTGGCGCTGGGCAGCATCTGCGCCTGGCTGATCACGCGCTCGATCACCGCGCCCCTGCAGGCGGCCGTGAAGGTGGCCGAGACGGTCGCTGCGGGCGACTTGCGCACGCATTTCGGCACGGCGGCCAGCGATGAAATCGGCGACTTGATGCGCGCGCTGCACGGCATGAACGAGGCACTGCGCAAGGTGGTGTCGGAAGTGCAGACGGGCACCAACGCCATCGCCACGGCATCGGGTGAAATCGCCGCCGGCAACCAGGATTTGTCGGCGCGCACGGAGCAGCAAGCGAGTTCACTGGAAGAGACGGCATCGTCGATGGAAGAATTGACCAGCACCGTGAAGCAGAATGCGGACAATGCGCGCCAGGCCAACCAGATGGCGGTCGCCGCTTCGGGTGTGGCCGAACGGGGCGGCAGCATCGTCAGCCAGGTGGTCGACACCATGGGTGCCATCGACACGGCGTCGACGAAAATCGTCGACATCATCGGCGTCATCGACGGCATCGCCTTCCAGACGAATATCCTGGCATTGAACGCGGCCGTCGAAGCGGCGCGCGCCGGCGAACAGGGGCGCGGCTTTGCCGTCGTCGCCACGGAAGTACGCAGCCTGGCACAACGCTCGGCGGCGGCGGCGCGCGAAATCAAGACCCTGATCGGCGACTCGGTGGAGCAAGTCAACAACGGCACGCGGCTGGTGCAGCGGGCTGGCAGCACCATGAGCGAAGTGGTCGACAGCGTGCGCCGCGTCACCGACATCATGGCCGAGATCACTGCCGCCAGCGCCGAGCAAAGCTTGGGCATCGACCAAGTCAACCAGGCCATCGCGCAGATGGACCAGGTGACGCAGCAAAATGCGGCCCTGGTGGAAGAAGCGGCGGCAGCCGCCGAAAGCATGCAGGACCAGGCCGCGCGCCTGGCGCAAGTGGCAGCCGGCTTCCAGCTCGACCACATGGCCACGGCGGCGCCGGTACGCACGGCGCGGCCGGTGGCCACCCAACTGGCCAAACCAGCGGCCAGGAGCGCCACAGCGGCCAGGCAGCCGACAATCGCGGCCAGGCGCGCGGCTCCTGCACGCAAGCCCCAGGCACAGGTGGCTGGCGAGCAGGACTGGGAAGAATTTTAAGGCTGGCAACCGGGCCAGTCAAAAGGGTTTGACAGCGCCGTGGCGCGCGAGGATACTTGTTTCAGGTGGCATGGCGCGCCACCGGCAGCACTACGTGTTGCGCCTGACATGGTTCTGCGGGAGCACGAACATGAAATGTATCCGCGGTATCCGCGGTATCGGCGGCATCAGCGAACAGATGCGCCTGGGCTTGCTGTACCCCTTGCTGCTGTGTGCCGCCCTTGCCGGTTGCGCCACGCCGCCCGCCACCCCGCCTCCGCCCAACCTGTTCAACGATGCCAGCTTTGCCGCGCCAACTGTGCCGGTCGACCCGCAGCAGGCGTTTGCCATGAGCGACGCCATGCGGCACTACGTGCGTGTCGATATCGCGCGCGAGGGGCGCGGCAAGAATCCCCGCCGCGCCCTCGCCGATGCCCTGCGCAACCGGGAAGGGCTGCAGCTGGAATATGATGCCGCCATGACGCGCACGGCGGCGCAGGCGTTCGACGCGCGCAGCGGCAATTGCCTGTCCCTGGTGCTGATGACGGCCGCACTGGCCAAGGAAATGGGAGTCGATGTGCACTACCAGCTGGTCCTGGGAGAAGAAAGCTGGAGCCGCAGCGGCGGCATGTATTTCGTCGCCGGCCACGTCAATCTCGCACTGGAACGGCGCCCCCTCAGCAATGTGGTCGGCTACGACGCCGACGCCATCCTGCTCATCGACTTCCTGCCAGGCGAAGACCTCACCGGCCAGCGCACGCAACAAATCGGCGAGGCCACCATCCTGGCCATGTACCTCAACAATCGCGCCGCCGAAACCATGACCAGCGGCGAGCTCGATCAAGCCTACTGGTATGCCCGCGCCGCCATCCTGCAAGACCCCACGTTTGCGGGCGCCTTCAATACCCTGGGCATCATCCAGCTGCGTCACGGCGACATCGAGCCGGCGCGGCGCACGCTCGCCTATGCACTGGAACGCTCGCCATCGAACACCGTGCTGCTGTCCAATCTGGCGCAGGCACTCGACGGCCTGGGACGCACGGACGAAGCGCAACTGCTGCGGCGCAAATTGCTGGCCCTGCAGCCAGAACCGCCCTTCCACTTTTTCAACCTGGGCCAGCGCGCCATGGAAACCGCCGACTACCAGGAAGCGGCACGCCTGTTCAAGCGCGAGATCGCGCGCGACCCTTACTATCATGAATTCCACTTCTGGCTGGCGCAGGCCTATGCGCGCATGGGCCAGCTGGCACAGGCGGGCAGGCAACTGGAACTGGCGATGGAGAACAGCACCACGCGCAGCGAGCACGGGCTGTACGCGGCCAAGCTGCAGCGCCTGCGCGCCGCCACGGCGCATTAGCAGTCCTCATTAAACGCTGTCAGTCTTCCAGGAACATCTGCTGCAGGTCATTCAGGAAGCGCAATCCCAGTTCCGTCGGGCGGATGACCTGGTGGTCGCGGTACAGCAAGCCTTTCGCTTCGGCCGCATTCAGCGGCTGCTCGATGGCGTTGATGGCCAGACCAGTGCGCTCGGCGAACAGGTTGGGCGAAAAGCCCTGCGTCAGGCGCAGGGTATTGAGCATGAATTCAAAACCCATTTCCTCGCGCGCCAGTTCGCGCTCTTCCTGCACCGGGTTACCGGCAACGACCGCGTCCATGTAGGCACGCGGCTGCTTGTAGCGGGCCTGGCGCAGCACGCGGTGCGGGAACGAGATCTTCGAATGCGCGCCTGCGCCTATGCCCAGGTAGTCGCCGAACTCCCAGTAATTGCGGTTGTGCTTTGCCTGACGGCCCGGCTGCGCATAGGCCGACACTTCGTAGCGGCCATAACCGGCCTGCGCCGCGCGCGCGGCCACCATGTCGGCGATGTCGGCGCTCTCGTCGTCGTCCGGCAGCACCGGCGGATACTTGGCAAACAGGGTGTTCGGTTCGAGCGTCAGGTGGTACAGCGACAGGTGCGGCGGCGCAAACGACAGCGCCGTTTCCAGGTCTTGCTGCGCTTCGGCCAGGGTTTGCGTGGGCAGCGCGTACATCAGGTCGAGATTGAAATTGTCGAAGTTGGCGTGTGCGATCTCCACCGCGCGGCGCGCTTCATTGTCGTCATGGATGCGCCCCAGCGCCTGCAGATGGCGGCCATTGAAGCTCTGGATGCCAATCGACAGGCGGTTGACGCCGCTGGCCCGGTAAGACTTGAATTTTTCCGCTTCAAAGGTGCCCGGATTGGCTTCCATGGTGATTTCGCAATCGGGCTCCAAGGGCAGCAAGGTGCGCACGTCCGACATCAGGCGGTCCAGCCCTGCCGCCGACATCAGGCTGGGCGTGCCGCCGCCGATGAAGATGGTGTGGATCTTGCGGCCCCAGATCAGCGGCAGCGCCATTTCCAGGTCCAGCCGCAGCGCGGCCAGATATTCCTCTTCCGGCAAGTCGCCGCGCACCTCGTGCGAGTTGAAATCGCAATACGGGCATTTTTTCACGCACCACGGAAAATGGATGTACAGCGACAGCGGCGGCAAGGCCGTCAGATTCAGCGCGCCCGGCTGCAGGTATTTCAGCGCTGCCCCGGCCGCGCCGGAAATGCCTTCCTGCGGCGCGGGTGAAGCTCTGGGCTTCGCTGCTGATTTGGCAACGGCGCCCACCAGTTTGATCGGGATCATCGCAGGGTCCGCAGCTTGTCGGCCAGCACGCGCAGGGCCTGGCCACGGTGCGACAGCGCGTTCTTTTCATCGGACGTCAGTTCGGCCGCACACTTGCCCAGCGCCGGAAGGTAGAAATGCGGATCATAGCCAAAACCGCCCTGGCCGCGCGGCGTGGCAATCATCTCTCCATTCCAGCGTCCGTCGGCGATCACCGGTTGCGGGTCGTCGGCATGGCGCACGTACACCAGCACGCAGTAGTAATACGCGGACTTGTCGGCATGCGCTTTCAGGTCGGCGATTAGCTTGGCACTGTTGGCCGCGTCCGATTTCGGCTCACCGGCATAGCGGGCCGAATATACGCCCGGTGCGCCACCGAGCGCATTGACGCACACGCCCGAATCGTCGGCCAGCGCCGGCAAGCCCGTCAGGCGCGACGCATGGCGCGCCTTTTGCAAGGCGTTTTCAACGAAGGTGTGGAATGGTTCGTCGCTTTCCGGCACGGCGTACTCGCCCTGAGCGTGGACGGAAAAACCGATGGTCGAGAGCAGCTCGTTGAATTCCTTGAGCTTGCCGGCGTTGTTGGAGGCGAGGATGAGGCGTTGGGTCATGTCAGTAGTCCGGTGGAAGTGCCGACATTGTAAACCTTTTGCGCTCCCCTCACCTTGGCCGATTGCCGCGCTCAACGGCGGCAACTGTGGGCTTTTTGCCCGGCGCGGCGGGCGACAGGATGTAAATCCAGGTAAAGATTACAGTCCGAGCGCCTGCTTCTGCAGGGTGATCAGGTCCGCAATCCCACCCTGCGCCAGGTCCAGCAAGCGGTTCATGCCGGCGCGGTCGAAGGCGGCGCCTTCGGCCGTGCCCTGCACTTCGATGAAGTGGCCCGCTTCCGTCATCACGACGTTCATGTCCGTGTCGCAGCCCGAATCTTCCACATAGTCCAAGTCCAGCACTGGCATGCCCTGGTAGACACCC
This sequence comes from Janthinobacterium sp. DSP2-3-3, assembly GCF_049897325.1. Lineage (NCBI taxonomy): Bacteria > Pseudomonadati > Pseudomonadota > Betaproteobacteria > Burkholderiales > Oxalobacteraceae > Janthinobacterium > Janthinobacterium sp. DSP2-3-3. The sequence goes on along the minus strand of NZ_JAFCWA010000003.1, from coordinate 354,133 downwards.
ACCGAGATGGCGGCGACAAAGCTTTTCACGGGGATGGCGGCAATCGCGCCGCGCGCCTGCAGCTGGGAAAACGCGTCATACGCGGCTACCATGGCGCCCGTGATCGAAGCCGTGCGGGTGCCGCCGTCGGCCTGGATCACATCGCAATCGAGGTGCAAGGTGCGTTCGCCGAAGGCTTGCAGATCAAAGGCGGCGCGCAGTGAACGGCCGATCAGGCGCTGGATTTCCTGCGTGCGGCCGGACTGCTTGCCACGCGCCGCTTCGCGGTCCATGCGCGTGTGCGTCGAACGGGGCAGCATGCCGTACTCGGCCGTCAACCAGCCCTGGCCCTTGCCTTTCAGGAAACCCGGCACCTTGTCTTCGATGCTGGCGGTGCAGATGACCTTGGTGTCGCCGCACTCGATCAGTACCGAGCCTTCGGCATGCTTGGTGTACTGGCGGGTGATGCGGATGGCGCGCAGCGCATCGACGGCGCGGCCGCTCGGGCGGGATTCGAATGTCATGGGATGTCCTGTGTGATTGGGGTTGCGGCAGCGATTCTACCACCGCGCGCATGTCTATTTGCAGTCATGCAACAGCGCAGGGCGCAATGGCGGACGGCGCGCACATGATCCCTACAATCCCGCCCCGCCAAACACAATTTTCTTTACAATGCCGTAAAACGCACACTATTCAGCAATTTTCAGGCCATCGTGCACTTCGGTCCTGTTTTGCAGCGCCGGCGGTATTGCCTGCGCTGGCTGATTAAGTGTATAAGTGACTGTATATAAGACCAAATCGGGGAATCCTTTGAGCATTTCAAGCATGACAGGCTACGCGGTTGCCACCAGCGAAGGTGCTGCAGGCACACTGACAATTGAAATCAAGAGCGTCAACTCGCGCTTTCTCGACCTGCAATTCCGTATCAACGACGATCTGCGGGCGCTGGAGCCTGACTTGCGCGCCGCCGTCATGTCCGCCATCACGCGTGGCAAAGTCGAGGTACGCCTGAGCTTTGGCCGCAAGGCCGCGACGGCCGGCACGCAGGCGTTGAACCTGCCCCTGCTGGCCGAACTGGCACGCCTGCAAAACGAAGTGGGCCAGCATTTTGTCTCCGCCCCCGTCATGACGGTGGCCGAACTGCTGCGCTGGCCGGGCATCATCGAAGAAGCGCAAGTGGGACAAGAGTCCTTGCAGGCTGACGTGGGCGCGTTGACCAAACGCACCGTGGCTGCCTTCGTCGACAGCCGCAAGCGCGAAGGCGCGGCACTCGAAGCGGTGCTGGTATCGCGCATCGAGGCGATGGAAGCCATCGTCAAGCGCATCACGCCATTGATTCCGCAGGTAGTGGCGGCCTTCCAGCAAAAAGCCATCGAGCGCATGCAGGATGCGCTGGGCCTGGCCAGCCAGGGCTCGAATTCGGCCCTGTCGCGCCAGGACGCCATGGAGCGCATCCGCCAGGAAGTCATCTTGTACGGTATCCGCATCGACGTCTCGGAAGAACTGGCGCGCCTGTCGGCCCATCTGGGCGAAACGCGCCACATCCTCGCCAAGGGCGGGCAAGTGGGCAAGCGCCTCGACTTCATGATGCAGGAACTGAATCGCGAAGCCAACACGCTGGGCGCCAAGGCTTCCGTCAAGGAACTGGCCGACGCCTCGATGGACTTGAAGCTGCTGATCGAGCAGATGCGCGAACAAGTGCAAAACCTGGAATAAACCATGGCCGCGCCACGCACATGGAGACTCGTCGGCACCGCCCTCGTGCTGATGGCGGCAGGTGCGCAAGCACAAACGGCGCAACAGCCATCGCCGTACGCGATCGAAGGCTGTGCGTCAGGCTGCTTCATGCTCAAGGAGCGCGGCGCCGCCATCTACACGGGTGCCGATGCCGCCTCCTACCGTATCTGCTCGCGCAGCAGCCTGGGCGCGGAAGTATCCGTCGACAGCGCCGTCGTGCGCCTCAGCAACCGCGACTGCACTGATGTGAATGGACGGGCCATCGTGCTGATTGCGGGCGAAATCGCACTGGGCCGGCTGCCCCGCTGAGGCAGGCCCGGGAAGTTTGTTTTTTGTCATGCCCCCAGCAGGGACTGGCTCACCGCCTTGCCTCTTGGTAAAATACCGGATTGGGCGCCGCTTGCGCAGGCATCGGCGCCAACAACACGATTATTGAAAGATCCGCATGAGCCACCCTACCGCCTTCTCCGGCAGCCTGTTCGTGGTCGCCGCGCCATCGGGCGCCGGCAAATCGACACTGGTCAATGCATTGCTGGCGCAAGAGCCCGGCATCAAATTGTCGATCTCGACCACCACGCGCGCGCCCCGACCGGGCGAGCAGCACGGCCGCGAGTACTATTTCACGACAGCGGAAGACTTTGTCGCGCGCGCCGACCAGGGCGAATTCCTGGAATGGGCGGAAGTGCATGGCAATTACTATGGCACCTCGCGCATCATGGTGGAACAGCAAATGCTGGCCGGCACCGACATCCTGCTGGAAATCGACTGGCAGGGCGCGCGCCAGGTGCGCAAGCAATTCCCCCGCGCAGCCGGCATTTTCATCCTGCCGCCATCGATCGATGCGCTGGAAGAGCGCCTGAACAAGCGCGGCCAGGACGAGCAGCACGTGATCACGCGCCGCCTGCTGGCGGCCGGCGGCGAAATCGCACACGCTCCCGAGTTCGAGTATGTTATTATCAATGAAGAGTTTACGGTCGCTTTGTCCGAACTGAGCGCGATCGTGAGAGCGGCCCGTTGCCGGTTTGCGCAACAAGCGGCCCGCAACGCATCGCTATTCGCCCAGCTGGGCCTGCACGCAGAATAATCGTCTCTGCACGCCAGTTCACACAGCGCCACGCACCACTATTAGGAGTTACTATGGCCCGTATCACCATCGAAGATTGCCTGAAACAGATCCCTAACCGCTTTCAGCTGACCCTGGCTGCAACTTACCGCGCACGTCAGTTGTTGCAAGGCCACACCCCTAAGGTGGAAGCCAAGGACAAGCCTACCGTGGTCGCGTTGCGTGAAATCGCTGCCGGTAAAGTCGGTATCGAAATGCTGAAAAAGGTCCCGATGTAAGTGGGAACCCCGCGTGCCGGAACAGTGCTGACCCCTGGTTCTACCGTATCCTTTATTCACACTGTAAAGCAACGCGACGTTTTATGAGTCTGACCCCAGCCGACACGACTTCTGCAGCACTGCCGCCCCTGGCCTCGCGCCAGGCGGCAAAACCACAGGGTGCATCAGCACCCGGTGTCGGCACGTCCGGTAGCGGCACCTCCGCAGCGCCGGCGTCCGCCTTGGGCGTGGCCTCCGTCAGCCACCTGGCCGACAAGCTGGCCGAATACCTGTCTCCCGCCGACCTGAAAAAAGTCAAGGAAGCCTACCGCTTCTCCGACGAAATGCACCTGGGCCAGATGCGCCGCTCGGGCGAGCCGTATATCTCGCACCCGATCGCCGTCGCTGAAATCTGCGCCGACTGGAAACTCGACGCGCAAGCCATCATGGCCGCCCTGCTGCACGACGTGATGGAAGACCAGGACGTCAAGAAGGACGAATTGATCGAGCGCTTCGGCGCACCGGTGGCGCACCTGGTCGACGGCCTCTCGAAGTTGGAAAAGATCGAATTCCAGAGCCAGATCGAAGCGCAGGCGGAAAACTTCCGCAAGATGCTGCTGGCCATGGCCTCCGACGTGCGCGTGATCCTGATCAAGCTGGCCGACCGCCTGCACAATATGCGCACGCTGGACTTCATGACAGCGGCCAAAAAACGCCGCATCGCCAGCGAGACCATGGAAGTGTACGTGCCGATCGCACACCGCCTCGGCCTGAACAATATTTACCACGAGCTGCAAGACCTGTCGTTCTCACACCTGTACCCGATGCGCTACCGCACCCTGGCGAAAGCCGTCAAGGCGGCGCGCGGCAACCGGCGCGAAGTGGTCAACAAGATCATGGAAGCGGTGAAAAGCACCCTGTCCATGGCCGAACTCGAGGCCGACGTCACGGGCCGCGAAAAGACCCTGTACGACATCTATAAAAAGATGCGCAGCAAGCATTTGTCGTTCTCGCAAGTGCTGGACGTGTACGGTTTCCGCGTGGTGGTGAGTAGTTTTGCTGATTGTTACGTGACCCTGGGCACCCTGCACAGCCTGTACAAGCCCATGCCGGGCAAGTTCAAGGATTACATCGCAATCCGCAAGCTGAACGGCTACCAGTCGCTACACACGACCGTCATCGGCCCCTACGGCACGCCTGTGGAATTCCAGATCCGCACGCAGGAAATGCACCGCACGGCCGAGTCCGGCGTGGCGGCGCACTGGCTGTACAAGAGTGGCGAATCGAACCCCTCCGACTTGCAGCAACGCACCCATGCGTGGCTGCAATCCCTGCTCGACATCCAGCAGCAGACGGGTGACTCGGCCGAATTCCTCGAACACGTCAAGGTCGACCTGTTCCCCGATTCCGTCTACGTATTTACGCCGAAGTCGAAGATCATCGCCCTGCCGCGCGGCGCCACGGCCATCGACTTCGCCTATTCGATCCATACGGGCATCGGCGACCAGACCGTGGCCGTCAAGATCAACAACGAAACCTCGCCGCTGCGCACCGAACTGCACAATGGCGACATCGTCGAAATCATCACCGATTCCTCGTCGCGCCCCAGCCCCACCTGGCTGTCGTTCGTGCGCACCGGCAAGGCCCGTTCGGCCATCCGCCACCATTTGCGCACGATCAACCTGCCTGAATCGATCGCCCTGGGCCAGCAATTGCTGTCGCAGGCGCTGCACACCCTGAACATCGACGCCGAACTGCCGGCGCCGCTGGTCGAGCGCCTGCTCAACGAATCGAGCGCCAATTCCATGGACGAGCTGTATGCGGACATCGGCATCGGCAAGCGCATGGCCACCCTGGTGGCGCGCCACATTTTTGGCCTGATCGGCGGCGAAGCGGCCAGCATGCCGGTAGAACACAACAGCGGCAGCGAACTCGACCCCGTCACCATCTGCGGCAGCGAAGGCGTTTCCGTGCAACTGGCGCCGTGCTGCTTGCCGATTCCCGGCGACCTGATCATCGGCCAGCTGCGCCGCGACCAGGGCTTGCTGGTGCATACCAGCGACTGCACGCAAGCCAAGCGCCAGCGCGCCAAGGAACCGGACCGCTGGATCGCCGTGCGCTGGGGAACCGAACTGAACCGCCGCTTCGACTGCCGCATCAAGGTATTGATCAACAGCGAACGGGGCATCCTGGCCAGAGTCGCCGCCGAAATCGGCGAATCCGATGCCAACATCATCTATGTGGGCATGGACGAAGACAAGGACAACGTCCTCGACCAGTTGCGCTTCACCGTGCAAGTCAAGGATCGCGTCCACCTGGCCGCCCTGCTGCGCAATGTGCGACGCGTCGCCGGGGTCAATAGAATATTGCGCGAGCGCAATTAAAAAAACGGCTGGCCAGATTACTCTGCCCAGCCGTTTTTTCATGCGCCGGACATCAGCTCAAGTTTCTCCCGGCGCCGGATATGTCACTTCCAGCAACTCCAGTTCTTGCTCGCCCTGCGGCGTGTTGAGGGTGATCACGTCGCCCTCGCGCGCCTTGGTGATGGTGCGGGCCATCGGCGAGATCCAGCTGATCTTGCCGTTCAGGGGATCGAACTCATCGATGCCGACGATGGTGATGGTGTGCGTTTCGCCGTCGCTGGTGCGGTAGGTCACCGTGGCGCCGAAAAACACCTGGTCGTTGCCATGGTGCACGCTGGGGTCGACGATGGCGGCCATATCCATGCGCTTGGTGAGGAAGCGGATGCGGCGGTCGATTTCCCGCAGGCGCCGCTTGCCGTAGATATAGTCGCCATTTTCCGAACGGTCGCCATTCGACGCCGCCCAATGCACGATACGCACCACTTCCGGACGGTCGACGTCGATCAGCTGCAGCAACTCTTCCTTGATGCGCTGGTAACCGGTCGGCGTGATGTAGTTCTTGGCGCCGGCGGGAATGGCCAGCGCCAGCGCGGCCGCTTCTTCATCGTCGTCGTTGTCGGATTCTTTTACAAAGGCTTTATTCATCTGCCTATTGTAGCCCCGCCAGCGCGCCGCAGGCACACCGGATGCGGGGGCAAACGGGCTTTTTTGACGTATCATCGTGGCTATCGCGGCAAACCTGCGCCGCACACGGAGACGGATGAAAAAATTCTACAGAGTCAGGCGCTGGCTGTTCGCGCCGCTGGTCTACCTGGCCGCCATCTTCCTGCTGATCGAGGAATGGCTGTGGGCGACTGGCGCGCGCATCATGCAAGTGGTGGCGCAATTTCCGCCCCTGCATGCACTGGAAGCGTGGATCAAGCGCCTGCCGCCGTACTGGGCGCTGGCCATCTTCGTGCTGCCGGCCGTGCTGCTGTTTCCCGTCAAGCTGCTGGCCCTTCTGGCGATCGCGCGCGGCCATGCATTTTCCGGCATCGGCGTGATCGTCATCGCCAAGCTGGGCGGCGCGGCCGCCGTGGCCCGCCTGTACAGCCTGACGCGCCCTACCCTGCTCAGTTTGCCGTGGTTCGCGCGCTGGCATGGCTGGTTCATGGACACCAAGGACCGCTGGATCGCCCGCCTGCGCGCCACGCGTCCGTGGCGCCGCGTCAGCCGCCTGTCGGCTGCGCTGGGCCGCGCCCGCCGCGCCTGGTGGCAGCGCTTGCGCAAGGGCACGCCTGGGCGTCATCATTCCCGCCCAGCCAGAGTGCTGCGCCGCTTCGCCGCCTTCTGGCGCGCCCGCCGCTGATGAGGAAAGGCCACTTCATGCACGACACTCCCCGGCTGGCTCCCGCCATGCGCGCGGCGGCGCCGGAAATCTACCTGTACGACGCGGCCAGCTTGCAATTGCTGGACGCCAACGATGCCGCCTGCGACAACTTGCAGTATGCACACAAGCAATTGTTGGCGATGACGCCCTTCACCCTGGCGCCGCAGCTCGACGCGCAGCAGCTGGCCGCCGTGCTGGCCGCCCTGGACGACAGCATCGGCGCGCAAGCGCTGCTGCATGTGCAGCAGCGCCGCCGCGATGGCAGCCTGTATTCGCTCAGCCTGCACCTGTCGCGCGCCAGCCGCCAGGGGCGCGCCCTGATCCTGGCCGAGGGCGAAGACTTGCGCACGCCGCAGGCGACGGCGGCCGCCCTGGCGCAGGTGCAGTCGCGCTTCAACGCCATCGTCTCGAATACGCCGGGCCTGGTGTACCAGTTCTGCCTGCATGCGGATGGACGGGCATCCTTTGCTTACCTGAGCGATGGCTGCCAAGCCCTGCTGGGGCTGAGTCCGGCACAGCTGCACGCGCGTCCGGAACTGTTCTACCAGCTGATCCTGGCCGACGACCGCGCCTCGTACCTCGAATCGATGCAGGCGTCGAAGTCCGCCTTGTGGAGCTGGAACTGGGAAGGCCGGATCTGGATCGATGCCTGGAAGGACGTTAAATGGATTAACCTACGCTCCACGCCGCGTGCGCTGGCCGATGGCACGGTGCAGTGGGAAGGCATCATGACAAATATCACCGAAAGCCGGCTCGAACAGATCGAAGTACGCCAGTCGCGCGCCCGCCTGGCCGAGCTGACGGCGCATATCGACAAGGTCAAGGAACACGAACGCACGCGTCTGGCGCGCGAACTGCACGATGACCTGGGCGGCAATTTGACGGCGATCAAGATGGCACTGGCCATGCTGGCGCGCCGCCTGCCCCCGGACGACCCGCTGCTGCAGGAAAAGGCCGACTATGTCGATGCCCTGGTCGACCGCAGCATCGACGCCGTGCACCGTATCTCGCTGGACTTGCGCCCCTCCATGCTGGACCTGGGGCTGGTTGCCGCACTGGACTGGCAGGTGAAGGAATTCGCGCGCCAGGCCGGCATCGAATGCCAGTTCATTTCTAACCGCCAGCATATCGAACTGGAGCTGGACTTGGCGACCAGCCTGTTCCGCATCGCCCAGGAGGCGCTGACGAATATCGCCAAACATGCGGGGGCAAGCAAGGTCAGCGTGCGCCTGGCCCGGCAGCGCCAGCATATCAGCCTGTTGATCGCCGACAATGGCGTCGGCATGCGCCTGTCCGACCGCGCCAAGCCGCAATCGTTCGGCATCCGCGGCATGGCCGAACGCGCCAGCGCGCTGGGCGGTACCCTGAGCCTGATGGATGGGCCCGATGGCGGCACCGTCCTGAGCATAAAAATCCGGCTGACCACAGCGCGAGAGGCGATAATAGCGGCTGCAGCCAGTGCGCCCGCGCACAGCGGGCCGCCGCCAGACACGGCCTAGTGGGTGAATTAGATAGGAAACAACGCAGTCATGAAAGAAAAAGCCACCATCCGGGTATTCATCGCCGACGATCACGCGATCGTGCGCGAGGGCTTGAAACAAATCCTCGCCGATACGAAGGACATCATCGTTGCCGGCGAGGCTGAAAATGGCCACGACGCCATCAAACTGTTTCGCGGCTCGAAATGCCAGGTGTTGCTGCTCGACATCTCCCTGCCCGACCGCAGCGGTATCGAGGTGCTCAAGCAGATCAAGAAGGAAAAGCCGGAACTGGCCGTGCTGATGCTCTCCATGCACCGCGAGGACCAGTACGCCATCCGTTCGCTCAAGGCGGGCGCGGCCGGCTACCTGACGAAACAGAGTGCGCCGCGCGAACTGGTGACGGCCATCCGCCAGGTGGCGCAAGGATTGAAATACATCAGCGCCTCGCTGGCGCAGGAACTGGCCAACACGGTCGGCGAAGACCACGAAACGGCCTTGCACGACACCTTGTCGGACCGCGAATACCAGACGCTGGTCATGATCGCCTCGGGCAAGGCGGTGGGCGCGATCGCCGAAGAGCTGAAATTATCCGTGAAAACCGTCAGCGAATACCGCGCCCGCTTGCTGGTCAAGATGAAACTCAAGAACAGCGCCGAACTGACGCATTACGCCATCCGTAACCAGCTGGTGGATTGACTGCAAAGCGGCATGCCCGCTGGCATCGAGCGAATTGACAGGACTTCTCCTTGCTTCTCGCACAATAAGTTCTTTGCCAACGCGCATATCATGGGGATAATAAGAAATATCTGAAAAGGCTGTGTCTACATGTCCAGTAAATTGCCATCTTCCCCAGCAAGCGCTCCCGCTGGCGCCACGAATACCGCCGCCGGTGCGGCGATGAATCCGGCCGATATCGCCCGCGAGGCGTTTCGCCGCCTGGCCACGCGCCGCATCGCCCCGACGCCAAGCGCCTACCGCGACATCTACAATGAAATTGCCGGCATCAGCGAACCGGAAGAGACGCCAGGTGCGCCTGCCGCGGTGCTGGCCGCCAGCGCCCCGGTAGACGGCGGCGCGGAAAACGTCCTGACGCAATTTGCCGCCAAGATGAGCGAATCGGCCGGCGAACTGGGCGACTTTGGCCGGCGCTTCCAGCGTGCACTGAAAGCGCGCGACTGGGACAGCTATGCGCGCACGCTGGCGCAACTGGCGGAAAAACAGGTCAAGAAAGGCGGCGGCATCGAATTGCCGCCCCTGCCGGATGGCGAACAGACACGCACCCTGCGTGAATTGCTCAGCCGCACCCTGGGCTTTGCCGTGGCCACCTTGCTGACGGGCACGCCCGCGCTGGTGGAAGAAGCTGAATCGCTGGGCGCGGCCATCAAGCTGGCGCATACGGAAGAGGCGCTGAACGAAGCGGCCCTGCGCCTGAAGCAGCTGTGCTACCAGATCGAACTCAAAAGCGGCGATACGGCCGAGCAGCAGGAATTGCTGCTGCGCCTGTTCAAGTTGTTGCTCGATAACGTCAACCAGTTGCTCGACGATGACAGCTGGCTGCGCGGCCAGGTCGATGCCGTACAAAACCTGATCGCCGGCCCGCTCGACCAACGCGCGCTGGAAGACGCCACGCGCAGCCTGAAGGAAGTCATCTACAAGCAAAGCCAGCTCAAGCACAGCCTGTCCGACGTCAAGCTGACGGTCAAGAACATGATGATGACCTTCATCGACCGCCTGGGGCAAGTGGCGGCCAGCACGGGCGACTTCCATGAAAAGATCGGCGGTTATTCGGAAAAGATCAGCCAGGCGGAAAACATCAGCGAACTGAACAGCGTTCTGGACGAAGTCTTGCGCGAAACGCGCATGGTGCAAAACGAAGCATTGCGCGCACGCGACAAGATGGTGCTGGCGCGCCAGGAAGTGCAAGATGCGGAACAGCGCATCCACACACTGGAAGCCAAGCTCCAGCATATGAGCGAACTGGTGCGGGAAGACCAGCTGACAGGCAGCCTGAACCGCCGTGGCCTGGACGATGTGTTCGAGCGCGAGACAGCCCGCTCCGACCGCCGCGGCACCCCACTGTGCATCGCCATGCTGGACCTGGACGATTTCAAGCGCCTGAACGACACGTATGGCCACCTGGCTGGCGATGCCGCCTTGAAACACCTGGTGAAAATCGTCAAGGAAACCCTGCGCTCGATGGATGTCATCGCCCGCTTCGGCGGCGAGGAATTCCTCATCCTGCTGCCGGAAACCACGGTCGAAGCGGCCTCGTCGACCATGACGCGATTGCAGCGCGAGCTGACCCGGCATTTCTTCCTGCACGACAACGAAAAAGTGCTGATCACCTTTTCCGCCGGCGTGGCCCTGCGCCTGCCCAACGAAGACCAAGCCGAACTGGTCAAGCGCGCCGACCGCGCCATGTACCAGGCCAAGCAAACGGGCAAGAACCGCGTGGTGGTGGCCGACTAAGCCCAAGCCGCTGCATGACATGCCGTCCCGCTGCCCAGCCGGACGGCATTTTTCATGGCAAAAACGATAACACCGTACTCCGTCCAGCGTTCCGATAGCATCCGAGCGATATAAAAATAAAACTATTTTTACCCTCAAGTTTCTCTAAATCATGTCGTCTAGCGCACGGCTAACGACAAACTGAAGGGCTAAAAATTAAAATTTAAAGCGCTTTTCGCCATAAATTTTCCCGCAGAGCAACCGTTACCCTAAATAACAGCGGCTTGATTGTCCCGGAACAGCGGGGCAGGCCAAAGTGACTAGCACATAGCGCAATGTAATACCTGTCTGGAGAATTATCATGGCTGCAGTAATTAACACCAACATCGCTTCCCTGAACTCGCAACGCAACCTGTCGACTTCGCAGTCGGCCTTGACCACCTCGCTGCAACGTCTGTCCTCAGGCATGCGCATCAACAGCGCCAAGGATGACGCTGCTGGCCTGGCGATTTCCGACCGTATGACGTCGCAAATCCGCGGCATGACCCAAGCGACCCGGAATGCCAACGACGGCGTTTCGCTGGCGCAAACGGCCGAGGGCGCGTTGTCCACCTCGGGCGACATCCTGCAACGCATCCGCGAATTGGCCGTGCAATCGTCGAACTCGACCAACACCGCCAGCGACCGCCAAGCCTTGCAAACAGAGGTAGGTCAACTTGGTTCGGAACTGAACCGCGTCGCCCAAACCACCCAGTTCAATGGTCAGAATTTGCTCGACGGCAGCATGGGCACCGCCAACTTCCAGGTCGGCGCGAACGCCAACCAATTGATCTCGGCTAGCGGCGCCAACTTCCTGACCAACACCTATGGCGACAACCGCGTAGAAAACGATGCTGTAGCCGTTATCGCTACCTCAAACGTGACTGCCGGTTCGGTCAAAGTGGACGGTTCGCTGGGCAGCGCGACAATTACCACGGCGACCACCGACACGGCGAAATCGATCGCCGCCAACGTCAACAAGGCAACGGCGAGCACCGGCGTCACGGCAACGGCAAAAACCGATATGTCGCTCAAGTTGGGCGCTTCGGAGTCGTATTCGTTCACGATCGCCTCGGACAATACGGCAGCAAACGCCACCACCGTGTCCTTCTCCATGGGCGGCGGCACCACGGCTAGCGATTATGCATCCGGTATCAATGCGATCAATGCCCAGACCTCCAAAACGGGTGTGACGGCACAATATGACGCCACGAATAGCGGCATCAAATTGACCAATGCCTCTGGCAATGATATCAGCCTCACCAATAGCAAAGCTGCTGGCAACACCGTCTTCGCCACGGCGACCTATAAAGTCGACACGCCAACAGTGAAAGACGCGCTGACGACCTCGTTCACGGGCTTGACTGCAACCGGCACCAGTGCGGTAGCAAACGGCCGCATTACGTTCGACTCGGAAAAAAGCTACCAAGTCACGGATACCACCTCGGGCCTGTTGCCAGCAGGTGCAGCTGGCGCCAAGGGCGCATCCGTCTTGAAAGACGTCGCATCGCTGGATGTGACCACCTTCGACGGCGCGCAACTGGCCCTGAAAATCGCCGACGCCGCGCTCGCTTCGGTGAACAGCCAACGCGCCCAGTACGGTGCTTTGCAATCGCGCTTCAGCTCGGCGATTTCCAACCTGCAATCGACCACGGAAAACCTGTCCGCATCGCGCAGCCGCATCGTCGATACCGACTTCGCTGCGGAAACGGCCAACATGACCCGCGGCCAGATCCTGCAACAAGCTGGTACGGCCATGCTGGCGCAAGCGAACTCGCTGCCAAACGGCGTCCTGAGCCTGCTGCGCGGCTAATCTCCGATTAGTCAGGCAACAGCGTAGGACTCTGATTCCCCTGCCGGATTTTTTCGGCAGGGGAATTTTCACTAGGAGAGCACCATGACTATCGACACGATAGCGGCCGCCTCCGCGGCCAGGATGGACAAGAGTTATGTGTCTGCGGACACACCGCCGGCGCGCCCGGCAACGCTACGGGCCGCTACGGAAAACGGCACGGTTACACCACAGCAAGCCAGCAAGGAGCCCAGCCGGGAGCAGCTGGACAAGGCGGTATCGGCGCTGAACCAATCGTCGCAAATGAAGACGCAAGGCCTGGAGTTTTCCATCGATGAAGACAGCCAGCGCACGGTGGTGAAGGTCATCGACCAGGAAACCAAGGAAGTACTGCGCCAGATACCCACCAGGGAAGCCATGGAACTGGCCAAGACCTTTGACTCGACCAAAGGCTCGCTGATCAGTCAAAGCGCATAGTGATGGCGTTGCACACCGACTTGCAACAGCGTGGCAGCACGCATTGGCACGACCACGGGGCACGATAGCTTGGCTATCCGGCCCCGTCTTTTCGTTGTAAATTCAGTAACAACCACCTTTCTCTCGCCCGATTTTCTGCTCCCGCTGAAAACAGCGCGGTAAATCCCCCTCTCAAGTCTTGATTGATTCTGCCGATAACAGCTTATATTAGCGTTTTCCTAGGAGCATTCAGTGGCCATCACACCTACACTATCATCCGTTGGCATCGGCGCCGGCGCCAGCGGCCTGGACGTGGGCGCCATCATCGAAAAACTGATGACCGCTGAAGCGGCCCCCCTGGATACCTTTGACAAAAAAACGGCTTCCTATCAGGCCAAGCTCAGCGCGCTGGGCACCCTGAGCGGCGCCGTCAGCACCTTCCAGGGCTCGCTGTCGGCGCTGACCAATTCAAACAACTTCCGCGCCGTCAGCGCCACGCCGTCCGATCCGCTGGTGCTATCGGCCAGCGCCGGCGCCAAGGCCGTTGCGGGCAACTACAACATCAATGTTTCCCAGCTGGCCCAGGCGCAGACGCTGACGTCGGGCGGCATGGCCAGCAAGCTGTCGACCATCGGCAGTGGTGCCAAGACCACGGTTTCCTTCCAGCTGGGCTCGCTCGCTGGCGGCACTTTTGGTGTAACGGGCACGGTACTGAGCGGCAGCACCCTGCTCACGGGCGTGAGCAACGGCTCGGTGATCATCAATGGCACGGCCATTCCGACGGACGCCGGCACCAAGAGCGCACGCGCGCTGGCGGACGCCATCAACGCCAAGAGCAGCACCACGGGCGTGACCGCCACGGCCCAGCCAACGGCCAGCAACGCCAGCATGTTCAGCGGTTTCGGCAATATTGCCACCGGCGCGGACGGCACCTATTCGCTGTCGGTGGGCGGCATCGAGATCGTTACGCAGGGCAATGGCGTCGCCGCAGGCGGCGGCATCACTGCCGCCTCGCTCGATACGACGCTGGCAGGCCCGAATGCCGTCTCGAATGCGTTGGCTGCGGCGAATATTACCGTCACCGGCAAGGCCGCCGACGGCAACTTGCAATTCACGCGTGCCGATGGCTCCAACCTCAACATCGAAGAAGTGGTCACGGGCAGCGTCATGGGTGGTATCGGACACGCCGCCAATGCCGTCAACGATGGCTCGAATGTCACGCTTGCCAGTTCGATCACCCTGGCCTCGGGCAATGCCAGCCCCATCACCGTCGCCGGCAGCAACCCCGCGGCAGCCGGGCTGACCGCAGGCACGGGCGGCAGCTACATGAACACGGGCTTCACCCAAGATGGCACGCAGGCAACGGGTTCGGTGGTGATCGACGCCACCAACAACAACTTGCAAGGCATACGCGACGCCATCAATAACGCGGGCCTGGGTGTCACCGCCAGCATCGTATCGGACGGCACGGACAAACCGTATCACCTGGTACTCAGTTCGAGCAAGACGGGCGCCAATTCAGCCATGAAGATTTCGCTCAGCGGCAGCGATGGTCAGCCGGCCGACAGCGCCCTGAGCAATCTGCTGTCCTATGACGCTTCCGGCACGCAAAACCTGAAGCAAAACAGTGCCGCGCAAAACACCAACTTCAGCGTCAACGGCATTGCCATCACCAGCAGCTCGAACAGCGTCGATTCGGCGATCGAAGGCGTCACGCTGAGCATTACAAAGATAGGTAATTCCAGTTTATCGGTAGCCAAGGATACAACAACGGTCAAGACCAGCATCACCGCCTTCGTCAAGGCCTACAATGATCTGAACACCTCGATCAGCAAGATGACGGCCTTCAATCCCGATACCAAGAAGGGTGGCATTTTAATGGGCGACTCGACCGTTCAATCGATCCAGAGCCAGTTGCGCAGACAACTGGGCGCGCCGATTACAGGGTTGAGCAGTGGCATGAACACCTTGAGCCAGGTCGGTATTTCCTTCCAAAAAGATGGCAGCCTGACACTCGAGGCAAGTAAACTCGACAAAGCGATCAGCGCCAACTTCGGCGATATCGCCGGCCTGTTTTCGGCCATCGGCAAGGCCACCGACAGCAACGTCGCCTTCACCAGCTCGACGGCCGCCACCAAGCCAGGCACCTATGACCTGAGCATCACCACCATGGCCAGCCAGGGTTCGCTCACGTCCGACGGCGTATTGCCCGCCAGTACCACGATTGCCAGCGACACCACCTGGAATATCACCCTGAACGATACGGAGCCATCGGCGGCCAAGAATACGGCCCAGGTGTCGATACCGGCTGGCACCTATACGCCCGCGCAGATGGCATCGCTGATGCAATCGTCGATCAACGGCGTGAAGGCTTTTTCAGACAATGGCGCGACGGTCTCCGCGTCGATCGACGGCACCGGCAAACTGGTCCTGGTGTCGAGCCGCTATGGCTCCATATCGAACTTGGCACTGAGCAACGGCACGGGAACCGGCACGGAAACCCTGTTTGGCGCGGCCAAGCCCGTCAAGGGGGCCGACGTGGCCGGCACCCTGGGCGGGCAACCTGTGGTCGGCTCCGGCCAGACACTGACGGGCGCGCCCGGCTCGCAGGCGGAAGGCTTGAAAATTGAAGTGACTGGCGGCACCACCGGCTCGCGCGGCACGGTCAGTTTCTCGCAAGGCTATGCCTACCAGTTGAACAACCTGGCCACGTCCTTCCTCGGTACAAAGGGCATGATCACCGGGCGCACGAGCGGCATCAATGAAACCCTGAAGTCGGTGGCGGCGCAGCGCGACAAGTTCAGCGCGAAGCTGACCGACATCGAAGCGCGCTACCGCGCCCAGTACTCGCGCCTGGACGTATCCCTGAACAAATTGCAGGGCACGCAAACCTATTTGACCCAGCAGCTGGCCGCCATCGCCGCCAACCGTTAAGCCCCATCATCAGGAGAATATATGTTTGGAACCCAACAACGCGGCGTCAACGCCTACGCCAAGGTCGGCCTGGAAACGGGCATCGTCTCGGCCTCGCCGCACAAGCTGATCGTGATGCTGTACGACGGCGCCCTGGTGGCCGTGCTCAGCGCGCAGGTGCATATGAAATCGGGCAATATTCCGGAAAAGGGCAAGTCCATCTCGAAAGCCATCCAGATCATCGACAATGGTTTGCGCGCCAGCCTGGACAAGGAGGCGGGCGGCCAGATCGCCGAAGGCCTCGACGCTCTGTACGAGTATATGAGCGCGCGCCTGCTGATGGCTAACCTGAACAACGATATTCCCCTGCTGGAAGAAGTGCAGCGCCTGCTGACCGACTTGCGTGAAACCTGGAACGCCATCGGCACCACGCCCGCCGCCATCCCCGGCGCCGATTTGAAACGTATGCCCAGCCTTGCGAGCGCCTGACCCATGATGACCCATCAAGAAGTCCTGACCACCTACGAAACCATGCAGTCCCTGACGGGCCGGATGGTGACCGCCGCCAGCAACGCCGACTGGGACGCGCTCGAAGCGCTGGAGCAGCAAGTGAGCGCGCATGTGGAAGCGCTGAAGGCGAATGAAGCAAAAGTCGTGCTGGAAAGCGCCGGCCGCCAGCGCAAGGTCGCCCTGATCAAGCAGATATTGGAAGACGACCGCAAGATCCGCGACCTGACCATGCCGTGGATGGCGCATTTGTCCAAGCTGATCAACAGCACCGGCACCGAACGGCGCCTGGCCAACGCCTACGGCGCGTAAGCGCACACGGGGGCGCCATGTTGCCGAAGATGGAAGCCATCGGCATGACGCCCTTGACCCCGGTCAAGGCCACGCGGGCGACCGATGCCGTCGCCGACCCGCGCCAGGCTGAGTTCCAGCGCTCGCTGCAGGGACTGATCGGCAAATCCATGCAGGGCCAGGTGCTGGCCCGCATGGGCGACGGCAGTTACCTGGTGCGCGTCGCCGGCACCCCGGCCCGCATGCAATTGCCGGCCGGCGCCCAGCCGGGCACGGAGATTCCGCTGACCTTGATCGGCATCAACCCCCGCCCCTCTTTTCAAATCGGCGCTCACCGCGATCAGGCCGCCAATCCACTGCTGACCTACGCCGACGCCGATGCAGAACCCGACGCCTTTGACGCGCGCGGCGCCCAGGCCGGTGCAGCCCAGGCGGGCACGCGCGCCAGCAGCACGGCCGCCACACTGCTCAGCCGCGCACCTCTGACGCCGGCCAATTTGCTGCCCGCCCTGGCAGGCGATACGCCGGCGCCGGAACTGAGCACCACCGCGCGCGCCATCAGCACCGTGCTCAGCCAGGCGGAAAGCGTGCCCGGCGCGCCCCTGGCGCTGGTCGGCAAGACGCCGCTGATGGCCACGCCGGGAGCCGATCCGGCGCAGGTGGCGCAAAAGCTGCGCGACACGGTCGGCAGCAGCGGCTTGTTCTATGAATCGCATGTGGCCGAATGGGCCGAAGGCAAGCGGCCGCTGGCCTCGCTGCTGCTGGAACCGCAAATGCAAAAGGCCGCGCCGGGCGAGACGCCCAAGACGGGCACCGACCTGGCCTCGGCGCAACTGATCAATTTGCAGTTGCATACGCACGAACAGGCGCGCGTGCAATGGCAGGGCGAAGCCTGGCCCGGCCAGAAGATGCAGTGGGATATCAGCAAGGATGCGCCGGAAGGACAACAGCACGAAGGGCGCGACGGTGACGAGGAAGCGACGGCCTGGCGCAGCAATGTGCGCTTCCAGTTCCCCCTGTTGGGCGACCTGGCCGCGCACGTGGTGTTGCAGGGCGGCCGCGTGCACATCCAGCTGCAAGCGGGCAGCGAAGGCAGCGCCGACACCTTGCGCCAGCATGCGGCGCGGCTGGAAGCGTCGCTAGCCGCGGCCGGCTGGCCATTGTCGTCGTTGACGATCGCCGGCAAGCCCGAGGGGGCTGGAGAAGATGATGCTTGACGACACCAAGCGCAAGGTGCCGCAGACGGCCGTCGCCCTGGCTTACCAGAGCGGCACGCCGGCGCCCAAGGTGGTGGCCAAGGGCAGCGGCCTGATCGCCGACCAGATCATCAGCACGGCGCGCGAACACGGCGTCTTCGTGCATGAATCGAAAGAATTGGTGGCGCTGCTGATGGATGTCGACCTGGACCGCCAGATTCCGCCCGGCCTGTATCGGACGATTGCGGAACTGCTGGCCTGGTTATATCATATTGAAACTGCGAAGGGCGGCCCCATCCCGCCGCCGCCCGACACCAGCGTCAACCTCACCGATACATAGACAGGCATCAATGCAAGCACATATTATGGATTCCGGCCTCGAAAACTGGCATGACTTTGAAGTGGAATCGCGGCGGGAAATCATCGCCTTGCTGCGCAGCATCAGCGAAAAGAGCCAGCTGATCCGCATGCTGATCCACGGAGAATCCGATGTGTGCGTCACCTCCATCCTGGAAGTCGATGCCGAACGCAATAGCGTCATCCTCGACCGTTCCGTGAACGCCGACCAGAATCGGCGCATGGTGGCCGCCACCGGCATCTCGTTTGAAACCTCGCTCGACAAGATCCGCATCCTGTTTGCCAGCGCCCTGGTGGAAGAGTGCCTTCACGGCGGTACGCCCGCCTTGAAAATTGCCATTCCGGAAACATTGATCCGCTTGCAGCGGCGCGAGTATTACCGCATGAGCACGCCCGTGAGCAATCCCGTGCGCGTCTCGATTTCCCTGCCGCCCTCGCTGGGCGGCGCCGACACCCTGTTTCCGCTGGCCGACATCAGTTGCGGCGGCATCGCCATCCTGGACAATAAACTGATACTGGGCGAGACCATCGGCAGGGACTATCCCGGCTGTCGCATCGACTTGCCCGACGTCGGCATCGTCACCGCCACCTTGCAAATTCGCAATTCGCTGGACATGACCTTGCTGAACAATAAGCTGAACCGCCGCCTGGGCTGCCAGTTCGTCGACCTGCCGCGCAGCATGCTGGCGCATGTGCAGCGCTATATCACGCGGCTGGAGCGTGAAAGGAATGCACGCATGGCGGGGTTGGGTTAACACCTTACAAACCTACTGCGCGTCGCCATTTGCGGCCTGCGATGCTCACTGTACTAAAGTACAGTTCCGCTTCTCAGCCACAACTGGCTTGCACTCGCTACGGTTTGCAAGGCGTTCGTGACATACGAATACACTTGCCTGTATCAAACTTGCATATTCATGATCTCGTGATACGCCGACACTAATTTATTGCGCACCTGCACCGTCGCCTGGAATTCGATGCTGGACTTTTGCATCGACACCATCACATCCGACAGGCTGACCTTGTCGTCGCCCATGGTAAAGCGCTGGCCCAGCGCCGACGACGCCTTTTGCGCGCCGCTCACGGAGTCCAGCGCGCTCTTGAAGGCATCGGCAAAATTCACCTTCGCCGCCGGCATCTCGGTCTGGATCGCCGGTATTTTCGCCTCCGGCCGCGTGGCCGCCGACTTCAGTTGCGCGATCATCGCCTCGATCCTGCTGCTGTCGATACCGCCTGTTTTCACTTTGCCTCCCGATTCTCGTCGATTCCTGCCTGTTGCTTCCGGAGAACAAAACTCCAGTCAGCAAGGCAACGACGGGTACAATAACTTCCGTCACCTGTTGCCAAGGTTCCACAATACCAGTGCCAACGCCAGCCGCTCGGCCGAGCAGGCGGCAAAAGCGCCTTCTGTTTGGACGATTGAAGCGCGTGACAGTGGCGGATAATTCTGCATATCGCCCCCTCCTCCTGAGGAAGCGGCCCGCACGCATCACCCGATACCCGTCAATAACACGCGCCCCGGAAGGCAATCATGGCAGTAGCCGAAGAAATCGATGTGAACCGCTTACCACAGGAACCGGCGCCTGCCCGTTCGCCCGTGGAGTCCGTGCAAGCCTTCGCCAAGACGCCGATGGGCAAGAATTTCCTGCGTGGCCTGGGCGTGGCGGCACTGATTGCCATCGGCGTGGCTCTGTACATGTGGAACCAGCCACCCGAGTACAAGGTCCTGTTTTCCAACTATACGGACCGCGACGGCGGCGCCATCACCGCGTCGCTGGACCAGCTGGGCATCAAGCACAAGTTTTCCGAAGGGGGCGGCGCCATTCTCGTGCCCACCGAGCAAGTCCACGACGCGCGCCTGAAACTGGCCGCGCAAGGCTTGCCGAAAGGCGGCAACGTCGGCTTCGAGCTGATGGAAAACCAGAAGCTGGGCGTCTCGCAATTTTTGGAACAAGTCAATTTCCAGCGCGCGCTTGAGGGCGAACTGGCGAAATCGATCGAATCGGTATCCGCCGTCGACACGGCGCGCGTCCACCTGGCCTTGCCAAAGCCATCCGTCTTCGTGCGCGAACAGCAAAAACCGACCGCCTCCGTGCTGCTGAACCTGCATCCGGGCCGCGGCCTCGACCAATTACAAGTGAGCGCCATCGTGCACCTGGTGGCCTCCAGCGTGCCGGAATTGCTGCCGATCAATGTCACCGTGGTCGACCAGGCCGGCACCTTGCTGTCGAACCAGGAAAAGGACAAGGACCGTGCCAACGGCATCAAGAGCCTGGACCCGAACCAATTAAAGTACGTGCAGCAATTGCAGCAAAGCGTGATCAAGCAAGTCGAATCGATCTTGCTGCCCATCGTCGGCGAAGGCAATGTGCGCGCCGAAGCGACGGCCGATGTGGATTTTTCGCAAAGCGAGCAGGCGGCAGAAACCTACAAGCCGAACTCGCCGCCGGAAGCGTCCACCATCCGCAGCCAGCAAACGAACGAATCGACGGGCGCCGGCAATGCCAACCCGTCCGGCGTGCCGGGCGCCCTGTCGAACCAGCCGCCTGGCGTGGCCACAGCGCCATTGACGGCCGAGGCACCGGGCGCGGCACCGGGCGCACCGACGGCACCGACCCAGAAAGAATCGACGACAAATTACGAAGTTGACAAGACCGTGCGCTACGAGCAGAAATCCATGGGCGGCTTGCGCCGCCTGTCGGTCGCCGTCGTCGTCAACTACCGCCGCAGCTTCGACAAGGATGGCAAGGTCACGGTCAAGCCGATTTCTCCTGCTGAAATGGTCCAGATCAATAATCTGGTCAAGGAAGCGATGGGCTACAACAAGGAGCGTGGCGACAGCTTCAGCGTGGCCAACTCGCCCTTCGACGGCATCGATCGCGCGCCGGAAGGCAAGCTGGAGTGGTGGCGCGACCCGGCCAACTTGCCGCTGGCCAAGGAACTGGCGAAATTCCTCATCACGGCCCTGATCCTGCTGTATATCTTCATCAAGATCGTGCGCCCGATGCTGCGCCCCGTGATGCGCAAGATCGACGATTTCGGTGCCCCACCGCCCGTCATCGAGCCGGAACTGAGCAAGGACGGCGCAGAAAACGAAGTCCTGCTCAGCGAAGCCGAGCTGGAAGAACTGGAAGAAGATACGGCCCGCGGTTATCGTGAAAACCTGGCGATGGCCAGGAAACTGGCACAGGAAGACCCGCGCGTGGTGGCCAACGTAATCAAAGCATGGATAGGCAATAATGACTGAGACAACGGGACTGCAAAAAGCATCCATCCTGATGCTGGCACTGGGCGAGAGCGAAGCGGCCGAGGTCATGAAATTCCTCGGCCCGCGCGAAGTGCTGAAACTGGGCGCCGCCATGGCCACCATGAAGGGCATTGCGCACGAACAGGTGGTCGAGGTGCTCGACGACTTCCGCGCGCAGACGGAACTCAATTCCACGGTCGGCCTCGATTCGGACGAATATATCCGCCAAGTCCTCACCAAGGCGCTGGGCGACGACAAGGCGTCCGTGCTGCTGTCGCGCATCCTGGGCGGCAAGGATGCGTCCGGCATCGAATCGCTGAAGTGGATGGATTCGCAATCCGTGTCCGAGCTGATCCGCAACGAACACCCGCAGATCATCGCCACCATTCTGGTCCACCTGGAACGCGACCAGGCCTGCGAAATCCTCGGCCATTTCACGGACCGCCTGCGCAACGACGTGGTGCTGCGCATCGCCACCCTGGACGGCGTGCAGCCGGCCGCCTTGCGCGAACTCAACGATGTGCTGACGAAACTACTGTCCGGTAACGAAAACATCAAGAAATCGTCGCTGGGCGGCGTGCGCGCGGCAGCCGAGATCCTCAACTTCATGAGCGGCGAGCAAGAAGGCTCCGTGATGGACAATATCAAGAACTACGACAACGACATGGCGCAAAAGATCATGGACGAAATGTTCGTGTTCGACAACGTGATCGACATCGACGACCGCGGCATTCAATTGCTGCTGCGCGAAGTGCAGTCGGAAATGCTGATCATCGCCCTGAAAGGCGCCTCGCAAGAGCTGCGCGACAAGATCTTCAAGAACATGTCGCAGCGTGCCGGCGAGATGATGCGCGAAGACCTGGAGTCGAAAGGCCCCGTGCGCCTGTCGGAAGTGGAATCGCAACAGAAACAGATCCTGCAAATCGTGCGCCGCCTGGCGGACGAAGGGCAGATAGTACTGGGTGGAAAAGGCGAGGATTCGTTTGTCTAATTTAATACCCAAAGAGCAACAAACCGCATACCAGCGCTGGGAAATGACCTCGTTTGGCGACGAGCGTCCCAGCGTGGTGGCGGCGCGCAAGCTGCTCGAACCGGAGCCGGAAGCACAATTCGACCCGGGCGTTGATCCATACGGCGAGCTGCACGAAGAAGAGCTGGCCCCGCCGCTCGAGTATCCGACGCAGGAAGAACTTGACGCCATCCGCGAAGAAGCGCGCGCCACGGCCTTCGATGAGGGCCGCGCCGCCGGCTATGCGGAAGGCCACGCGGCCGGGCATGCCGATGGCCATGCCGCGTCGTATGCGGAAGGCAAGGCGACATCTGCCGTGGAGTTGGCGCATCTGCAAACCATCGCCGTCGACTTCGGCACAGCCGTGCACCAGGCCGATGAACTGATCGCCAATGACGTGATGGAACTGGCCTTGCAACTGGCCAAGGGCATGCTGAAAGCGGCCTTGCCCGTGCGCCCCGAGCTGATGCTCCCGATGGTGCGCGAAGCTATCGAATACTTGCCCGTGCTGCAACAACCGGCCTTGCTGATGCTTAATCCGGAAGACGCGCAAGTGGTGCGCGACGGCATCGGAGATGAGCTCGACAAGGGTGGCTGGCGTGTCATCGAAGACCCCAGCGTGGAGCGCGGCGGTTGCAAGATCGACACGGCCAGCAACCAGATCGACGCGCAGACGTCCACCCGCTGGCAGCGCCTGACACATGCGCTGGGCAAAGACCTGGACTGGCTGGCGCCGTGAGCGAGCCCGTCAAAGGCCCGGCTGCCCATGCGGCGCGCTGGCGCGCCTACCTGAGCGACTGTTCGGCCGTGGTCGGCTTCGTCGAACCGATGCAAATTTCGGGCCGGGTCACGCGGGTCGCCGGCCTGGTGATGGAAGCGGTGGGCCTGCGCCTTGCCGTCGGCGCCGCCTGTACCGTGCCGCTGCCGAATGGCGGGCGGGTCGAGGCGGAAGTGGTGGGTTTTGAAGGCGAGCGCCTGTTTTTGATGCCGCAAAGCGACGTCGAGGGCATCGTGCCCGGCACGCGCGTGTTTTCCGTCGAACCGGCCATTCCCCGCCCGGGCAGCGTGGCGCACCCGCGCCGCCGCCCCAGCGACCGCGCGCGCCACCTGCCGGTGGGCCCGCAACTGCTGGGCCGCGTGCTCGACGGCGCGGGTCGCCCGCTCGACCAGCTTGGTCCCCTGCTCACGACGGACAGCGCGCCCATCAATGTGCGCCCTGCCAATCCGCTGGGCCGTGCACCCATCGTGACCACACTGGACGTGGGCGTGCGCTCGATCAATGCCATGCTGACCGTAGGCCGAGGCCAGCGCATGGGCCTGTTCGCCGGTTCCGGCGTGGGCAAGAGCGTGCTGCTGGGCATGATGGCGCGCTACACGGAGGCGGACGTGATCGTCGTCGGCCTGATCGGCGAACGCGGCCGCGAGGTGAAGGAATTCATCGAGCAAATCCTCGGTGCCGAAGGCCTGGCCCGTTCCGTCGTCGTGGCCGCGCCGGCCGACACGCCGCCCCTGATGCGCCTGCAGGGCGCCGCGTATGCGACGGCCATTGCCGAGTATTTCCGCGACCAGGGGCAAAATGTACTGCTGATCATGGATTCGCTGACCCGCTACGCCATGGCGCAGCGCGAAATCGCCCTGGCCATCGGCGAGCCGCCCGCCACCAAGGGTTATCCGCCGTCCGTCTTCGCCAAGCTGCCCGTGCTGGTGGAACGGGCTGGCAACGGCGAAGAAGGCGGCGGCTCGATCACCGCCTTCTACACCGTGCTGACCGAGGGCGACGACCAGCAGGACCCGATCGCCGACTCGGCGCGCGCGATTCTCGACGGCCATATCGTGCTGAACCGCCGTTTGGCGGAAGCGGGACACTACCCGGCCATCGACATCGAGCAATCGATTTCACGTGCTGCCCACTCGATCACCACGCATGAACACCAGCAGCAGGCGCGCAAGCTCAAGCAACTGTATTCGCGCTATGAACGCAGCCGCGACCTGATCAGCGTGGGCGCCTACAGCGCCGGCACCGATCCCGTGCTGGACCAGGCCATCGCCCTGCATGAAAAGATCGAGGCGTTTTTGCAACAGCAAATTACGGAACGGGTCAGCATGGACGAGAGCTTGGGGCAACTTACCGCTCTATTCGACTGATTAGGGCTTGCATAGCGGGAATATAATCAAGCATGGCTTCTCCTTCCCAACTTGCAACCCTGATTGACCTTGCCCAGCGCGAAACGGATGATTGCGCCAAGCGTCTGGGCGCGGCCCTGAAAGCGCTCGCCGATTGCCGCGAAAAGCTCGACATGCTATCCGGCTACCGCGATGACTATGCCCAGCGTTTTGAGGCAAGTATGAGCAATGGCATTACGCCCACGGCCTACCGCAATTTCCAGGCCTTCATGGTCAAGCTCGACAGCGCCATCCTGGGCCAGCAGCAAGTGGTCGAGCATGCGCAAGCGCGCAGCGACAATGAAAAGATGCGCTGGCAGCTGGCCGAACGCAAGCGCATGTCATACACCACCCTGAACAACCGGGCGCTGGAACAGGCGCTGAAGCTGGAAAACAAGCGCGACCAGAAAGCAATGGATGAGCACGCGGCGCGACAAGCCTATTACAAACGCTAAGCAACACTGAGGCAGCATCATGCAAACCCTGCAAAACCCGATTTCCCAGATTGTCTCGCCAAACGCCACGCCGGGCGCCGCCAACCGCAGCCAGCCGCCCAGCAGTGGCACGGCGGGCGACTTCCAGCGCACCTTGAACCGCCAGATCGAGCAACGCCAGGCCAGCCGCAATTTGGAGCAAGCAGCACCGGCGGCGCCCCGCCCCGCCAGCCCTGCCGCCACGCCGGCACCCGCCCAGGCGCCGACCAAGGAAACGAAGCCGGCGCAAGCCGGCACCGAACCGGCAGCCAACAGCGAACAGCCATCCGCGCCTGCCACCGCGGCAGCCGTGCCCGCCAGCGGCGATGCTTCCAGCACCGCGGCCGAGGCAAGCGTGCCCGCTATCGCCACCGCGACAGCACCGCAGCCAGCCGATCCGGCCGCCGAGATGCTGGCCTTGGTGGGCAGCATCCAATTAGCCATCCAGCCGCCAGCGGCAGCAGCCAAGGCCGTGCCGGAACTGCCCGCGCGCGCCAGCGTCAAGGCCGACGGCAAGGGCCTGACAACAGCGCCATTACTGGCAGCCGGCCAAGGCAGCGTCAAGGCTACCGCCACTGTCGTCGCGCAAGCCGACAGCGGCGACTTTGCCGACAGCCTGGGCCAGGCCCAGAGCAAGACAACAGCCACGCCCGGCACCAACGTGCCGACCGGCAAGGCCGAGCCGGGCAAGCTGACCATCGATGCCCAACTGGCAGCCACCGCCAGGGCTGGCACCGCCGTGGCCGAAGCTATCATCAAGGAAACGCCAGCCGACCTGAGCCGCCTGGCGGCCCAGTTGCAGCCAAGCGCGCTGCAGCAGGCTGCCGCCGCCGTGGCCGTGCCGGCAGACAAGCTGACGGGCCGGGTCGGCACGCCGGCCTGGGACCAGCAACTGGGGCAGAAAGTCGTGTGGATGGCGGCCGGCGGCGACCAGAGCGCCACCCTGACCTTGAATCCGCCCGACCTGGGTCCCGTGCAAGTGGTCCTGACGGTCACCAATGACCAGGCCGATGCCGCCTTCATGTCAGCCCAGCCCGAAGTGCGTCAGGCGCTGGAAGCGGCCATGCCGCGCCTGCGCGAGATGATGAGCGAAGCGGGCATCGCCTTCGGCAACGCCACCGTCTCGGCCGGCACGCCGGAACAGCAAAACAATGGCGAACGGGCCGCCTCGGGCGGGCGCCGCGGCAATGGCCAGGGCGGCGACGTAGCGGGTGGCGAGATCGCCATCGCGCCAGCGGCAGGCGGACGCAGCCGGCCAAGCCTGGGTGCCGTGGATACCTTTGCCTGAGGATAATTCGTCGTCCACACGCCACTGGCGCGCCCCACAGCGTAACTTTTCGTCTAAAAACAGCGAGTTGAGGGCGCTTCCGCCCTCTTTTCACCGCATCCTTCTGCGCAGAATTTGCCGATAATGACATAATGGCGTCGTGATCCACTTCCATGCACTTGAGTACCATTGAAAGCAAATCCAAAAATGAAAGCAGATCCGAAAGCAGATGCAGGCCTGGCCCCTGCCGGCGCCTCGAAAAAGAAGCTTCTGATCATCGTGCTGGCCTCGGTGCTGGTGGCCGGCGGCATCGGTGGCGGTGCCGCCTGGTACTTCCTGCATGGCAAGGCTGATAAAGAAGAATCGGCGCCCACCAAGAAGAAAAATACCGCTTCCAAGGCAGGTCCGCCTGTCTTCGTGCCGATCGATTCCTTCACCGTCAACTTGCAGCCGGAAAATGGCGAGCAATACCTGCAAATCGCGTTTACCTTGCAGGCCAGCAGCCCGGAAGAAATGGACTTGATCAAGGTCAACATGCCGAAAGTGCGCAGCCGCTTGCTGCTGCTGCTGTCCGGCAAGAAGGCATCCGAACTCAATACCGTGGAAGGCAAGCAGCAACTGGCGGCCGAAATCATCAATCAGGTGAACCAGCCGTTCGAGGACAAAGGGCCGGAGCAGGACGTGACGGACGTATTATTTACCGCATTCATCATTCAATAAGCAGCCATGGCCGATAATTTCCTCTCCCAGGAAGAAGTCGATGCCCTTTTGAAGGGCGTCAACGGAGACCAGGACGACGCGCAGGCGCCGGAAGATGTCACGGGAGTTCGTACCTACAACCTGGCAACCCAGGAGCGCATCGTGCGCGGCCGGATGCCAACGTTGGAAATTATCAACGAGCGTTTCGCCCGTCTGCTGCGCGTGGGCCTGTTCAACTTCCTGCGCCGCAGCGCCGAAGTGTCGGTGGGTTCCGTGCGCGTGTCGAAATACAGCGAGTTCATCCGCAACCTGGTGGTGCCGACCAATTTGAACCTGGTCCACATGAAGCCGCTGCGCGGCACGGCCCTGATGGTCTTCGATCCGGGCCTGGTCTTTCTGCTGGTCGACAATCTGTTTGGCGGCGACGGACGTTTTCATACGCGTGTCGAAGGGCGCGACTTTACGCAGACGGAGCAGCGCATCATTTTGCGCATTCTCGACATCGTCTTTGAAGCCTACACCAAGTCGTGGGAGCCGGTCTTCCCCGTCGAATTCGAATATATCCGCTCGGAAATGAACACGCAGTTCGCCAACATCGCCACGCCGAACGAGGTGGTGGTGGCGTCCACGTTTACGGTGGAACTGGGCTCCGTTTCCGGCCAAATCCACTTCTGCATGCCGTATTCGATGATCGAGCCGATCCGCGATTCGCTGACCTCCAGCCTGCAGGGTGAAGCGCTGGAAGTGGACAAGCGCTGGATCCGCCTGATGACGCAGCAGATCCAGATCGCCGAAGTCGAACTGGTGGCCTCGCTGGGCACCGCGCGCGTCTCGTTCGACGAAATCCTGAACATGAAAGTGGGCGACATCATTCCTCTCAACATTCCCGAACTGATCGCCGCCACCGTCGACGGCGTGCCCGTCATGGATTGCACCTACGGCGTGTTGAACGGACAATATGCGCTGAAGGTCGAAAAGTTGCTGGCGAATGCCGACAATATGAATAATCATTAAGTAATGCACTCGGGCCGCGCTGCGGTCCGCATCTGTACAACAGGAGAAACACATGTCTGACAACCAAGACGACCAAAGCGCGGAAGACGATTGGGGCGCGGCCATTGCCGAGCAGGCCAAGGCGGAAGCCGAAGCACTGCAAAACCAGGCTGCCAATACGGCCAGCGCGGCCAGCGCCGCCGTATTCAAGGACTTTTCCAAGCAGGCATCGAAGTCGGAAACACACAACGATATCGATTTCATCCTCGATATCCCCGTGCAACTGACGGTCGAACTGGGCCGCACCAAGATCGCCATCAAGAACCTGCTGCAACTGGCGCAGGGATCCGTGGTCGAGCTCGACGGCCTGGCGGGCGAACCGATGGACGTGCTGGTGAACGGCTGCCTGATCGCCCAGGGCGAAGTGGTGGTGGTGAATGACAAGTTTGGTATCCGCCTGACGGACATCATCACGCCTTCCGAACGTATTCGAAAATTGAATAAATGAAGCCTGGCCTGTTGATTTCCACCTTGCTGCCGCTGGCAGCGGCGTGCTTTATCGCCCAAGCCGCACCGGAACCTGCATCGGCACCGGCGTCCACGCCGGCGTCCGCAGCGGTGACGGCAGCAGCGCCGGCGGCCAGCACAGTCAAGCCCCCTGCCGAAGTGGCAACTGAAAAACCCGCTACCGCCGCTGAAGCGGCGCCCGCGCCTGCCGCCGCCCTGCCCGTCATGCCACCCGGCGCGCCCATGACGATGGCACCGACGAGTTCGGCCGGTAGTTTGCTGCAAACCATCCTCGCGCTGGTGTTCGTGCTGGCCCTGCTGATCGGCCTGGCCTGGTTCATGAAGCGCTATGGCCCCAAGGTGATGGGCGGCAACAACAAGATGCGCGTCGTCAGCTCGCTCAACCTGGGCGGACGCGAACGCATCGTCCTCGTCGAAGTGGCGGACCAGTGGATCGTCGTCGGCGCCTCGCCCGGCCGCATCAACGCGCTGGCCACCATGCCGCGCCAGGAAGGCGAGCCGCCGCAACTGGCCACGGCGCAAAACGGCCCCGCGGCCGCCAATTTTTCCGAGTGGCTGAAACAGACCATCGAAAAACGCAATGGGAAATAAGCAGCAGATGGCGTGGTCCAACGTGAAGACTCCCCTGACCTGGCTGCTGGCGGCCGTCGCGCTGGCCTTGCCGCTGTGGGCCATGGCCCAGCCGGGCATCCCGGCCTTCAACAGCACGCCGGCGCCGGGCGGGGGACAGAATTACTCGCTGCCGGTGCAGACGCTCATCCTGATGACGTCGCTCACCTTCCTGCCGGCGGCCCTCTTGATGATGACCTGCTTTACGCGCATCATCATCGTGCTGTCCCTGCTGCGCCAGGCCATCGGCACGCAATCGGCACCGCCCAACCAGGTGCTGGTGGGACTGGCCCTGTTCTTGACCCTGTTCGTCATGGGTCCCGTGTTCGACAAGATGTATACGGATGCCTATCTGCCTTACCAGGAAAACAAGATCAGCATGCAGCAAGCCATGGACAAAGGCGTCGATCCGCTGAAAACCTTCATGCTCAAGCAGACCCGCCAGGCCGACCTGGCCCTGTTTGCCAAGATGTCGCGCTCGCCGGCCCTGCAAGGTCCGGAAGACGTGCCGCTGCGCATCCTCGTGCCTGCCTTCGTCACGAGTGAACTGAAAACGGCGTTCCAGATCGGCTTTGCCATCTTCATCCCGTTCCTGATCATCGACATGGTGGTCGCCAGCGTGCTGATGTCGATGGGTATGATGATGATGTCACCGGCCACGATCTCGCTGCCGTTCAAGCTGATGCTGTTCGTGCTGGTCGATGGCTGGCAACTGCTGCTGGGCTCCTTGTCACAGAGTTTTTACTAGGGGAAATACGATGACACCCGAAAGCGTCATGACCCTGGGCCGCCATGCGATGGAAATCACCCTGATGGTGGCCGCGCCCATGCTGCTCGTCGCCCTCATCATCGGCTTGATCGTCAGCATCTTCCAGGCGGCCACGCAGATCAACGAGTCGACCCTGTCCTTCATCCCCAAGCTGGTCGGCATCTTTGTCGCCATCGTCGTGGCGGGCCCGTGGATGCTGTCCGTCATGCTCGACTACATGCGCCAGGTATTTACCGGCATTCCAAACCTGGTAGGCTGAGTTGCTGCAGCGCCCGCCATTGTGCTGACCTTATGCTAACCCTGTCGAGCATCGAACTGAATACCTGGATCGCAGCACTGCTGTGGCCGCTTAGCCGCATCCTTGGCCTGATTGCGGCCGCTCCCCTGTTCGGCAACGCGGCCGTGCCAGCCAGCGTGAAGGTGACCCTGGGTGCGCTGCTGGCCATGATCATCGCCCCCACCGTACCGGCCCTGCCTGCCGTCAACCCGATGTCCTTGCCCGGTTTGCTGATCCTGACGCAAGAGATGCTGGTGGGCCTCGCCATGGGCTTTTCCATCCGCATCGTGTTTTCCGCCATCGAAATGGCCGGCGAGCTCAGCAGCCTCACCATGGGCCTGGGCTTCGCCTCCTTCTTCGACCCGCAAACCAAGGGCCGCTCGTCGGCCATCAGCCAGTTTCTCGTCATGCTGGCCACGTTGATGTTTCTGACCGTTAATGGCCACCTGGTCTTGCTGGCGGCGCTGGCGGAAAGCTTTGTCAGCCTGCCGATTTCATCGAGTCCCATCAGCGGCGGCGGCTTCCAGCAGTTGGCGGCCTGGGGCGGGGAAATCTTCCGTTCCGGCCTGCAGATTTCGCTGCCCATCATCGCTGCCTTGCTGCTGACCAACGTGGCGCTGGGCATTTTGACGCGCGCCGCGCCGCAGCTGAATATTTTCGGTATCGGCTTCCCCGTCACCCTGGGCGTGGGCTTGCTGGTGATCGGCATGGTCCTGCCCTACCTGGCCACGCCCTTCCAGAACATGTTCCTGCGCGGCATAGAAACGGCGCGTTTGCTGCCGCGCGGCTTTGCCACGCGCGACCGCCCGCCCCCGCCCGCGCCGCAGAACCCCTTGCGTCCCGCGGCGCCGGCAACACCGGCGCGATGAGGCCCGGCCTCAAGACTGGTCGCTGCCGAGCGCCAGGCGCCAGCGCCGCACATCGAGATTCACACGCAACTGTTGATGTTTGACCAGGTAGCGCACGCCGACCAGCGCCGCCGCCAGGCCCGACAGGGCGGCTATGCCCAGCGCCCAGCGCGGGCCGAAGGTATCGGCCACCCAACCAACGACTGGCGCGCCCAGCGGCGTGCCGCCGGCCGAGATGGCCAGCAGGATGGCCATCACGCGGCCCCGCATGGCGGACGCCGTCGACAGTTGCACACTACTGTTGACGCTGGTGGTAAACGTTTGCGCGGCGATGCCGATGACCACCAGCATCATGCCGAACAGCCAGTAATTGGGCATCACGGCGGCCAGCGCGCAGGCCAGGCCGAACAGCGCAGCGGCGCCCAGCAGCAAGGCCAGGGTGGGCTGGCCGCGCCCGGCCGCCAGCAGGGCGCCGGCCACGGAGCCGCAAGCCATCACGGAACTGAGCACGCCATACTGGCCGGCGCCCGCATGGAAGGCCGTCACCGACATGGTCGACAGGAAAATCGGAAAATTCAGTCCGAAGGTGCCGATCAGGAACAGCATCAGCAGGATGGCCATCAAGTCGGGCCGCTGGCGCACGTAGCGGAAGCCCTCGCCCAGGCTGGCGCGCGTGGCCTTCAGGCGCGGCGCGCGGCGCAGCAATGCCACGCGCAGCAGCAACAGTGAACCGATCACGGCCGCAAACGAGACGGCGTTGATGATGAAGACCCAGCCGCTGCCGACGCTGCTGATCAACAGCCCCGCCACGGCAGGGCCCAGCATGCGCGCCGCATTGAACGAAGTGGAATTGAGTGCCACGGCATTCGTCAAATCTTCCTCACCGACAATTTCGGAAACAAAGGTCTGACGCACGGGCGAATCGAAGGCCGTCACACAGCCCAGCAGGAAAGCAAACACATACACGTGCCACAGTTGCACAAGGCCGCTGATGCACAGTATCCCGAGTCCCAGCGCCAGCAAGCCCATGGCCGCCTGCGTACACAGCAACAATTTCCTGCGGTCGAGCAGGTCGGCCGCCATGCCCGTCAGGGGCAGCAACAGTAGTTGCGGGCCGAATTGCAAGGCCATGACGATGCCGACGGCGCTGGCATTGTGCTGCGTCAATTCGCTCAGCACCAGCCAATCCTGCGCCGTGCGCTGCATCCAGGTGCCGATATTCGACACCAGGGCGCCAGCGGCCCAGATACGGTAATTGGGAATGCGTAGAGAACGGAATGTGTTGCTCATCTGGGCGTGCGGGCTCCTTGCCGGGGTCGGGGTGGATGGTTCAGCGGATCACTGCGCCAAGCGTTTGAGTAGCGCCACCGCATGGTTCAGTTCGGTGACTTCGTCCGGCGTGAGCCGGGTTTCAATGGTGCGCGCCAGCCAGTCTTCACGCGCGGCGCGGCTGGCCGCTATCCAGGCACGGCAACTGTCCGTCAGGGTCAATAGCGTCTGCCGGCCATCCAGCGGGTCGGGCGAGCCCGTCACCAGCTGCGCCTCGCTCAGCGCCAGCACCGTGGCGGCCATCGACTGGGGCCGCATGCCTTCGGCGCGCGCCAGGCTGCTGGCGGTGGCCGGGCCATCGCGCTCAAGGCGGCTCAGCACGGACGCCTGCGACATGCTGACATCCCCCAGATGCGCTTCCTCGCGCAGGCGGCGGCGCAATTTTCCGATGAGAATGCGCAAGTCGCCGGCCAGCTGCAATACGTGTTCGTGCTCTTCTTGTGGGGTGTGCATGGGAAGCAGGTAGTGGATCAACAAGCTCCACTATAACAGATGCACAGGTAGACTGCACAGTTTGCCTGTTCATCTTATCAAGAGGAGCATCTTGCGGACGCAAAAAAGCCGGGGCGGGAGATGCACTCCCTGCCCCGGCTTGCCGGTCATCCTGCGATGCCGGCCGCCTAACTGATGTAATTGAACAGCGACAGGCCCGAGATCGAGGTGAACGTTTTCTGTGCCGCCTGCAGGGTGACTTGCTGCTGGCTGAAGTTGGAAATGGCTTTGACCATGTCCAGGTCCTGCAGGTCCGACAGGGTGGTGGCGTACTGGATGTCGAGGTCGTCGCCAGCGCTGTCGAGATAATCGAGTTCCTTCATTCGGGTACCGACTTCCGCGCGCAAGGACAGTACATTGTCGTAGGCCGTGTCGAGAATATTATGCGCGACGTTCAAGCCGTTCGTCAGGCGCGCCTGGCCCGCATCGCCGCTGCCTGGCTGGCGCAGCACGCCGATCAGGTTTTTCACGGTGGTAAACAGCGATTCCTTGGCGCTCGGTTCCAGCGTAAAGCTGTCCTGGTCGGCAGGCTTGCCCGTGATGTTCACTTGCTGGCCGTCGAAGGTGATGGTGTCGCCCGCCTTGTAGGCGATGGGCACGGCGGGATTTGGCACCGTCTGGCCCAGCGTGGCGTCCGTGACGGTGTACGTGGTGACAGCGTCGGTGCCCGTGCCGGTGACCTTGAAATCGATCGAATACTTATGCCCCGTCAATACTGACGGATCCGTCACCGTGCCGCCCGAAACGATGCCCGAGCCGCCGCGCGTAAAGTTGGCGGTGGCGGCCGCCGTGGTGAACTTGCCATTGCCGGTCAGGTTATTCTCGAACACGGTGGCACCGGAATCGCTGGTAGCGAGGTAACGCGCCGAGCCCACCTGCAATTCGCGCTGGCCCTGGTCGCCCACATAAGCGGCGCCCGTCGGCGTCTGGCTGAATGGCTGGGTGGTGGATTTATAGCCGGAAAACAGGTAGCCGCCGGCGCCGTCGGCCGTGTTTGCGATGCCCATCAAGTCGGTCAGCCGGCCTTCCAGCTCCTTGGCCAGGGTATCGCGGTCGACATCCTTGAGGGAAGGATTACCGGCCTTCACGACCAGGTCTTTCACGTCGGCGATCAGCGCAGTGGTGCTGGCCAATGCCAGCTCTTCCTGCGACAGGAAATTCTTGGCGTTCGAGCGGTTCGTCACGAACTGGGTATTGATCGATTGCGACTGCGTCACTTCCAGCGCGCGCGCCGAGGCGATCGGATCGTCGGCCGGCGTCAGATTGCGACGGTTCGACGACAGCTGCATCTGCGTACGGTTCAAGGCGCCCTGCAGATTATTCAGCTGCGAGCTGCCCTGGTCATAAATCATTCGTGTGCTGATGCGCATGATGCTGCCCTTCCAGAAAGCCGCCGCGCACTACGTCGCGGCGAAAATTGATTAACGTCCCAGGCCGATCACCACATCGAACAGGGTGCTGGCGATCTGCATGACCTTGCCGCACGCCTGGTAGGACTGCTGGTAACGCAGCAGGTTGGCCGCCTCTTCGTCGAGGTTGACGCCGGAAACGGCCTGCTGCTGGGTGCTGGTCTGCTGCAGCAAGGCCAGGCTGGCCAGGCCGCTGACCTGTACTTCACGTGTCTTGTTGCCCACGAAGCTGACGGTTTGCGCATACGAACCCTGGAACGTGGCATTGCCGCCATCGAGGATATTCTTCGTCTGCAAGCCCGCCAGCAGCGCGGCGTTGCGGTTGTCGCCCACACCACCCAAGTTCGGCGCAATGGTGAATTTATCGCCCTGCGCCGGCGCGCCCGTCATGCTGACATTGATGCCGCCAAAGCTGAGGCTATCGCCTTCCTTATACGGGATGTTTGCCGTCCCGGCAGGATAGGTCGTGGTGGCGCCATTCAAGCCCTTGACTGTCACCGCCTGGCCGGCCGGGAAACCCGTCAGCGAGGTGGTCGCCTTGTCATATGTCAAGGTCAGGGGACCCGTCAGGGTATTGCCCGGGGTCAGGTATGCCTTGTCGACGGAGCCTGCACTGAGCTTGCCCGTGCCCGTATTGGCCACCGGCGCCGAGGTGGCGATGGGAGCGGCGGCGGCGATCTTGTTGCGGTCGGTGATCAGCACGGCCATGCCGGCCGCACCATTCGCCGTCGGCTTGATGACGTAGTTGTCGCCTTGGGCGGCCGTGCCCGCGATCGAGAAATCGACGCCGTCGATGGTTTGCGGCCCCGTTTGCGGATACGGATTGATGATGGTGTGTGCGCCGTCGGATTCGCGCGTCACCACATAGTTGCTGCCGTCGTATTTCAAGCTGTAATCGCTGGCCGTCAGCTTGGTGGGGTCACTGACCTTGGCCGACAGCACGGTGGTGCTGCTGGCGTTGTTGCCGCGGTCGGCGCCGATCACGGGGTCGGGTATCTTGAAGAAGTCGCCGCCCATGGCGCCATTCAAGTCCTGCCCCAGCTTGTGCTGGTCGTTGAAGGTGCTGGCCAGCGCGATGGCCACCTTGCCCAGGGAGTTCTGGACATTGTCCAGGGTGCCGCTGCGGAAATCCAGCAAGCCGCCCAGCGAGCCGCCGGTGAGGGAGCTGTCCGGCAGCACGCTGACGGTACTGCCCGTAACATAGCCCACCTCGATGCGGTTCGGGTCCGTCCGCGAAGGCGTGGCCGCCAGCTCGAAGCTGCGGTCCGCCACCACCAGCGGCTGGCCCGCGCCGATGGAAATGGTCACGGTATTGTTGGCAGCGGGTTGCACCGTCGCCTTGACGTATTTGTTCAATTCCGTGATCAGCTGATCGCGCTGGTCCAGCAGATCGTTGGGCTGGTTGCTGGCATCGACCGACAATTGGGAAATCGACTTGTTCAGCTCGGCGAGCTGCTTGGCATAGGTGTTAATCACCGCCACATTCGACGTGATCTGCGAATTGACGCCGTCGCCGATCTCCGTCAGGCGCGCGCTCAAGCCCTGGAAACGGGAAGTGAGCGAGCCGGCGCTCGACAGCAGCGCCTGGCGCGAGGCGACCGAAGACGGATTGGCGCTGAAATCCTGCACGCCCTTGAAGAAATCTTGCAGGGCGGGCGACAAGCCCGCCGTGGGATCGGCCAGCAAGTTGTCGATCTGGCTGATCTGCGTGTAATAGCTATCGAGCGCGCTGGTGGCGCTTTGTGCGGCATTCACCTGGGTGGCCATGAAACTGTCGTACTGGCGCTTGATCTGCGACACTTCCGTGCCCGTGCCGACGAAGCCATAACCGGCATAGTTCGACTGCGAAGTCTGCTGCAGCACCGTCTGGCGATTGTACCCGGGTACATTCGCATTGGTGATGTTATGCCCGGTCGTCGACAGGCCCACCTGCGCTGCAAGCAAACCGCTCTTACCGATGCTGAGTAGATTCGAAGTCATGGTGTCTTATTGGTTACCGTCAAATGTATTTACGGCAGCCGCGGCGAAAACTTGAAGCGCGCGGCTTGCACAAGGGTAGGGAGGCGGATTAACCGACCAGCGAATGCTTGATGATCTTTGTCAATTTGGCAGCGTAATTCGGGTCCGTCGCGTAGCCGGCCTTTTGCAAACCTTGGGCGAACGTGCTGGCGTCGCCCGCGCTGGCGAGCACTTTTTCATAGCGCTTGTTGTTGGTAATCAACTGCGCATAATCCTTGAAACTGTCCGCGTAGCTGTCATAGGCGCGGAATTTTTCCACCTTGCGTTGCGCCTTGCCATTGACATATTCCGTGGTGACGGCTTCTGTGACCTTGCCCTTCCAGTCGCCCGTGGCCTTGATGCCAAACAGGTTGTGGCTGCTGCTGCCGTCGCGGCTGATGATTTCGCGCTTGCCCCAGCCCGTTTCCAGCGCCGCCTGGCCCAGCATGAACTTGGCCGGGATGCCGGTGGCGCGACTGGCTTCTTCCGCATGCACGCCCAGCTTTTCCTGGAAGGCGCGCACGTGCGGCGCCTGCGTGGCGTTGGCCTTGTCGCTCAGGGTCTTGCCGGTGGCGGTGGCGCTGGCCGCGCCTTCGGTCAGGGCGCCCTGCTGCTGGCGGAACGCGGCCAGCGCCTGCGCGATACTCGACGCGCGGGGCGATGCCGCTTCCGCCGTGCCATCGACAGCCAGCGCCTGGCTGGACGATGACAGTTGCCGCATCAGCACGTCCGCCAGGCCCGTGCCCCGCTTGGCCAGGTTCTGGCTCGTCTGCTGATCCAGCATCGAGGTGTACATCTTGCTTTGCTGGCTATCCATGATGCCGTCCTGCGGCGAGGCTTCGCGCATGCTTTTCATCATCATATTGATGAACATGGCTTCAAATTGCGTGGCTGCCTCTTTCAGGGCGGCAGGGTCCTTCGCCTTGGCGGACTGGCGCAAGCCATCCATGCCCTTGACGTCATAGGCGGCGGTATTGCTGAGGTCGGTTTGGCTGATCATGGCGTACCCATCAAATGATTTCAAGTTCGGCGCGTAGCGAACCTGCCGCCTTCATCGCCTGCAGTATGGCCAGCAAGTCTTGCGGCGAGGCGCCGATGGCATTCAAGGCTTTCACCACGTCGGACAGCGAAGCGCCGCCCTTGACCAGCATGACCTTGCCCGGTTCCTTCTTGATATCGATCTGTGCCGTCTGCGTAACCACCGTGCGCCCGCCCGACAAAGGCGCCGGCTGGCTCACCTGCGGCTCGACATTGATGGTGACGGACAGGTTGCCGTGCGAAATGGCGCATGTTTCCAGGGTCACGGATTGGTTCATCACCACGGAACCGGTGCGCGCATTCATGATGACCTTGGCTGCCAGGCGAGCCGGATTGACTTCAATGCTTTCCAGCTGGCCCAGGAAGGTCACACGCTGGTCGCTGCCGCCCGGCGACTGCACCTGGATCACGCGCCCGTCCAGCGCGGTGGCCGTGCCGGCGCCGTAGCGGCTGTTGATGGCGTCGACCACCCGGCTGGCGGTGGAAAAATCGGTGGCGTTCAACTCCAGGCGTATCGTATTGTTGGCGCCCAGCACCGAAGCGACGCTGCGCTCGACGGTGGCGCCACCCGAGATGCGTCCCACGCTCAGGTGATTGACGGTGACGGAGCTGCCGGCCGCCTGCGCGCCCACGCCGCCGACCAGCACGTTGCCCTGCGCCATGCCATACACCTGGCCATCGGCGCCCTTCAATGGCGTCATCAATAACGTGCCGCCGCGCAAGCTTTTCGCATTGCCCATCGACGACACCGTCACGTCCAGCATCTGGCCCGGCTGGGCAAATGCGGGCAAGGACGTCGTCACCATCACGGCCGCGACATTCTTCAATTGCAAGCTGGTGCCTTGCGGCAAATTAATGCCTTGCTGCTGCAGCATCGCCGCCACGCTCTGGATGGTAAATGGCGTTTGCGTGGTCTGGTCACCGCTGCCGTCGAGGCCGACGACGAGGCCATAGCCCATCAGCTGATTCTGGCGCACGCCGGCGATGCTGGCCAAGTCTTTCAGGCGCTCGGCCTGTGCCAGGGGCGCCAGCATGGCGGCCGCCAGGCCGCAGATGACTAAAAAGCGGGGAAAAGTAAAAGTTGCCATGATCAAAACGGCAGCAGGCTGAGGAAGAAGCGCGACGCCATCGAGGCCATTTCGGCACGATCGATCTGGCTGTTGGTGCGGTATTCCACGCGCGCATCGGCCACCTGGGTCGAGGGCACGACGTTGCCCGTGCCGATGGTGTCCGGATTGACCATGCCCGAGAAGCGGATGAATTCCGTGCCCTTGTTCATGGCGATCTGTTTCTCGCCGGCGACGATGAGATTTCCGTTTGGCAAGACCTCGATCACCGTCACGCCGATCGTGCCGCTAAAGGTGTTGCTGGCGGACTGGTTGTCGCCATCGGCAAATTTCGTCGCGCCATTCGCCGAGACGCTGCCGCCCAAGCGGCCCTGCAGCATGCCTGGCGTGCTGAAGCCCACGCTGCCGGACTTGTTGCCGGAACTGGCGCCCGCCTTGACGGCATTCGTGCGTTCGGTGATGGCGATCGTCATCATGTCGCCCACATGGCGCGCGCGACGGTCTTCAAACGCGGGACGGTAAGTCGACGGCTGGTAGATGGAGCCGTTGCTGACGACCACCGGTTCGGGCATCGGCGCGCGCGTGGTGGTCGGATATTGCACGATCGAGGTGGGCGTGATGGCGCAGCCGGACAGCAGGACTGCGGACAACAGGGCGATGATGGGGTATTGCATGACGAACCTCCGCTGCCATCCGGCGGCGGATGGCATGACGACTATGATAATTAAAGTTGCGACAATTTCTGCAGCATTTGATCGGATGTGGTGATGGCCTTGCTGTTGATCTCGTAGGCGCGCTGCGTCTGGATCATGTTGACCATTTCCTCGGCCACGTTGACGTTCGAAGTCTCGATATAGCCCTGCATCAGCACGCCGGCGCCATTCGTGCCAGGGGTGTTGGTTTGCGCCACGCCTGAGGCGCCCGTTTCCATGTACAGGTTTTCGCCCTTCGATTCCAGGCCGGCGGGATTGACGAAGGTGGTCAGCTGCAGGGAACCGATTTGCGATGGCGCCACGGTGTCGGGCAAGGTCACGGAGACGGTGCCGTCGCGCGCCACGGTCAGGCTCAGCGCATTGGTCGGCACGGTGATGGCAGGCTGGATGACGAAGCCTTCGGAGGTCACCAGCTGACCGTTGCTGTCGGTCTGGAAAGAGCCGTCGCGCGTATAGGCGGTGGCGCCATCGGGCAGCAGCACCTGGAAGAAACCGGTACCGTTGACCATCACGTCGCGCGAATTGCCCGACGCCTGGGGATTGCCCTGGGTATGGATGCGTTCGGTAGCCACGGTGCGCACGCCCGTGCCGATCTGCAAGCCCGACGGTAGCTGGGTTTGCTGCGAGGATTGCGCACCCGGCTGGCGCACATTTTGATACAGCAAGTCTTCAAACACGGCGCGCGACTTCTTGAAGCCGGTGGTGCTGACATTGGCCAGGTTATTGGCGATCACGTCCATCTGCGTCTGCTGCGCTTCCAGGCCGGTCTTGGCTATCCAAAGGGAACGAATCATGTTTTTTCTCCAATAACAGCGCTTGCCAGCCCTGTAAACAATTTCTATGTGACCATTATGCGACCGGCTCTATCAATTCAAAGCGAGGATCTGGGTGGCTTTCGCCGCGTTATTCTCGGCATTCTTCAACAAGCTCATTTGTGTTTCGAACTGGCGCGCCAGGGCGATCATGCTGACCATCGAGTCGACGGGGCTGACATTGCTGCCTTCGAGCGCGCCCGTGGTCAATTTGACGGCCTGATCGGCTTGCGCCACCGTGCCATCCTTCAGACGGAACAGGCCGTCGTCGCCGCGCACCAGTTGCTGCTCGGGCGGATTGACCAGTTTGATGCGTCCCAGCACGGTCGATGGCCCCGGCGGCACATCGGTGGAAATCGTGCCCACCGTGCCATCGCCGGCAATCGTTACCGTCACGCCCGGCGGAATGGCCAGCGGACCCGTGTCGCCCTGCACCATCAAGCCCGATTGCGTCTGCAACATGCCGTTTTCATTGAGCTTGAAGGCGCCGTTGCGCGTATAGGCTTCGGAACCGTCGGCCGACTGCACCGCGATCCAGCCGCCGTTTTCCACGGCCACGTCGAGCGCGCGGCCCGTATGCTGCATGGGACCCTGCGTGAAATCGGAACCGACCGTCGAATCGACGACGAAGGCGCGCGTCGGCATCATGCCATCGGCCACCACGGGCACGGCGCGAAATGAGTCGAGCTGGGCACGGAAACCCGTGCTGGTGGCGTTCGCCAGGTTATTCGCGGTGGTCGCCTGCTTGTCCAGGATGTGCTTGGCGCCAGAGCCGGCGGTGTAGATGAGACGGTCCATTTTTTCTTTCTCCCAAACCAACAATAAAATCGGGGGCATATGCCCCCGGTCAACTTATTAGCGGAGGTTGACGAGTGTTTGCAGCACCGAATCCTGCGTCTTGATGGTCTGCGCATTCGCCTGGTAGGCGCGCTGGGCGGTGATCATGTTGACCAGTTCGGCCGTCAGGTCGACGTTCGACACTTCCACGGCCGAGGCGCGCAAGTCGCCCAGGCTGCCCGAGCTCGGCTCGCCCGTCATGGGGCTGCCCGAGGTCGAGCTTTCCGCCCAGGCATTGTTGCCCAGCGGCTCGAGGCCATTCGGATTGGCAAAGTTGGTCAACACCACCTGGCCCAGGTCGCGCGTCTTGCCATTGTTGTACTGGCCCTGGATCACGCCATCGGCACCCACCACGAAACGGCTCAGCTGGCCGGCCGCGTAGCCATCGGCCACGGTGCGTTTTTCGCTGGTGGATGAACTGAGCTGGGAGGAATTGGTGAAGTCGACCTTGATCGCCAGGTTCGCGTTCGCACCCGTGGCGGGGAACACGGGCAGGTTGACCGTCACCGGCAAGGTTTGCGGTGGCGTCAGGGCCAGCATGGCGGCCTTGTCCAGGCTGCCGACGCTGTTGAACACCAGCGAAGCCGACCTCACGGCGGGCACTTCCGTCACCGAGGCGATATTCTTGTCGATCTGGTCGGGCGTCAGGCTGGAATTGACGCCGTTGGGCACGGCACTGCCATACGTGGCGCTGATGGCGTTCAACTGGGCCGTGCTGGCGCCGGCCAGGACGGCGGCGGCGCGCACGGCCGCGCCGGCCGCATTGCCGTAGGCGACGGCGGCGGTCGTGATATTCGCGGCCACCAGCGGCACGGCCGTGACGGCGGCCTGGTAGGAGGCGCGCGCGATCAGCGAGGCGGAATCGGTCTGCGCCGCCGCCGCCACTTTCGCGCTGGTAATTTCCTTGCCGTCAGTGGCCGTGTAGACATCCCAGGTATTGGTATTCGTCTTGACGTAGAAATTGGACATGGTGTGGGAATTGCCCAAGGAATCGAAGACCGGCACGGGGAACTGCTTGGTCCACGAGTTTTGCTCGCCCACGCTGAACGGCACCACGGTCGGCATGGCCGATTTGGAATCGAGGTTGACCTGGGTATCGACCTTGGTAGTCGCCTTCGGCGCCATGTCGGACGGGTCGATCTGCAGGGGCACGGTGGCGCCGGCCAGGATCTTGCCGTTCACATCGGCCGGATAGCCCGTCAGCTGGGCTTTCTGGGCATTGATGATGAAGCCGCTCTTGTCGACCTGGAACTGGCCGTTGCGCGAATACTGGATGGCGCCGTTTACGCTGGTGCGGAAGAAACCGCCGCCATTGATGGCGATATCGAGCGGATTCGACGAACTCTCCAGGTTACCCTGGTTGAACAGCTGCGCTACTTGCGACACGGCCACGCCGATGCCGGGCTGGTTGCCGCCCACGCCATACAGCGAGTTGGCATAGATGTCGGCAAACTGCGCCTGCGACTGCTTGAAACCCACGGTGGCCGAGTTGGCGATGTTGTTGCCGATGACGTCCAGCGATTTGGCGGCGCCATTCAAGCCGCTCAGGCCTTGTTGGAAAGACATTGTGTTCTCCTGGTAGAAAATAGGGGTAGAGGGTCTACGCTACAAATAAGCGGCTTACAAAATCTGTTTCACATCAGCCATGGTGATGCTGCCCACGCCCGGCACATTCAATTTCACGCCACCCGCGCCCGTCGACACGCTGGCGACCGAACCGAACATCAGCGCCGCGGCATCCGTGAGCATGGCGCCGCCGCGCTTGGCTTCCACCGAGAAGGTGTAGGCGCCGTCCGGCAGCACGATATTCTTGCCATCCTTGTCGAGGTTGGCGGTAGAGCCGTTCCAGCCCAGCGGCAAGGTACCCGCATCCTGCGGGCCCAGGTCGATGGAATGGACTTCCTTGCCCGTGCCGTCGTAGATGATGACCTTGACGCTGTCGGCCGGCGTCGCCAATTCCACGCCCAGCAGAGCCGCGCTTTTGCTCAGGGTGATGTTCTTGCCTGCCGTCAACACGCCGTGGCCGATAATATTGGCCGCCTGCATGGATTCGGCCTGCTGGTAGCTGGTTTTCAGCGTTTCCAGGGTGGTATTGAGCTTGTTGACGCCCGTTACCGTGGACAGCTGGGCCAGCTGGCTGGTCAGCTGTGCATTGTCCAGCGGGTTCATCGGGTCCTGGTTTTGCAGCTGGGTCACCAGCAGGGTCAGGAATTTGTTCGTTTCCTCCTCGACGCTACCCTTCGCGGCCGTCGTCTTCTTCGGATTCATTGTCGCCATCAGGTCGGTGAC
This sequence comes from Janthinobacterium sp. DSP2-3-3, assembly GCF_049897325.1. Classification (NCBI taxonomy): domain Bacteria; kingdom Pseudomonadati; phylum Pseudomonadota; class Betaproteobacteria; order Burkholderiales; family Oxalobacteraceae; genus Janthinobacterium; species Janthinobacterium sp. DSP2-3-3. The sequence goes on along the minus strand of NZ_JAFCWA010000003.1, from coordinate 311,022 downwards.
GGTGGCGGTGCTGGTATCGATGGTTGCCATAATAGTCAGTCAGCCTTATTGGCCAATGGTAAGGGTTTTCAGGAGCAGCGACTTGGCCGCGTTCATGGTTTCCACGTTGGTCTGGTAGGAGCGCGAAGCCGACAACATATTGACCATCTCGTCGACCGTATTCACGTTGGGCATGGTGACGTAACCCTTCTCGTCGGCCAGCGGATTTTTCGGGTCGTAGACCAGCTTCATCGGCGACGGGTCTTCGATCACCCTCTGCACCTTGACGGCCGTGGCGCCGTTGGCCATGGGCACGGCCTCGAACACCACCTGCTTGGCGCGGTAGGCTTCGCCCGTGGCGCTGGTGGCGCTGTCGGCATTGGCCAGGTTGCTGGCCACCGTGTTCAGGCGCTGCGCCTGGGCGCTCATGGCCGAACCGGACACATTAAAGATATTAAATAGCGACATGATTATTGTCCTCCCTGGATGGCCGTCAACATGCCCTTGATCTGCGAGTTGAGGAAGGTCACGGCGGCCTCGTAGCGGATGGCGTTGTCGGCAAAGGCGTTGCGTTCGAGATCCATATCCACCGTATTGCCGTCCACGGCGCCCTGGGCCGGCGCGCGGTACAGCAACGGCGTGCCGTCGGCCAGGGTCTCGACCTTGCCGCCCGTGCTGCCACCGGTGGCGGCGACGCCCTTGCCCGGCATATGCTGCGGCGCCGTGCCTTTCAGGGCCGGCTGCACGCCATCCTTGCGCGCCATCGCACCCTTCAGTGCGCTGGCGAAATCGACATCGCGCGCCTTGTAGTTGGGCGTATCGGCATTGGCGATATTCGAGGCGAGCAATTCCTGGCGCGTCGAACGCAGGCTCAGCGCCGTCTCGTTGAAGCGCATGTAATCGTCGAGTTTCCCTATCATGTCAGGCTCCGGAAAGATCTGCCACTGGCGCCTGAGATGGCGGAAGGATGGCGATATAGTGATGACAGGAAACATAGTACGGCGCCCAACGGCAAGGCCATCGCCGGATCAGACCTTACTTTTACCCCTTAATCGGCGCTTCGATCAGGGCGGCGCCCACTATCATGGCAGTATTCCAGAGGCCTATCCCCATGAAAATACCGCTCGCACTCCTTCTCGCTCTTGCCGCCCTGCCACTGCTGGCGCAGGCGCAAAACGCCGGCCGGCAGACGCCGGAAGCGCTGCGCAACAGCGTGGAACAATTCCTGCAGGTGCAAAGCAATGGCTTGCCGGGCAAGGTGACGATCAGCGTCGGCGCCGTCGATCCGCGCCTGAACCTGGCGGCTTGCCCCGCACCGCAAGCATTCATGGCACCGGGCGCGCGCGCCTGGGGCAAGACCACCGTGGGCGTGCGCTGCACCGCGCCAAGCAACTGGACCATCTATTTGCAAGCCAACGTGGCCGTCGTGGGCGACTACGTGGCCAGCGCCGTGCCGCTGGCACAAGGGCAAGCCATCGATGCCAGCCAGTTGGTGACGATGCAGGGCGACCTGGCCGCATTGCCGGCAGGCATTGCCACCGACATGGCCCAGGTCGTGGGCGCCAGCACGAATATTTCCTTACCGCCAGGTACGCCGATGCGCCTCGACACCCTGCGCCGCAAGCCGGTGGTGATGCAGGGCCAGCTGGTGCGCGTCGTTTCAAGTGGCAACGGTTTCCAGGTAGCATCAGAAGGACGCGCCATCGGCAGCGCCGGCGAGGGCCAGACGGTGCAGGTCCGCACGCAGAGCGGCCAGCAGATCAGCGGCGTGGCGCGCGCCGGCGGCATGGTGGAGGTCGCCTTTTAAATACGGATGGACAGCGATATTGTGGTCTGGCGCACTAAAGTTTCGGCAGAAGGTGCCGATAATGACACATATCCCGGAGTTTCTTGACTTCGACCAGACGAGGATCACGCTGTGAAAATTACCGATAACACCATTAAAAGCAATCCCGGCCTGCCGGTGGCGCCCGCGAATACCTCGGGCGCCCGGAATGCCGAGAAAGCCCAGGCAACACCGACGACGTCGGACAATGTACGCCTGTCGCCGCAAGGACAGGCATTAGCGGCCAGTGCAACTGCCGGCAGCGGCGCCGTGTTCGACACGAAAAAAGTCGAACGCATCAAGCTGGCGATCGCCGACGGTCAGTTCCAGGTCAACTCTGAAAAAGTGGCGGACGGTCTCCTCGACACAGTCAAGGACTTGCTGCACTCACGCAATAGATAGGTTCCCCCATGCAATCAGTGACTCCGTTTTCCAGCCTGCGCGACGAGCAACAGCTCATGACCACATTGCTGGCATTGATGAAAGAAGAACAGCGGCATCTGGTTGCGGCTGACATCGATGCAATCACGGAGCTCACGGCGCGCAAGACGGCACTCGTAGGACAATTGAGCCAGCTGGCGGCGCAACGCCACCAGGCGCTGGCGGCAGCCGGTTTCACGGCCGCCGAGGCGGGCATGGAAGACTGGCTGGTCGGCGCCAGCGAAGCCGAAGCGGCATCCCTGTGGAAAGCCCTGCTCGAGACGACGCGCGAAGCCAAGGAACAAAACCGGCTGAACAGCTTGCTGGTCAACAAGCACATGCTGCACACGCAAGGCGCCCTGAACGCCATGCGCCCCACGGCCCAGAGCGGCAATTTCTACGGCCCCAGCGGCCAACCGACGACCAACACGACCAGTCGGCGCGTCGTCATCGGCTAATCCCTTATTTAACAGTGCCCCCACCCCGGCAAGGCGCAGCGGCCTTGCCAGCTCAACCATGCGCGGGTCGCCCCGCATGCTGGCGAAATTTCGCCGCGATGGCTTGCCCCTTCGCTGCGGCGGCAGCTTGCTGCTCCGGCGTCAGTTCCGCCTGCAGCCAGTGCCAGTATTCATCCTGATACGGATTGGTGACGCCGGGCGCGAGGATATCGTCGTAGACGAGGCGCAGGGCCAGCAGGTAGCCATACGCTTGCGGCGCATCTTTCTGCACCACCTCGCCATCGCGCAGATACGCCATCATCAGGCTAGCCACGCTGGAGAGGTCCGCCTCGTCCGCCTGCACCGTCAGCTGGGCGATGGCTTGCCGCTTCCATGCCTGCACCAGCGGATCGTCGGCACGGTTGCGCAGCGCGCTGCGGTCGCCGAACGGGCCTTCCGACAGGAACAAGGTGGCGGCGCCCGGCACGCCCGCCTTCGCAGCGGTGGCCAGGTAAGCGAGGCGGTCTTCGCGCTGGCGCTGCGTCAGGCCCGCGCACAGCTGCTGCTGGGCGGCTTTTTCTTCCGCCGTCATCTCGCGTCCCAGCTCCAATTCCATCCCCGGCAAGCGGCTTTCGCGTTGAAAAACGATGCAGTCGTCAATCAGGTTGAAGGCCGCATACGCGTCTTCCGCTCTGCCGCTGGCGCCCAGGCGTTCGAGCCGCTGCGCCAGGGACGCGAGAACGGGCGGCTGGGCCGCAGGGACGGAGGCATCAATATTCAAATACGATTCCAGGCTGCGTCCCGCTGGCGCGCTGGCGGCCGTCGTGGTGGCAGCTCCCGGCGCGCCGCCGTCGGACGCGGGCCAGTACGCCAGCGCCAGCGCTGCCGCGATGGCAGCGGCGATGGCGATGCCGGTAAGTTTGATATTCATCATGAAGTGGCGCGCGTGGACTGGAAACGCACGTTACCACAGGCACGCGGCACAGTCCCGCACGCACGCGAGCCGACTAGCCGCCGGCCTTTTTCGCCTGGTGGCCCAGCTTGGCCAGCGCGGCCAGGATGGTGTCCACGTGGTCGCCCTGCACTTCGATCACGCCATCCTTGACCGTGCCGCCCGAGCCGCACTGCGTGCGCAGCTGCTTGCCCAGCAAGGCCAGCGCAATGGCGTCCAGCGGCAAGCCTTTGACCACGGTGACGCTCTTGCCGCCGCGCCCCTTGGTCTGGCGCGATACGCGCACCACGCCGTCACCGGCAGGTGCCGCCTTGGCTTGCGCCTTGCACGCGCATTGCGCCAGTGGCTGGCGGCATGCGGGACACATGCGGCCCGTTTCGGTGGAATACACGAGACCGCCCAGGGAACTGCTTTTCATGATCGAGAGATAAAAAAGGGAGAAGGCCGCGATTGTACCAAGCGTCGGGGTTCAGTTGGCGGGAGCCGGCGCAGGTGCAGGTGCAATGGGCGCCGTCGGCACTTCCGTCACCGTTTCCGGGATGCCGGACAAAATCGTCACGGCGACCCTGCGGTTGCGCGCGCGTCCTTCCGGCGTGGCGTTCGGCGCCACGGGAATGTTGTCGGCGTGGCCCACGGCCGTCAGGCGCGAGGCTTGCACGCCGCTGGCGATGAACAGGCGCACCACGGCGCTGGCGCGCGCGGCCGACAATTCCCAGTTCGAGGCAAAGGTCGAATTACTGATCGGCTGGACATCCGTATGCCCCTCCACCTGCACGTCGTGCGTATCATCCTTGAGCAGCACGGCCACCGCGCGCAAGGCCTGGTCCGATTCGGCAGTCAGCCCTGCGGCGCCCGGGTCGAACAACACGCTGGCATTGATTTCCACGCTCACGCCGCGGCTCGTCTGCGTCACCCTGACTTTACCTTCCTTGACCAGCGGTGCCAGGGTGGACGTCAGGTCCTGCGCCAAACGCGTCATGTGTTCGCGCTCGCGGCGGATGGCTTCCGTGCGACGTTTCAGGGCGGGATTGGGCAGCGGGATCGCCTGCGGCGCTTCCATGATGATGGGCGGCGCGCCCTTTTCCAGGCTGAAGGCCTGGCCGATGGCGTTCTGGAAGACGCGGTACTTGCCCTCGTTGACTTGCGAAATCGCATACATGACAACAAAGAAGGCGAACAGCAAGGTGATGAAGTCGGCGTACGAGATCAGCCAGCGGTCCTGGTTGTCCGGCTCCTCGTCATACTTCCTGCGCGCGCGCCGCATCATGCTCAGTGCTCGTGCAGCAGGCTGGCCACGCGCTCTTCGATGATGCGCGTATGGTCACCCGTGGCGATGTCGTACAGCACGGCGGCCGTGATTTCATACTGCAGCACGCGGCGCGAGACGATGGCTTTGAGTTTATTCGCCACCGGCAGGAACAACAGATTGGCCAGGCCCACGCCGTAGATGGTGGAGACAAAGGCCACGGCGATGCCGCTACCTAATTTACTCGGGTCGGTGAGGTTTTCCATGACGTGGATCAGGCCCAGCACGGCGCCCAAAATACCGATGGTGGGCGAATAGCCGGCCGCCGATTCCCACACCTTGACGGCCTGGCGCTCGGCCAGCTCGTAGGCGGAGATTTCCACGTCGAGCAGCTGGCGTAGCTTGTCGGGGGCGATACCGTCGACGATCATGCGCAAACCCTTGGCGTTGAAGCGGTCGGCCGTGTTTTCCATCAGGCGCTCGAGCGCCAGCGGGCCGTCGCGGCGCGCCGTCAAACTCCATTGTCCGATGTCACGCGCCAGCGCGGCGCGCGTGTCGGCCGGCGGCAGGAAGACCCAGCGCAGCATTTCGAGGCCGCGCACGAAAGTGCGCAGCTGCGTTTGCAGCAGCACGGCGCCGAAGGTGCCGACAATGACGATGGCAAAGGCGGCCGGCTGCAGCAGGGAGGCCATCTTGCCGCCTTCCAGTGCCTGGCCGACCAAGAGGCCCGCCAGCGCCAGCGCCAGCCCGATTACGCTGGACCAGTCCACGCCAGCTCCCTCAAAGTTGCGCGCAGGCGCGCGACGGCCTGGGTATGCAGTTGCGAGACGCGCGATTCGGAGACACCCATCACCGCGCCGATCTCCTTCAGGTTCAGCTCTTCTTCGTAATACAGGCCCATGAGTATTTTCTCGCGTGGCGGCAGCGCGTCGATGGCATCGATCACGGATTGCCGGAAATCGGTATCGAGCAGGGATCGCAAGGGGTCGCTGTCCTCGTCCACGCAATGGCGGTCGAGGAAGCTGTCATTGCCGTCCGGGTCATGAAAGTCTTCGTAGTACAGCAATTGGTGGCCGCCGCCGTCGCCCAGCATTTCCTGGTAGTCGGGCAGCGACATTTTCAGCAGTTTCGCCACTTCCGACTCCGTCGGCGGGTGGCCCAGGCGCTGCTGCAGGGTACTCATCGCCTCTTCGATCTTGCGCATGTTTTGGCGCATGCTGCGCGGCAGCCAGTCGCTGGTGCGCAATTCGTCAAGCATCGCGCCGCGGATGCGCAGCACGGCATACGTTTCGAACTGCGCGCCATGCGTCTCTTCATAGCGGGTAATGGCGTCGAGCAGGCCGATCATGCCGGCCTGGATCAGGTCATCGACCTCGACCGAAGGCGGCAATTTCGCCTTCATATGGTGCGCCAGACGCTTCACCAGCGGAATGTGCTCCGTCAGCAAATAGTCCTTGTTCGATTTCCCTTTGACCGTGTACATAGGCTGCTTATTGTTTTAACTGCTATCGTGTGCTGATTGATGGAATCAGACGCTGAACTGGTGCGGGCTCCCCGTCTGGTACAAGGTGCCACCAAGCACCGGCGCCGCCGAACGGGCCAGCCGCTCGGCCAGTCCGCGAAACGCCACCGAGGCTCCCGCCAGCGGAAAGGCATCGACCACGCTGCGGCCCAGACGCGCCGCGCGGTGCAGATACTCATCGGCAGGCACCGACCCCATCGAGGTCAGTTTCACGGCCAGGTAGCGGCTCGCCGCCTGCGCCATATTATCGTATACCACCTTTGCCTCGGATTCGGAAGCGCCGGTGACCAGAATGCCAAACGGACGGCGTCCCAGTTCCTGGCTCAGGCGCTTGATCAGGCAGTACGCCGCCTTGATCGAAGTGGCGCTGGTCGAGACTTGCACCACGATGTCGGACGAGGCCATCAGCGGCACGGGGAAGCAATCGCCCTGGTCGGCCACGACGCCGTCGACCAGCACGATGCCGCTCTGGCGCGCCAGCACTTCGAAGGTCTTGCCCAGGCGGCGCAGTTCTTCCTCGCCCGCATAGTCCATGCTGTCCATCAGGTGGTTGCGCGCCCCCAGGCTGGCCACGCCAAAGCCTTGCGGCACTTGGTGGATGACCTGGTTCAAGGCGCACTGCTGGCGCGCCACGTCGCGCAGGCTGGCGCCGTGCGCCAATCCCAGGCGGGCAGCGACACCATCGCTGCCGCCACTGGCGTCGAGCAGCAGCACATCATTGCCGCCGTAGGCCAGCGAGGCGCCCAGGTTGACCAACATGGCACCTTTGTCATCTTGCGGCGTGGCCGATAAAAATGTCAGCACGCGCGGCTGCGGGCCGGCCAGCATGCGGCGCAAGCCTTCGGCCTGGTCGAAATCGAAATTAGCCAAGGTGCACCCCGCGCGCTTCATTGTTGCGGGCGGCCGCCTGCGCCATCAGCAGCGGCAGTTCGGCATCGGAAAACTGCGTCGCCGCCGCATCGCGCTTGAGCTTGAAGGCGCGGTCGATCAGGTAGCCGCGGTCGGCCAGGTACAGATCTTCCGGCACGCGCTGGCCGTTCGACACATAAAACAGGTTCAGCTTCTGGCGGATCACCACGTCGAGCACATTGCCGATCGAAGCCGCTTCATCGAGCTTGGTCATGATGCAGCCGGCCAGGCCGCTGCCCTGGTAGGCGCGCACCACTTCATTCAGGGTTTCCTGGGTCGCCGTGGAATTCAGGCACAGCAGGCGTTTCACATCGGCGCCGGCGCCCGACAGCATGGCCACCTGTTCCGTGACCATCTGGTCGCGCTGGCTCACGCCCACCGTATCGATCAGCACCGTGTGCTTGTTTTTCAATTCTTTCAGGGCGATGCGCAAGTCCGCTTCATCCTTCACCGAATGCACCATCACGCCGAGGATCTTGCCATAGATGCGCAACTGTTCATGCGCGCCGATACGGTAGGCATCGGTGGTGATCAGGGCCAGCTTTTCCGGGCCGTGGCGCATCACGCAGCGGGCAGCCAGCTTGGCCGTGCTGGTGGTCTTGCCGACGCCGGTCGGCCCCACCAGCGCGAACACGCCGCCCTGCTCCAGCATGGCGTCTTCATTGGCCACCGTATTCAGGTTACGGCTGAGGACGGTCTTGATCCAGCGCATGCTTTGCGCGCCATCGAGGCCGGCGGGCAGCTTGTCGATCAGATAGCGCGCCAGGCTGGCCGAAAAGCCGGCCGCCAGCATTTCGCGCAGCACCACGGCTTTTTGCGGCTCGCGCTGCTGCGTCGAGCCCCACGAAATTTCCGCCAGTTGGGTTTCCATCATGCCGCGCATGGCGCGGATTTCATTCATCATGCCGCTCATCTCGGCGGCGGCATTCTCTTTGACGTGCGCCAGCGCGCTGGCCATCATCTGCTGCATGCGGGCCATGTCCACTGGCTCGGAAGAAGCCTGGCGCGGCGCTGGCTGGCGTTGTGTCGGGGTAGCCGGGCGCTGGGCCGGGGCTGCCTGACGCTGCGGCGTGGCGAACTGGGTCTGCAACTGGGGACGGGGCTGGGCCATTTCGGACGCGGCCGGCGGCGAGGCCAGCGAAGCGGCATCGTCATTGGCCAGCGCGAGGATTTCCACCACGCCATCGGCCTGGCGGTTCGACAGGATCACGGCATCGGGGCCCAGCGCTTCGCGCACCTTGCGCAGCGCATCGCGCGACGAGGCGCCCGTAAATTTCTTCACATTCATGACCGGCCTCCCAAGGCGGGGGTGGCGCAATATTGGCTGAACTGTGTGACCATCGTCGACTCCTGTTGCTTGGGTGCTGTCTTCCACATGGACACAGATCACCCGGACAGTTTCCATTATTAGCGATGCTTGGAGGAAACGATCGAAGGAACAGGATGGGAAAGTACCCGTTATTCAGTTTGCCAGCAGGAAATTGATGCTGAAAGTCAAGAATCGGGGCACCGTTCTCGCAGGAACGGCGCCACGATGCATATTGAACAACTATTGTGCGCCCACCAGGCTGGTGACGCGAATGGTCTTGGTTTCCGGCACTTCCGCATGCGACAGCACTTTCAGCTGTGGCAAGGCGCGGCGCAGGAAGCGCGACAGCAAGGCGCGCAGCGGCGCCGGCACCAGCAGCACCGGCGTCAGGCCCAGCGCTTCCTGTTGCTGGGCAGCCAGGCCCGCCTGGTGCGCGATGGTATCGGCCAGGCCCGGCTCGATGCCGGCACCATCGCCGCCATTGCCCATGGCTTGCATCAGCAGGCGTTCCAGGCGGCTGTCCAGGGTCATCACGGACAGTTCGGCCGCGCCGGGGAACAGTTGCTGCACGATGGCGCGCCCCAGGGATACGCGCACCAGCGCCGTCAGCTCGTTCGGGTCTTGTGTATTGACAGTATGCTCGGCCAGGGTTTCGATGATGGTGCGCATGTCGCGGATATGCACGCCCTCGGCCAGCAGGTTCTGCAGCACCTTTTGCAGGGCCGACAGCGACAGCATCTTCGGCACCATGTCTTCCACCAGGCGCGGTGCATCCTTGCCCAGGTGGTCGAGCAGGGACTGTACTTCCGCGCGGCCCAGCAGCTCGGAAGCGTGCGAGGTGATCAGATGATTCAAGTGCGTGGCTACCACGGTGCCCGCATCGACGACCGTATAGCCCATCGATTGCGCCTGGTCGCGCAAGCTCGCGTCGATCCAGGTGGCGGGCAAGCCGAACGCCGGGTCGCTGGTGGCCAGGCCCGGCAAGGTGCCGCTGGCCATGCCGGGATTAATCGCCAGGAACTGGCCGTTGAACGCTTCGCCCACGCCCACTTCCACGCCCTTGAGGGTGATGCGGTAAGCGGACGGCTTCAATTCCAGGTTGTCACGGATATGCACGGGCGGTGCCAGAAAGCCCACTTCCTGGGCAAATTTCTTGCGGATGCCCTTGATGCGCTTGAGCAATTCGCCGCCCTGCGTCTTGTCGACCAGGGGAATCAAACGATAGCCCACTTCCAGGCCCAGGGTATCGACGGGCATGATGTCTTGCCAGCTGGCTTCTTCCTGCTCGGGCGCCACGGTGGCTTGCGGCACGTCGGCCGGCGTCTGCGCCGCCTCTTTTTCCTGTGTGCGTTTCTTGCTAATCAGATAGGCGGAGCCGGCCAGCAGCGCGGCCAGCAGGAGGAAGACCATGTTCGGCATGCCGGGAATCAAGCCCATGCCGCCAATGATGGCGGCGGTAATGTACAGCACTTGCGGCTTGGCGAACAGCTGGCCCACCAGCTGCGTGCCGATGTCCTGATCGCTGGCCACGCGCGAAACGACGATACCGGCCGCCGTGGAAATGATCAGCGAAGGAATCTGCGCCACCAGGCCGTCACCGATGGCCAGCAGGGTGTAATTTTTGAGCGCGTCGGCAAAGCCCATGTCATGCTGCAGCAAACCCACCAGCAAGCCGCCGACGATGTTAATCACGGTGACCATGATGCCGGCGATGGCGTCGCCGCGCACGTATTTGCTGGCACCGTCCATGGCGCCATAGAATTCCGCTTCCTGCGCCACTTCCGTGCGGCGGCGGCGCGCTTCGTCTTCGCCGATCAGGCCGGCATTCAGGTCGGCATCGATGGCCATCTGCTTACCAGGCATGGCGTCCAGCGCGAAGCGGGCGCCAACCTCGGCGATACGGCCCGCACCCTTGGTCACCACGGTAAAGTTGATGATCGTCAAAATGATGAACACCACGATACCGACCGTGTAATTACCGCCAATCAGGAAGTGGCCGAACGCTTCAATCACCTTACCGGCCGCGTCGGCGCCCGTATGGCCTTCCGTCAGCACCACGCGCGTGGACGCCACGTTCAGCGACAGGCGCAGCATGGTCGACACCAGCAGGATGGTCGGGAACGCCATGAAGTCGAGCGGCTTGACCGTGTACAGCGCCGTCAGCAGCACGATGATGGACAGCGCGATATTGAAACTGAAGAAAATATCGAGGATGAAGGCCGGCAGCGGCAGCACCATCATCGCCAGCAGCATGATGATGATGATCGGCGCGGCGAGGCCCTTGCTGGCGTTGCTGCCCATTCCGCTGAGCCAGGCTGGCAATCTCAGGCCGTTCATGGTGTACTTCCTTTATTCTTGTTTGCTGCGTCTGCTGCGGCCTTGATCTGCGATGCGGGGTCGAGCGGATCGAGCTCCGGCGGCACGTCGAGTTTTTTCGGCTTGTCGGGCCGCTGGCCATGGCCACTGCCGTAGCTGCGCAGCTGGAATACATATGCCAGCACTTCGGCCACGGCGCCATACAGCGCCTCGGGAATCTCGTCGCCGATGTCCGTGTGCTTATACAGCGCACGCGCCAGGGCCGGCGCTTCCAGAATGGCGACCTTGTGTTCGCCCGCCAGTGCGCGGATCTTCGCCGCCACCTCGTCGATGCCCTTGGCCACCACCTGCGGTGCGCCGCGCGAATTCTCGCCATACTTCAAAGCCACCGCGTAGTGGGTAGGATTGGTCACCACCACGTCGGCCGTCGGCACGTCGGCCATCATGCGGCGGCGCGACATTTCATGCTGCATCTGGCGAATTTTTGCCTTGATCTGCGGATTGCCGTCCGATTCCTTCGACTCTTGCTTGACTTCCTGCAAGGACATTTTCATCTTGTTGGCGTAGTGCCACATCTGGTACGGGCCGTCGATGGCGGCGATCAAGCCCAATGCGCCCACGATCATCAAAAAGGCCGTGATCAGCAGGCTGATCAAATGGGCCGAACCGGCGCGCAAGGATTCGACGGACAGGCCCAGCACGGCGTCTTTCTGGTGCTGCATCACCATCCAGGCGACGACGCCGACGACGATGGTCTTGGCGACGGCCTTGAGCAATTCCACCAGCGCATTCTTAGAAAACATATTGCCCAGGCCGCGAATCGGGTTGAGCTTGCCAAAATTGGGGGTAAACGCCTTGGAACTGAACAGCCAGCCGCCCACCAGCACGGGCGACGCCAGGGCGACGAGCATGATGGCCAGCGCGTATGGCAGGCAAGTCAGCAAGACCGAGCCCACGTCGTAGCCAATGCGCAACATCATCGCGTCGGGATTGAGGATTTGCTCCCGGTCCAGGGTCAAGCCCGACACCATGACGGCCGTCAGCCGCCGCACGATGGCGTCGCCGGCAAACCACAGACAGCAGCCGGACGCCATCAGCACCGTAAACGTTGCCACTTCACGCGATCGCGGAACATCGCCTTCCTCACGCGCCTGCTCGAGGCGCTTCGGTGACGCGGCTTCGGTCTTTTCTGCGTCGCTGTCTTCCGACATCAATCAACTCCGGTGAAGTCCTGCTGCCTGGTTAGGCGCAATACGGACTGGGCATGACGCATTATCGGTTCAATGACCGCAACGCCATCAAGGGAAAAGGAGGGCTAATCCCCTGCTTTTCCTTTGCTCTCAAGTAACCTTAACGCGACTTGCGCGTCTCGGCCTGTTTCAACGTTTGCTCTATCGCACCAAACAGCGACTTGCCGTCATCACCCAGCATTTCCAACCGAACAACATCACCGAACAGCAAATAGGGCGTACTGGCGACGCCATCGGCGATCATCTCCTGGTTACGTCGCTCAACGATACTGGAAAACCCCTTCTTGACTTCCTTGTTGGCGACGCCGCCCGCACTCAGCACGCTGCCGGCGCGCGCGTTGCGCGTCTGGCACAGATGGGCAAGCAATTGCGGATAATTAAACGCCATGTCAGCGCCCGCGTGGGGCTGGCCCGTCAATTTGCCGTTCAGGCTGCAACGCAGGGCGTAATGCACCTTGCCGCCACGCCATGCATCGCCCAGCTCGTCGGGCGTGATGGCCACAGGAGAGCAGGCCATGGCCGGTTTCGCCTGCAGGAAGCCGTAGCCACTGGATTGCTCGTCGGGCGCCAGCTTGCGCAGGGTAATGTCGTTGACCAGCATCAAGAGCTTGATGTTCAGGTGCGCCTGGTCCGGCGTCGAGCCCATGGCCACGTCGTCCATGATGGCGGCGATGCCTGCCTCGTAATCGATGCCCCACTGCTCGTGCGCCAGGCTGATGTTGTCGTGGGCGCCGAGGAAATCGTCGCTGGCGCCCTGGTACAGGCGCGGCGCCTCGCGCAAGTTGGCGGGCGCCTCGCTGCCCGCCGCCTTGCAGGCCCGCTCGATCTGCTGCAGGTACGCGGCGCCAGCCACGCGCAAACTGCTGCGCGGCAAGGGTGCCATGCAGTTGGCCGCATCGAACTCGAAGGCGCGATGACCGCGGCCGTTATTGATGGTCTGGTACAGCAAGTCCAGCTGGGGCGCGATGAAACTCCAGTCGTCGAGCGCCTTTTGCAGGGTCGAGGCGATGCCATCGGCCAGATGCGCAGTTTTCAAGTCGCGCGAGACGACAGCCAACTGGCCGTCGCGCGTGCCATCCTTCAGGGTAGCTAATTTCATATGCGGGAAACTTCGTCAAATGCAGGCAATTAGGGACTAAAGACGCCAAAAAGCCGGGACATTCCCGGCTTTGGCGGTCAGGAGGGATTTACGCCAGCAGCGCGATTTGCTCGGGCGTCAGATAGCACCACTCGCCTTCGGCAATGCCCAGCGATTCCAGCGTCAGGCTACCGATGGCGGAACGGTGCAGCGCGCTGCAATGGTTGCCGGCGGCGGCCAGCATGCGCTTAACCTGGTGGTATTTGCCTTGCTCGAGCACGATTTCCAGCTGGAATTCTCCGCGCTGGACGCAGACCAGGGCGGCCAACGGGGCCGGCTCATCGTGCAATTGCACGCCAGCCAATAGCTGCACTACCAGTTCATCGGTCACGGGCTCTTGCGTGGTAGCCTGGTAAATCTTTGGAACGTGACGCTTCGGTGACGATTGTGCATGGATAAAGGGGCCATCGTCTGACATCAGCAGCATGCCGGTCGTATCGTGGTCGAGCCGGCCGACGGGCTGGACTTCACGCCAGGTGAACTGTTCCGGCAGCAGGGTCAGCACGCCAGGGTGATGACTGGGCTTGCGCGAGCATTCGAAGTTGGCGGGCTTGTTCAGCGCCAGATACAGGTGCTCACGGACCACCCACTCTTCGTCGAACACGTGCAGCACCAGGCCTTCGGTCTCGACGGTGGTGCGGTAATTGGTCTGGGTGACGCCATCGATGACGACATCGCCATCCTCGATGAGGGAACGACAATATTTGCGGGTGCCAAAACCCTGCGATTGCAGGATGCGGTCTAGGGATAATTTACTCATGGGCGTGACTTTACCAGAAGCGGCTGGCAGCGTGAAGCGGCGGCGCGCGCCGCCTGCGCCTGGCGGTGGAACGCGCGCCAGCCTTGCGCAGGCACAGATATGGCGAAGCACAAGGTGAGATTTCGATATAAATGGCCAATTCCTTTGAGATATATCAAGCGCTCGGAATATCGCATTGATAGACTGAAACTTCATTAGGAATCCGCCTAATGTACTTTAGGAATTGTGGCAGTCGCCACCCCTCATAAGGACATCGTATGAAGCATACCGATACCATCGCCTTACAAGGCAGCATCGCCGACATGCGTCAGCGCATCGCCGCGGAACAGGCGGCCATGCACAAGGTCAAACTCGGCGTGGCGCGCTGGAGCAACGCCCCTGTGCCGCAGGATGCGGACGCGCCGCCAGCGCCAGCGCGCCAGACGCACTGGCATGCAGAGGCGCAATGCCATTTCATGTGCTGGCTGGAACAGGGCGGCTTTGCGCACGCGGATGCAGATGCAGATGCAGATGTAGCAATCGACAACGTCAGCGCACCCGCCACGGCGGACACGCCGCCCGATACCGGCAGCACAGCAACGGCGCCGGCCCGGCAAGCAGCCACCCCGCCCCTGCCCGCCCATTGCAACGGCTGCGCCGCCTGAGCGCCGCCATCGAACCAGCCATGCCCCGCCCTCGCATGCCTACCTTGCCAGCTCGCCCAGACAACGCAACAATGTCGATTCACGCCAGCACATCCAGCACGAACGACGCACAAAAGGAAACGGCGGCATTGCGCCGCCGTTCCCAAGCCCCAGCGGGACTTTAGTGAGGAATGTAAATTCACTCAAAACCACATCTGCGATGCGGCGAGTAGTTCCAAGACCTACCAATCAAGTTAGTACTGACAACATAGTTGATATATCGCCCCTCCTTGAAAAGAACTACGTTTTCAATATAGCCCAAGCAGCCCGTTTTTCAAGCCAAAATACCACCTTATTGAAAATCATTCTCGACTGGCTTGCCCGCCTGCCAAGAGTGATGTCCTCAACGCAATGCCGGTTGTGACTGCTGCACGGCTGCCTTCATGGCAC
The DNA here is from genome assembly GCF_049897325.1 of Janthinobacterium sp. DSP2-3-3. Classification (NCBI taxonomy): domain Bacteria; kingdom Pseudomonadati; phylum Pseudomonadota; class Betaproteobacteria; order Burkholderiales; family Oxalobacteraceae; genus Janthinobacterium; species Janthinobacterium sp. DSP2-3-3. The sequence continues at coordinate 295,886 of NZ_JAFCWA010000003.1, read as the reverse complement.
CGGCGCCCATGGCGGCGCCAAATTTCTTCAGCACCCGTTCCGGCAAGCCTTCATGCTGCGTGTAGTCGACGATGTCTTCCGCCTTGACGACGTCGCGCGCCACGCTGTCGACCGTGCCGAAATCATCGGCCAGGCCCATTTCCACGGCTTTCGCGCCGGTCCAGTACAAGCCGGAGAACGTGTCCGGCGTTTCCTTCAGGCGCTTGCCCCGTCCCGTGCGCACCACGTCGATGAATTGCTGGTGGATTTCATTGAGCATGCCTTGCGCATACGCCTTGTGTTTTTCGCTCAGGGGGCTGAACGGGTCCATGAACCCCTTGTTCTCGCCCGCCGTCAGCAAACGGCGCTCGACGCCCACCTTTTCCATCACGCCAGTAAAGCCGAAGCCGTCCATCAGCACGCCGATGGAACCGACCACGCTGGCCTTGTTGACATAGATGCGGTCGGCGGCGGCGGCGATGTAATAGCCGCCCGAGGCGCACATTTCATCGACCACCACATATAAAGGCTTATCCGGATAGCCCTTGCGCAGGCGCTGCATCTCGTCGACGATCATGCCGGCCTGCACGGGACTGCCGCCCGGACTATTAATATGCAGCACCACGGCCACGGAACCGGCATCGGAAAAGGCCTTGTCCAGCGCGGGGATGACGACGGCGGCCGAGCCGCTGCCTTCGGACTCGATGGCGCCGCTGATATCGATCAGGGCCGTGTGGCGGCCCAGGGTTTCGCTGTCGTCGGCCGTGTTGTAGTCATAAAACACCCACAGGGCGAACAGCACGATCAACAGGCCGAAGACCTTGAAAAAGATGCTCCAGCGGCGGTGCGCGCGTTGCTCTTGCAAAGTGGCAAATACCAGCTTTTCCAGTACGTCGCGCTCCCAGTTCCCCGCAGGGGCGCCGTGGCCGGCGGCTGGCGCGCTGCTGTCCAGCTTGTCATTCGTGTTATCGCTCATGGTTCACTTTGCTTAAATTACAGAAGGCCTAAACCCGGCTTCAGGCTGGCAGCGGCTGGACATACTCATCGGGTTGCCAGTACAGCTGGCCATCGCGCTCGGTCACGGGAATCGGGCGCAAGCGGCCACCCTTGCAGGGACCGCCCGCGCACAGGCCGCTCTCCGGCACATAGATGGCGCCATGCGTCGAACACATCAGATACAAGCCGCTGGACTCGAAAAACTCGCCCTCGGCCCAGTCCAGTTCGATCGGCACGTGGGCGCAGCGGTTCAGGTAGCCATACGCCTTACCGCCATGGCGCACGACAAAGCCGGTGGTCGCTTCGCCACCGGCCGAGACGGGAAAGCGCACGCCCTTGCCGCCATCGGCCACCGCATCGGCGGCACAAATGAATACGTCGACAACATCGCTCATCATGCGTGCTCGCTCAGCCATTGGTGCAGCTCAGCCACCGTGGCGGCCGAATACAGGGGCTGGCAAGCCTGCAATTGCTCCACAGGATGTGCCCCATACTCTACGGCAATACCGGCCGCGCCTGCATTGCTTGCCATCAACAAATCATGACTGGTATCGCCAATCATCACGGTGCGGCGCATATCCTGACCCAGTTCGCGCGTCAGCTCTTGCAGCATGGCCGGATGGGGCTTGGAAAACGTTTCATCGGCGCAGCGCGTCGCATCGAACAGCGACAGCAGCTTGACGGCATTCAAGGAGCGGTTCAGGCCGACACGGCTCTTGCCCGTGGCGACGGCAAGAAAGTACGCTTGCTGCGACAAGTCCTGCAGCATTTCTTGCACTCCAGGAAACAGGGTCAACTCATGGTCGCGCGACAGATAGTGATAACGGTAGCGCTCGGCCATGCGCGCATGGTATTTCGGCTCGACATCGGGCATCACCAGCTGCATGGCTTCCTGCAAGCCCAAGCCGATCACATGCGAGGCCAGCAACTCGGTGGGAATTGGCAAGCCCAGGTCTTTGGCCGACGCCTGGATGCACTTGACGATGGTCGAGGTACTGTCTATCAGGGTACCGTCCCAATCAAAGACGATCAGATCAAATTGCTTTCTTGCCATGTTTCCCGACGGCAAAGCCGCCGACTCCTTGAGAATGAATGATGGCGACTGGCTACCTTGTGAGTAGTGTCGCGTGCACGCGGTGAATACTTATCGTGCAGCAACGGCCAATGGTTTGCCCAAGCTTACCAAGAAACGCTCGCATTCGGCTGCCAGCGGCGCGTTCAGGGTCATACTCTTGCCCGTCTCCGGGTGCGTAAACGTGATCTGATGGGCGTGCAGGAACATGCGCTTCAGGGCGCCGCGCGTGCTGTCGGCTTTCAAGAGGGCACGGTTGAGGGCAAAGTCGCCATATTTATCGTCGCCGGCGATGGCGAAACCGGAGGAGGACAGGTGCACGCGGATCTGGTGCGTGCGTCCCGTCTTCAATTCCGCTTCCAGCAAGGCGAAGTTGTGATATTTATGCAACAGTGAAAACACCGTGTGCGACGCCAGGCCATCAGCCTGCACGGCCACCCGGCGCTCGCCTTCGGCCGTCGTATATTTATGCAACGGCAGCTTGATATGCTGGCGCGCATTCTTCCAGTCGCCCGCCACCAGCACCAGGTAGCGCTTGTCGGTGACGCCGTCGCGCATCTGCTCGTGCAAATTCGTCAATGCGGTACGTTTCTTTGCCAGCAACAACAAGCCGGACGTGTCGCGGTCCAGGCGGTGCACCAGTTCCAGGAACTTGGCGTCGGGGCGCGAGGCGCGCAATTGCTCGATCACGCCGAACGAGACGCCCGAGCCGCCATGCACGGCCACGCCGGCCGGCTTGTCGATGACGAGCAGTTGCGCATCTTCAAAGATGATCTTGAATTCGGCGGCCGGCGCGCCCGTGGGGGCCTTTTCGGCCACGCGCACGGGTGGAATGCGCACCACGTCGCCGGCGGCGAGACGGTACAGCTGATCGATACGGCCTTTATTAACCCGCACTTCTCCTGATCGCAAGATCCGGTAGATGTGGCTTTTAGGCACTCCCTTGCACACTCTTAATAAGTAGTTGTCGATGCGCTGGCCTGCTTCTTCCTCGGCGATCGTTACGAATTGGGCTTGCGGCTGAACCGGGGGTGTTGAAGGGGGAACAACATCATTTTGACTCTTCATTTACTATGTCTTCCCAGAAATCTCTCTAAGTCCTTCATTTTGAATATATAATTGTTTTTGCTGCGGCCCTGGCTGCTGCGAGTGTAAGAATAAAAGCACATTTTACACAGGGGCGTCTCCACCGGCCTCGCCAAATTGCAAATTCGGTGGAAAAAAATGTATATGCACCATCCCTGCGCGAATCAAGGTTGCACCGTAGTTGTAATCGGATAACGCGTGGAGATGCTGAAGTGAGTGTGGGATTATAAGGATAAGTACCCGTTAGCGCGACTTATCGAGTCGGGCTCGCGGGTTGATGAAGTTGATAACGCTTGCCGTTTTCGCCAAACCCCGTATGCGGCCACCTGAGGTTGTCGATGAATAGGCTGAGGCCAAGCCTCGCCATCGCGATCCCTGTAATGAGCCGGCTGACGATTTGGCTCTGAATTTGCTGACCACTTGCATTCTCTGCCCCCGATATAGTTCATTCTCATTCGGGCTGTTTCAGATGAGTTGCAGGTGTCCTGTGCACTCGGCATGACGATTGACCTCACCGCGCCTGTTGCGGCCGTAACGTATACCTCGTACGCGTTGTTGCTCCGCACGCTAAGGCATTTCCCCCGCCAACACTCCCGTTCTCGCATATATCCCTGTACTTTCGCCGCTTCCCCGGAAGCGGCTTTGAGATGGCCTACGGGTCGCGGAGTTATAAAAATGAAACGCATGTTGTTTAATGCCACGCAGCAAGAAGAACTGCGCGTAGCGATTGTCGACGGACAAAAACTGATCGACATCGATATCGAGACAGCCGGGCGCGAACAGCGCAAATCCAACATCTACAAGGGCGTGATCACGCGCATCGAGCCTTCGCTCGAAGCGTGCTTCGTCAGCTATGGCGAAGACCGCCACGGCTTCCTGCCTTTCAAGGAAGTTGCCCGCACGTATTTCCGCGAAGGCGTCGATGTGCGTAACGCTTCCGTCAAGGAAGCGCTGCGCGAAGGCCAGGAAATCATGGTCCAGGTCGAAAAGGAAGAGCGCGGCAACAAGGGCGCTGCCCTGACCTCCTTCGTTTCACTGGCCGGCCGTTACCTGGTATTGATGCCGAACAATCCGCGTGGCGGTGGCGTATCGCGCCGCGTGGAAGGTGAAGAGCGCCAGGAATTGCGCGAAACCATGGATAAACTGGACTTGCCTGCCGGCATGTCCGTCATTGCCCGCACCGCCGGCATCGGCCGCAACGTCGATGAACTGCAGTGGGACTTGAATTACCTGATGCAACTGTGGCGCGCCATCGAAGGCGCCGGCAAGTCGGCCAATGGCGCATTCCTGATCTACCAGGAATCGTCGCTCGTCATCCGCGCCATCCGCGACTACTTCCAGCCCGACATCGGCGAGATCCTGATCGACACCGACGAGATCTACGACCAGGCGCACCAGTTCATGAGCCACGTGATGCCCGACATGGTGCACCGCGTAAAACGCTACAGCGACGACGTGCCGCTGTTCTCGCGCTTCCAGATCGAACACCAGATTGAAACGGCGTACAGCCGCACCGTGCCACTGCCATCGGGCGGCGCCATCGTGATCGACCATACCGAAGCGCTGGTCTCCGTCGACGTCAACTCGGCCCGCGCCACGCGTGGCGCCGACATCGAGACGACCGCCTTCAACACCAACTGCGAAGCGGCCGAAGAAGTGGCCCGCCAGCTGCGCCTGCGCGACTTGGGTGGCTTGATCGTCATCGACTTCATCGACATGGAAGTGGCAAAAAATCAGCGCGAAGTGGAACAGCGCTTGAAAGATGCGCTGCACCATGACCGTGCCCGTGTACAAATGGGCAAGATTTCCCGCTTCGGCCTGATGGAACTGTCGCGCCAGCGCCTGCGCCCTTCGCTGTCCGAAGGTTCGCACGTAACGTGCCCGCGCTGCTCCGGCACCGGCCACATCCGCGATACCGAATCGTCCGCCCTGCAGGTGCTGCGCATCATCCAGGAAGAGGCGATGAAGGAAAACTCGGCCACCATCCACGTGCAAGTTCCCGTCGATGTGGGCGCCTTCCTGCTGAACGAAAAGCGCGGCGAAGTGCTGAAAATCGAAAACCGCCACCGCATCGCCGTGATCCTGATCCCGAACAAGCATCTGGAAACGCCGCATTACAAACTGGAACGCATCAAGCACGACGATCCGCGTCTGGAAGACAGCCAGGCCAGCTACAACCTGGCGGAAAGCGCTGAAACCGACATGGCTTACAGCAAGCGCCAGAAGGAAGAAGCCAAGCCGCGCCAGGAAGCCGTCGTCAAGACGATCACGCCTGACCAGCCGGCACCGCTGGTCGAACGCAAGCCTGTCGAAGCGAAACCGGCTCCGGTGGCCGCGCCTGCCGCACCACAGGGCCTGATTGCCAAGATCATCAGCTTCTTCACTGGCGCCCCGGCACCGGTGACGCCAGCGCCCGCCCCTGTCGCACCAGCCAAACCGGCCGGCGCCGACCGCGGCGACCGCAACAGCCGTGGTCCGCGTGGCCGCGGCCGCAACGGCAAGCCTGGCCGCGAAGAACGCGAACCAGGCCAGGGCCGTCCGGCCCTGGACGATGCAGCGAAAGAAGCGGAAGCACTGGAAAAAGCGGCCCGTCCGCCACGCCCACCGCGTCCGCCACGCGAACCGCGTGAAGCCGGCGATACAACGGCGGCACCACGCGAACGCGGTGAACGTCCAGAGCGCGCCGAGCGTCCTGAACGCGCAGAACGCCCGGAACGCGCCGAACGTCCGCCACGCCAGCCTCGCGAAGGGCGTGAACCACGCGCCGACAAGGCTATTGTTGCTGAAGTGAAAGCGGATGAACTGGCCCTGGTTGGCGCTACCGCCAGTGCCGTCAACGTGGTCGTGCCATCGGCAGGTCCGGACGCTGATGCAGCACCAATGAGCTTGCTGAAAGCGCCGGCAAATGCCGGTCCTGAAGGCGAAGAGACGGAAAACGACGTGGAAGGCGAAGAACCGCGCCGCCGCCGTCGTCGTGGTGGCCGCAACCGCAACCGCCGTGACCGCGAAACTGGCGAACTGATCGAATCGGCAAATGGCGACAACGAAGGCCAGGACGCGCCCGTAATCAGCTTTACGGTCGCTCCGGCGCCGGAAACTGCCGCTGCGGTCGTTGCCGATGCGGCGCCAGTGGCCGTCGTGGCCGCCGCCGCTGTCGTAGCCGTCGCCACCGCGCCGGTGGAAGCTGCGGTCGTGGAAGTGGTCGAAGTGGCCAGGGTCGTGGACATCGCCAAGGTCGAAGAAGCCGCTCCTGCCGCTGAAGCCGCGCCAGTTGCTGAAGTGATCGTACCGGCAGCCCCGGTCGAAGCGGCTGCAGCGCAAGCTGAACCAGCCGCTGCCGAACCGGCACCAGTTGCCGAGTACAGCTTTGCCGAGAAAGCGGAAGCTGCACCTGCACCTGCGCCTGCGCCTGCGCCAGCGGAAGTCATCGTCGAAGCCTTGCCAGTGGTGGAAGCTGCACCGCTGGTCGAAGCCATCGCCGTGATCGAGGAAGCACCAGCGCCAGTGGCTGAAGCGGCGCCTGCCGTGGTGGAAGCCGCTCCGGTGGTGGTCGAAGTTGCTCCCGCCCCTGCTCCGGCGCCTGTCGTAGCTCCTGTACCGGCTTCGGCACCGGCTCCAGCGCCGGTGCCCGCGCCGCTGGACTTGAACGCAGTGCTCGGTTCAGCCGGCCTGACCCTGGCTGCCACCGATCCGGAAAAACTGCGCCTGGCGCAGGAAGCGGCGGCCAAGGCCGTCGCCCCGGTACGCAAGCCGCGCGAACGCAAGCCATTGCCGCCGCAATCGGATGAGCCGTTGATCCAGGTCAACACGCAACGTCCATAAGCGCGCCGGGTTCGCCCAGCCGCCAACGATGAAAGGGGAAGCTCAGGCTTCCCCTTTTTTACGTCCACATCTTTGCCAGCTAGCCGCCATGCACGAGAACGCCAACCTTCCCCGTCCCGCCCCCGTCAGCCTGCGCAGCGCCTTCTGGTACTGGCTCAAGCTGGGCTGCGTCAGCTTTGGCGGCCCGGCCGGGCAAATCGCCATGATGCATGCGGAATTGGTGGAAAAGCGGCGCTGGATTTCCGAGCAGCGTTTCCTGCATGCCCTCAATTACTGCATGCTGCTGCCGGGGCCGGAAGCGACCCAGCTGGCCATCTACATCGGCTGGCTGATGCACCGCACGCGCGGCGCGCTGGTGGCGGGCCTGCTATTTCTGCTGCCCTCGCTGCTGCTGCTGATCGTCCTGTCCTGGCTCTACATGGCGTATGGCCACATGAGCGCCATCGCCGCCATCTTGTACGGCATCAAGCCGGCCGTCGTCGCCATCGTACTGGCGGCCGCCTGGCGCCTGGGCCGGCGCACCTTGCGCAGTCCCGCCCTGATCGCCATCGCGGCGGGCGCATTTGTCGCCATCGCCATGCTACAGCTGCCATTTCCACTGATCGTGCTTGCCGCTGCCCTGCTGGGCATGGCGGGCGGCCACTGGCTGCCGGCCCACTTTCATGCCGGCGGCACGCCGCATGGCGGCGCGGCCCGCTATGGCGCCGCCCTGATCGATGACGACACGCCCACGCCAGACCACGCGCAGCTCAAATGGCCGCGCCTGCTGGCCACCTGCGCGCTGGGCCTGGCCCTGGCCTTCCTCGCCTGGCTGGGCCTGGCGCTGGCGGGCGGCGCGGACCAGCCACTGGCGCAGATGGGCATGTTTTTCAGCAAGGCGGCCCTGCTCACGTTCGGCGGCGCGTATGCCGTGCTGCCCTACCTGGTGCAGGGCGCCGTCGACCACTACCACTGGATCAGCAGCGCGCAGATGATGGATGGTCTGGCGCTGGGCGAAACCACGCCCGGCCCCCTGATCATGATCGTCGCCTTCATCGGTTTTGTCGGCGGCTGGAGCCATGCCTTGGCGGGTGAACACCTGTGGCTGGCGGGCGTGTGCGGCGCGCTCGTCGCCAGCTGGTTCACCTTCCTGCCCTCGTTCATCTTCATCCTGGCCGGCGCGCCGCTGGTGGAAGCGTCGCGCGGCAACCTGCGCCTGAGCGCGCCCTTGACGGCCATCTCGGCGGCCGTGGTAGGCGTCATCGCCAGCCTGGCCCTGTTCTTTGGCCACCATGTCTTCTGGCAAGCAAACCCGCTGCCGCACTGGGACTGGCTGGCCATCGCCATCGCGCTGGCGGTCGGCGTGGCGCTGATCAAGTTTCAAATGGGCACCATCAAATTGCTGCTCGCCTGTGCCATCTTCGGCCTCGTGCTATCGTATCTGCCTTGAACGACCTAACGTAACTAGTAACTGGCATCATTTTTATGGCTGACAAGATTATCTACCTCGCCGAGGCCCGCAATGGGGCTTTGCTGATCCCCGCGCAACTGGAAAGTCCCAGCGGCAACGTGACCGACAGCCTGGGCCGGCCCCTGCACGACTTGCGCATCTCGATTACCGACCGCTGTAATTTCCGTTGCGTATATTGCATGCCGAAGGACGTGTTCGACAAGAATCACGTGTATTTGCCGCACACGGATTTGCTGTCGTTCGAGGAAATCACGCGCATCGCGCGCCTGTTCGTCGCGCACGGCGTGGAAAAGATCCGCCTGACGGGTGGCGAACCGCTGCTGCGCAAGAATATCGAAAAGCTCATCGCCATGCTGGCAGAACTGCGCACGCCATCGGGCCAGCCGCTGGACCTGACCCTGACGACCAACGGTTCCTTGCTCGCCAGAAAGGCACAAGTGCTCAAGGATGCGGGCCTGAACCGCGTCACCGTGTCGCTCGACTCGCTCGACGACGCCACCTTCAAGCGCATGAATGATGTCGATTTCGCCGTGGCCGACGTGCTGCACGGCATCGATGCAGCACACGCGGCGGGCCTGGGGCCCATCAAGATCAACATGGTCGTCAAGGCCGGCATGAACGAGCAGGAAATCGTGCCCATGGCGCGCCACTTCAAAGGCACGCCATACATCTTGCGCTTCATCGAATACATGGACGTGGGCGCCTCGAACGGCTGGAACTTGCAAGAAGTCATCCCTTCGGCCGAAGTGGTGCGGCGCATCGCCTCGCACATGCCCTTGCTGCCCATCGACCCCAACTATACGGGAGAGACGGCGGCGCGCTGGCGCCATGCAGATGGCGGCGGCGAAATCGGCCTCATTTCCAGCGTCACGCAAGCGTTCTGCGCCGACTGCAGCCGCGCCCGCCTATCGACCGAGGGCAAGCTGTACACGTGTTTGTTCGCCAGCAGCGGCCACGACTTGCGCGGCCTGCTGCGCGGCGGCCACAGCGACGCGGAAATTTCCTCGGTCGTGGCGCAGTTGTGGCGCGGCCGCGGCGACCGCTATTCGCAATTGCGCACAAGCCAGACAGATTTGTCGGGCGGCGCACTTGAGCACGGTAAAAAGAAAGTGGAAATGTCGTATATCGGCGGCTGAATCAGGCGCGGCACAGGCCCGCCGCTGCTACCATGGCGCATGTATCCATATTTTCGCCTCTCATGATCAACAAACACGACATTACCGGCCTGATCCTGGCCGGCGGCCTCGGCACCCGCATGGGCCAGCGCGACAAGGGCATGCTGCTCCTGCATGGCCAGCCCCTTGCGCGCCACGTGCTGCAGCGCCTGGCGCCGCAAGTGGGCCGGCTGGCCATCAGTGTTCACGCAGAGGCCGGCGACTACGCGCGCTTCGGTCTGCCAGTGTGGCCGGACGTGCTGCCGGGCCAGCTGGGTCCGCTGGCCGGCTTGCACAGCGGCATGCAGCACGCCACCACGCCCTACCTGCTCACGGTGCCGTGCGACTCGCCCCTGCTGCCGCCCGACCTGGCAGCGCGCTTGGCGACCGGTTTGATGCAGGACAATGCCGACCTGGCCATCGCCGTCACCGAGGAAATCGATGCGGTGACGGGATCGACGGTGCGCCGTCCGCATCCCGTTTTTTGCTTGGTGAAAACATCGGCCCTGCCCCAGCTGGACACCTACCTGGCCGCAGGCGAACGCCGCATGCGCACCTGGCACGGTCACTTAAAATTGACCGAAGTGCTCTTCCAGAACCATGGTGCGTTCGGCAACATCAATACCCCGGACGAGCTGGCCGCCCTGCAGGCGCAAGGCCTGTCCGTGCCGATGGCGCAAGCCATCCTGGCCGACAGCATCGCGCCCGTCGCCGAGAGCGAGCAATTACCGCTGCCGCAAGCGTTCGAGCGCATCCTGGCGGCCGACATCATCTCGCCCATCAGCGTGCCTGCGCACGATAATTCGGCCATGGATGGCTATGCTCTGCACGGGGCAGACCTCGGTGGCGACACGCCCGTGACCCTGACCGTGGTCGACACCATCCTGGCTGGCCGTCCCGGCACGGTCACCGTGCGGCGCGGGCAATGCGCGCGCATCATGACGGGCGCCGTCATGCCGGACGGCTGCGACAGCGTGGTGCCGCAGGAACTGGTGCAACAGGCCGGCGAACTGCACATCAGCATCGCACCGGACTGTATCCGCCCCGGCGACAACCGCCGTTTCATGGGTGAAGACTTGATGCAAGGCCAGCCTGCGCTGCTACAAGGCAAGATACTCGGACCGGCCGAACTGGGCTTGGTGGCCTCGCTGGGTATCGCCACAGTGCCCGTGCGCCGCCGCCTTCGCGTGGCTTTCTTTTCCACCGGCGACGAATTGTGCTCGATCGGCGAGCCGCTTGCCGCGGGCTGCATCTACGACAGCAACCGCTACACCCTGCTGGGCATGTTGACGCGCCTGGGCTGCGAGGTGCTCGACATGGGCATCGTCAAGGATCAGCCGCAAGCGCTGGAAGCGGCCCTGCGCGGCGCCTGCGCCACGGCTGATGTCATCATCACCTCGGGCGGCGTCTCCAGCGGCGCGGCCGATTTTACACGCGACATCCTGGCGCGCCTGGGTAACGTCGCCTTCTGGCAAATCAACATGCGCCCGGGCCGCCCCATGGCCTTTGGCCAGATTTCCAGCGAGGGCGACTCGGCCTTGCTGCTGGGATTACCCGGCAACCCGGTGGCCGTGATGGCGGCGTTTTACTTCCTCGCCCGCCCGACCTTGCTGCGCCTGATGGGCGCCGATGCGGACACGGCCAGCCTGCCGCTGCTGCAAGTGGCGGCGCAAGCGACTATCCGCAAGAAGCGCGGCCGCACGGAATACCAGCGCGGCATCGTCGAACGCGGCGCGGACGGCCGCCAGCACGTGCGCGTGACGGGTGCGCAAGGCTCCGGCATCCTGCGCTCGATGACGCAAGCCAATTGCATGATCGTGCTGCATGAAGCACAAGGCCACGTGGCAGCCGGCGATCCGGTCGATATCGTGCTGTTCCATGGACTAATATGAAACTGCAACTGCAACTGAAACTGATACTGAAACTGATACTGAAACTGATACTGGCACTGGCACTGCTAAAGGGCATGACGGCGTACGCCGGCGAAGTCCACAGCAATGGCTACACGGTGCGCTTCGATGAGCGCATCGAGGATGCAAACGGTGACTTGCACGGCGAAACCGTGGGCAGCATCCGCCTCGTGCGCACCAGCGACCAGGCGCTCGTGTGGCAGGAAAACACGCCTTTGCGGCCCGACTGCGGCGACGTTGCGGCCGTCACCGCCATCAACGATCGCTTCGTGGCCCTGTGCGGCCACCTGGGCGGGCGCCATTACACGCAGAAAATCATCTTCATGCAAGGCAACTCACCAGCCATGGTGAGCGTGGACCAGTACGACTCGCCCAGTCCCGTGCGCGTGGAGCGCAACGGGTCGCTGGCCATCGACGTCCTGCGGCGCGACCTATTCCCCGGCGAACTGACGGGCTCCCATTACTTTCCCACTGTCTACCGCTTGCACCGCGATGACGCCACCTTCGGCTTCGTCCCCAGCTTTGATGGCGATGCCGCCGAGCGCTACTGGCAGCACTACCGCGCCACGCGCCAGGCGGCGCCGGCGGCGGTCGTACTGCCGGAACTGCTGGCCTCCCTGCTGGCGGCCCAGGCCGGCAAGCAATCCATCTGTGCAGAACTAGATACGCTCGCCGCAGATTTGCAGCAGGGGCGACAGTACGATACGCAAGGCGCGCGCAGCTTGATGCGCAAGTGGCTGCACAAGCTGCCCGCCATCGGCTATCCCGCCTTCGATACGCAAGCCTGCCCGGGCCGCATCTAGATCGTTTCACCGCCGCCTGCTGGCGGCGCATCCTTCAAAACCCCGCTGCCTCACAACCGGCCCGCCCTGCGCGGGCCGATCGCATTTCCCTTTCGCAATCATCTCCCCTGCGCTGCAGCCGTTCGATTATCGAGATAAAAATATTAATCATCCCTTTAAGAAACATATCAATAAACACAACATAAATTGCAATTATTTTATTTATTTGTTGATACTACAGTTTCTTTGGTGATAACATCTGAATTCATACAAAATATAATTTCTATATTGTTTTCACCGGGAAACTATCAATGAAACACAGCTCATGGATCGCGCGTGCCAGCATGCTGGGAGCGGCTTGCCTGCTTGGCATGTTGTCCCTGGCGCCGCTGCCCGCCTATGCCAAAGGGATCCCTCGGGCCGACGTCCTGGAACACTGCAGCTGGAACCGCCCCGGTGCCGACCCGTTCATGGGCGATGTGGTGGCTGCCGTGGATCGCTATACGGACATCGCGCCGCAGGTGCGCGAAGAATTGAAGACGCGCATGCGCGCGCGCCAGTACGATGAAATCGTCGTGATCAGCCGCGACGCCATCCGCGGCAAAGGCAATTACCAGGCGCGCATCAGCGACATGCATTTCGGGCCAGGCCGCGTTTGCCGCAATGTGACGCGTTCGGGCTGGAGCGAACAGATGCAGGAACGGGGACTCGTCTACTGCGTGCAGGGACAATGCATCCTCGTGCCGACGATCTGCCGCAATGTCAGCCGCATCGCGCAGGCGCCCGCATCGGCGCCGCCGGCAGCAGGCGGTGCAGCTCCCGGCGGTGGCGCACCCGTTGCCGCCGTGCCCGCCGCCCCGGAAGCGGCAGGCGTGCCCCTGATCGACAATCCCGACGCCTTGCGCGGCGGTTCTTTCACGGGTGGCGCCATGCCGCCCGAGGTGGCCAGCATTCCTTTCCTACCCTTCGATTATGTCCGTACCGTCGGCGGCATCACACCACCGGCCGGCATGGGCGGCGGCGGCGGTGGCGGCGGTCTGCCGCCCGGCCAGGGAAGCAGCATCATCGTGCCGCCCACCGTGATCCTGCCGACGCTGCCACCCATCGGCCCGAATGTCTTGCCGGCCGTGCCCGAGCCGCAAACCTGGGTCATGCTGTTGGCAGGACTGGCGCTGATCGTCTATGCCTCGCTGCGCCGCCGGCAAGCACCGGTGGCCTGAACGACAATCCTACTCGCCGTCACCGGGCAAGCCGGCATCTGCCGCTCCCAGCAGCAAGGCGGCAGCCTCGCCCGGCAAGGCTTCCACGGATTTCAGCTTGCGCGCCATCTGCCGGCTGCGCACTTCCGCGCTTTCGATATTTTTCGCTGCCTTTTCCAGGGTCAGCCGGGTTTGCGACAGCACGTCGCCAAACTTGCCGAACTCCGTCTTGACGGCGCCCAGTACTTGCCATACTTCTGACGAGCGCTTTTCCAGCGCCAGCGTGCGGAAACCCATCTGCAGGCTGTTGAGCAAGGCCGTCAGGGTGGATGGCCCGGCGATGCTGACCCGGTGCACGCGCTGCAATTCATCGGCCAGGCCCGGGCGGCGCAGCACTTCCGCATACAAACCTTCCGTGGGCAGGAAGAGGATGGCGAAGTCCGTGGTCTGCGGCGGCGCCAGGTATTTCTCGGCGATGGTTTTCGCCTCGCCCCGCACGGCACGCTCCAGCTCGCGGCCAGCAACGGCCACGCCGTCCGCATCGGCCCGCTCGGCCGCTTCGACCAGGCGTTCGTACTGTTCCTTGGGGAATTTCGCATCGATGGGCATCCACACGGGCGGCCCGCCGTCGCTCAAGCCCGGCAGTTTCAGGGCGAATTCCACGCGCGCACCGCTGCCCGGCACGGTTTCCACGTTCTTTGCGTATTGGTCGACAGTGAGTACCTGCTCCAGCAGCATTTCCAGCTGCACCTCGCCCCAGGTGCCACGCGTCTTCACATTCGTCAGCACCCGCTTCAGATCGCCCACACCCAGCGCCAGCTGCTGCATTTCGCCCAGGCCCTGGTGGACTTTTTCCAGCCGCTCCGACACTTGCTGAAACGAGGCGGAAAGCCGCGTTTCCAGGGTCGCGTGCAGTTTTTCGTCGACCGTCTTGCGCATCTCTTCCAGGCGCGCGCCATTATCGGCCTGCAAGTCGCGGATTTTGTTCTCCAGCGTGGCGCGCACTTCCAGCATGCGCTGTGCATTCGATTCTGTCAGCTGGGCCAGGGTCTGGTTGGTGCTATCGGCAAAGCGCGCCAAGCTTTGCGCCTGCTCTTCGCGCCCGACTTTCCCCTGCGCCTGCATCTGCGTGCGCAGGCTGTCGAGCTGTTGCAGGGTTGCCGCCTGGAATTGCGCCAGGCCGGCAGCCAAGTCCTGCCGCGTCGCCTGCGCCGACGCCTGCAACTGCAGCCGCACTTCACGTTCGACGCGGTCGATGCGTTCCAGGCTTTGCTGCTGGTGCTGCTGCACCAGTGCCAGCGTGGTGGCGCCATCGCCGGCAACGCCACGCGGACGCAGCAGTATCAGGATCAACAGGACGATGGCGACGGCGGCAGCGCCCAGCAGGCTGTAAAACTCGATTGGGCTCATGGGTGTCAGTCAGGTTTGTTGCGCATCCAGTCGGCCGTCTGATAGAACGATTCCATCAGGCGCACGCGCAGGGACTCTTCGATGCCAGTGTCTTCCATGGCCCAGGCCATGGCGCGCAGCCACTGGTCGCGCTCGCTGGTGCCGATGGCGTAGGGCAAGTGCCGTGCGCGCAGGCGCGGGTGGCCGAATTTCTCGATATACAAATCCGGCCCGCCCATCCAGCCCGTCAGGAAAAAATACAGCTTGTCGCGCGAACCGTCCGTCGATGGCGGATGCATGACGCGGATGCCGGCGAACTCGAGCTCAAGTTCCATCAGATCATAAAAGCGGTCGACCATTTCACGCAGCACGGGGGCGCCGCCGATGGTCTCGTACAGGGTGGGGGCAGTGGTATCAGTCATGGCCGCCATGATAGCGCAAGCGTCGGCGCCCCACGCAGCCGCGTGGCTTACGATGCCACAATCAATGGCAACATACTTGACTACTCAAGCTTATATCAACTACTATGCAACTTCTCAAACACGGACAAGACGACCATGCCAAGCGCTATAGACACTCCTTTGCTGCGCAATAGCAACTTCCGCTGGCTGCTGGGCGGCGGCCTGGTCTCCATGCTGGGCGACCAGTTCAGCATGCTGGCCCTGCCCTGGCTGGTGCTGAGCCTGACCGGCGATAGCCTCAGCCTGGGCATCGCCGTGGCACTGATGGGCGCTCCGCGCGCCGTGCTCATCTTGTTGGGCGGCACCGTCGCCGACCGCTATTCACCCCGACGCGTGATGCTACTGAGCAAATATGCGAACGCCGCCATTCTGTTGTTGCTGGCAGCACTGCTGTTGCTGGACCACGCCAGCCTGGCGCTGGCGTATGCGGCCGCGTTGGCGCTGGGGATCGCGTCCGCCTTTGGCATCCCGGCCGGCACGGCCATTCTGCCGCAGGCTGTGCCGCTGCAATCGTTGCAAAAAGCCAATGGTTTGCAGATGGGCGCGCGCCAGTTGTCCTTGCTGGCCGGCCCCCTGCTGGCGGCGCTGGTGCTCGGCGCTGACGATGGCGCGCAGCAAACCCCCATGGCAGCGCTGGCCGCCGCCTTTGCCATCGATGCGCTGACGTTTCTGTTCTCCGCCTGGACCTTGCGGCAAGTCAGCCTGCGGCCACTGGCAGCCGCCGCCGCGCAAGGCATGTGGCGCGCCACGGCGGCGGGCCTTGCCATGGTGTGGCGCGACATTCCCTTGCGCAGCTGCTATGCCTACTGGGCGGTGGTGGCGTTCTTCGTCATGGGACCGCTGCAGGTGGCCTTGCCCGTGCTGGCCAATGAACGCCTGCACGCTGCCGCGTCGCTGGGACTGCTGATGGGCGCGCATGGCGCCGGCACCCTGGCCGGCATGCTGGCATCGAGCCTGGGCGGCGCCTGGCTGCGCCGGCGTTTCGGCGCCACCTTGCTGCTCGTCGACGCCATCGTGGGCTGCCTGTTGATGGCGCTGGGACAAATCAGCACAGCCTGGCAAGGCGCAGCCTTGCTGGCCGTCACAGGCATGCTGGGCGGCTACTTGCAGGTCGCCATCTTTACA
Organism: Janthinobacterium sp. DSP2-3-3; assembly: GCF_049897325.1. Taxonomy (NCBI): domain Bacteria; kingdom Pseudomonadati; phylum Pseudomonadota; class Betaproteobacteria; order Burkholderiales; family Oxalobacteraceae; genus Janthinobacterium; species Janthinobacterium sp. DSP2-3-3. The sequence goes on along the minus strand of NZ_JAFCWA010000003.1, from coordinate 279,461 downwards.
TGGATACAGCGGCGCGTCGCGCCCGCCATGCTGGGCCGGGCCATGGCCCTGTTCATGGGCATCTTCCTGGGCCTGGCGCCCCTGTCCGCAGCGGCCACGGGAGCGCTGCTACGCCACCTGAGCGTGGGGGAGCTGTTCTGCGGCGGCGGCGCCCTACTGCTAACGGCAGCCGTGGGGGCGGCACTCTTCACCGCCATCCCGCGCATCGCCGGAGCAGAAACGAATTGCACAAACGATGGGAGAAATAAAACATGGATAAGACACGACAGGCAACATTGAAAGCACACTACCGGCAACAGCCACCGCCGCTGGGCATCATCGCCCTGCGGCACCTGCCCAGCGGACGGACCTTGCTCGAATGCAGCCGTAACGCGCCCGGCATGCTGAACCGGCACCGCTTCGAACTGAACTTGGGCAAGCATCGCAATGCCCAGCTGCAGGCGGACTGGCGGCGCGACGGCGCGGCGGCCTTTTCCTGCGAGATCATCGACACCGTCACCCTGCCCGACGACCCCGCCTTCGATACGGACGCCGAGCTGGGCGCCCTGCTGGCGCTGCACCTGGAGCAACTGCTGGAACAGGGGCAGCCGCTGTATTGAGCAGGTTTACTTTATACTTGCGCACTCAAGCATTTCGCAGCGAATAAAATGGCAACCATGACCGATCACATTTCCCCCTCGCCGGACGGCGCCAGCGCGCTGGACTTCTGCCTGCGCCTGGCGCGCGCCCAGGCGCTGCTGGTGCGCCGCTTCGACAGCGCCCTGGGCAATTTGCATGGCCTGAGCTTCAGCGACTATCAATTGCTGTATCAGCTGCAGCGCGCACCTGGTGCGCGCCTGCGGCGCATCGACCTGGCCGAGCGCCTGGCGCTGACGGCCTCGGGCGTCACGCGCTCCTTGATGCCGCTGGAAAAGATCGGCCTGGTGGCGCGCCAGGCCGATGTGCGCGACGCGCGCGTCGGCTATGCCGTGCTGACTGCCGCCGGCCAGGAATTGCTGGGACATGCCAACGCCACCGCGCATGCGGTGGGCCGCGAATTGCTGCAGGACGCACCGGCAGAGCAGCTGGGAGCGCTATCCGCCGTCCTGGGCAAGCTGGCCGGCTGACGCTGTCAAGCGGCTGACGCCGGCGCTGGTGCCGGCCCTACACGAGCGCCAGCTTGCGCATGCGCCGCGTCGACGGCCAATGTTCCACGTGCACTTCGGCGCGCACTGCCGCGCAGGCGGCCAGCAGCCTGGCGATGCCCGTCTCGTCGAGTCCAGCGTTGAGGGTCAGTCGCACGAGGGCCCGGTTCTTCGCCGTTGCCGGGGCACAAAACATGGCGCCGTAAATGCCATGCCGCTCCAGCGCCTGGCGCAGAGCCAGTGTGGCCGGTTCGCCACCTGCTTCCAGCGCCACGATCTGCTCCGTGCCGTCGCTGACGTTGTAGCCGAGCGCGCTCAATCCCTGGCGCACCTGCAGCGTGTGGCGCCGCAAAATGGCGCGGCGCGCGTCGGCGGCCATAATGAAATCGAGCGCCGCGTCCAGCCATGCCAGCTCGTGGGCCAGCAGGCAGGAGCTGAAGATGGCAGGACGCGATTCGGACAAGAAATATCCCTTGAAGCGGCTGGAACAACTGATGAAACCGGCACGTCCCGCAAAGGCCTTGGCCAGCGACGCCGTGCGGAAATGCACGCGGTGGCCCAGGCCCCAGGCCTCCACCAGGCCCGCGCCTTGCGGGCCATGCGTGCCCAGCGAGTGGGACTCGTCGACCACCACCACGCAGTCGCCGCGCTCGGCAATGTCCAGCAGTTCCAGCAGCGGCGCCACGCTGCCGTTGGTACTGTACAGGGCATCGACGACGATCACGCCGCGGCCATGTTTTTCCACTTGACGCTGCAGGTGCGCCATGTCGTTGTGCAAGAAGGCGACGGCCTGGGTCTGCGCCGACAGCACGCCTTCCCACAGCGAGGCGTGGGCCTGCATGTCCAGGTAGACGGGGATGCCGGGGCCGGCGATACACTGCAGCAAGCCAACATTGGCCGCCATGCCGGACTGCGCCAGGATGCCATCCTCGCAGCCCATGAAGCGGGCCAGCCGGCTTTCCAGCCGATGCTGTTCGCTGCCTTCCTGCAAGTACACGGCCGACATCAGCATGCCGCCCGCGTTCGCCTGCAGGGAAGCCACCTGGGCCGCCACCAGCGCCGGCTCGGCGGCGATGGAAAGATAGTCATTACCCGCCAGAAAAATGGCATGGGCGGGTGTCGGTTGCCAGGCATGGGGATGCTGTCCTCCCAGCAGTTTTTCAATGCGCGTGATGTGATGCGCATCCATGCGCCGCACGATGTAGTCGGGCAGGCAGTGTTCGGCGCGGTCGAAGGATGGGGCGTGCAAGCTGGTAGCGATGGTCATGGGTTTTCTCCTGGGGAAAGGTTTGCTGCGGATTAAAGCCTTCACCGTGTTGCCAACCCATCCATTGACGTATATCAATGTCCGTCGAGATAACCGTACAAACAAGAAAAATTACGCGATGATAATGTTCTGACGAGGATCAAGGCAGAGTCATGACGCAGCAATGGCAAGGAGGATGGACACACTGGCGCAGGCGCCTGCTCCATTCGCTGCTACATGAACGCGTGCCGCATGAAAACCTGGCCAGCCGCGTCGCCATGCTGGCCGCCGTGGGCACGGTGGCAATGCCGCTGTACTACCTGCTGTGGCAATTTTTTTTCCCACAAGCCTATGAAAACCTGACCCTGCGCCTGACGGGCGTGGGCATCTGCGTGGCAGGCCTGTTTGCGCGCCGCTTCTCGGTCCGCTGGCTGTCGCGCTACCTGCTGTTCGCGCTCAGCTACATCCTGCCCTTCTTCTTTACCTTCATGTTTCTGATGAATCATGCCTCGTCCATCTGGAGCCAATCGCTGCTGATCGGCCTGGTGGTGCTGTTTCATTTCGAAACGGGCCTGGCCTGCCGCGCCTACCTGATCGGTACGGGCGCCGCCTGCCTGGCCGTCGTCCTGCAAGGGGAAGGCGCCTACCTGCTGCAGCCTGAAGTGCTGCAGCAATTGCCCGTGCACTGGTTCACCATCGCCGCGCTGTCCGTGGTAAAAGTGGGCAGCAAGGTACTGGAACGGGAACGGCTGGCGGGCATGGCGGCCGGGCTCGGTTCCGTGGCGCACGAACTGCGCACGCCACTGACCAGCGTGGAAGCGAATGTGCGCGGCATGCGCAGGCTGCTGCCGCAGTTGGCTGGCCAGGCGGACGATATGCCGCCGCTGCTGGATGCGCTGTCGCGTATCCAGTTCGAAGTGCGCCACATGCAGCACATGATCGATTTGTTCCTGATGAGCGCCAGTGCCGTGAACCGCAACCTGCAGCCCAGCCAGACGCTATCGATGCTGGCGATGGTGAACGCCGTGCTCAGGCGCTACCCGTTTACCGGCAAGCTGCAGCGGGCCAGCGTCGCGGTGGACTTACGCACCGACTTCCAGTTCGCTGGCCAGGACGAACTGTGCGTGGTGATCCTGCTGAACCTGCTGAGAAATGCGCTGAAAGCCATCCAGCGCGCCGGCAAGGGCCGCGTGCGCATCATCATCGACGGCGCCCGCCCTGTGCCCAGGCTGCTGTTCATCGACACCGGCTGCGGCATCGCGCCTGCCCGCCTGCCGTTGATCTTCGAGCGTTTTTATTCCTATCCCGTGCATAACGGCAGCGGCATCGGTCTGGCACTGTGCTGGCAGATCGTCACCGCCTGGCAAGCGCGCATCCGCTGCGTATCGCGCGAGCATGCGTATGCGGTCTTCATCCTGGAATTTCCCCAGCCCCTGCCTTCCCGCTTCCAACCCTCTTCTCCCGCAAGGTGACGCATGCAACTGCCCGTCTACACCCATCCGTCCCTGACCGTATTGATCGACGACAGCGATTCCTTCCTGAAAAGCCTGGCGTTCCAGCTCGATCCCGGCCTGGCGCGCAAGACTTTCCACGACACCAGCAGTGCGCTGCACTGGCTGCGCCACAGCACGCAACTGGGCGAGACGCCACTGCACGTCAATTTCGATACGCAAAACCTGCCGCCCGACCAGTGCAACGTGGCACTCGATCTCGACCGCATCTGGCGCATCAGCGGCCAGGCACAGCGCTTCGCCGTGCCTTCCGTGCTGGTGGTCGATTATTCGATGCCGCAAATGAATGGCCTGGAATTCTGCCAGGCGGTACGCGACTTGCCGTGCAAGAAGATCTTATTTACAGGGGCGGCCGATGAAAAAGTGGCCGTGACAGCCTTCAACCGGGGCTTGATCGACCGCTACATCAAAAAGAGCGACGACGATGCGCTCGATGTCCTGGAACAGGAAGTCCATACCCTGCAACGCGAATTCTTCCTGCAGCAGTCGGACACCGTGCGCGACTTGCTATTGCTGCACGACTATAGTTTCCTGCAAGACGAAGCCCTGACCATGGTGGTGCACGCGCTGTGCCAGCGCCATGGCTTCGTCGAGTTTTACATCTTTCCCAATCCCAGCGGCATCCTGTTCTTCACGCGCGATGGCCACGCCAAGCTGATGATCATCGAGACGGAACGCAGCCTGCACACGCAGTACGAAATGGCGCGCGACAGCGACGCACCGGAATCCTTGCTGCTGGCCCTGCTGGAAATGCGCGTGATCCCGTACTTTTCCGACGCCGACAGCGACGGCATGTATGCGGCGCACATCGGCGAAAACTGGTTCCGCTATTGCGCCGCGCCCACCATCTGCCTGGGCCGCGTGACATATTTCTGGGCCCTGTTTGACGTGCCGCCGCACCAGCTGGGGCAGCCGGTTATGTCCTACGCGCAATTTTTACGCGCACAGGCGGGCGACAGCGCCTAGCTTTCCCGTAGCGTTTGCAGCGGCGGATGTTTCAAGACATTGCGCAAGCCCAGCCAGCCGCCGGCGATCGCGCACAGGGCGCCGGCCAGTAAACCAAAGGCCCACACGCCCGGTGCGAAGCTCCAGGCGAACTTGAACTGATACGTGGCCAGGGCCCAGCCCATGGCGGCCGCGCCCGTGGCCGCCAGCAAGCCGGCCAGCGCGCCTACCAGCGAGAATTCGATCAGCTGCGCCTGCGCCAGCTGGCGCCGCGTGGCGCCCAGCGCGCGCAGCAGGCCCGCTTCGCGCGTGCGCTCGTCCTGCGAGCCCATCAGCGCTGCATACAGCACCAGCAAGCCCGACGCCAGGGTAAAGGCAAACAGGAATTCGACGGCCGTCACCACCTGGTCCAGCACGCCCTGGATTTGCTTGAGCACGCCGCCCACGTCCACCACCGTCAGGTTCGGGTAATCGCGCAGCAAGGCATTGCCCAGGTCCGCCTGCGCGGGCGCGGACGCGGTAGGCAAATGAAACGCCGTGATCCACGTCTGCGGCGTGTCCGCCATGGCGGCCGGATTGATGATGACAAAGAAATTGACGCGCATCGAACCCCATTCCAGCTTGCGCAAACTGGTGATGGCCGCTTCGACGGGTTGGCCGGCGATATCGAAGCGCAGCTTGTCGCCCAGTTTCAATTTCAGGGTCTTGGCGATGCCCTCTTCCACCGAGGCTTCTGCCGGCGCGCCGGGCGCATTGCTGAACCACTTGCCAGCCACAAGCTTGTTTTCTTCCTGCATGGTAGCCATCGTCGACAAATTGAATTCGCGGTCGGCCAGGCCCTTGGCGCGGTCATCCTGGTAAGTCTCTTCCGTGATGGCCTTGCCATTCACGGCCACCAGGCGCCCGCGTATCATCGGATACAAGGGCGCGTTGACCACGCCAGCCTGCGCCAGGCGCGCGGTGATCGGGTCTTTTTGCTCGGGCAGAATATTGATCATGAAACGGTTCGGCGCGTCGGGCGGCGTGGCGTTGCGCCAGGCCACCATCAAGTCGCCGCGCACCACGGTCAGCAGCAGCAAGGCCATCAGGCCCAAGGCCAAGGACACCACCTGGATCACCGTGGCGCCCGGGCGGCGCTGCAAGGAGGTGACGGCAAAGCGCCAACCCTGGTGATTGAAGGCGCCGCGCAGGCTTTTCAACGACTTGATGCCCAGCCAGCCGGCCAGGCCGAACAGGGCAAAGCCGCCCAGGAAGCCGGCCGCCGTCAGCAGCGCCAGTTTCACGTCGCCCGCCTGCCACAAGAGCAGCACGACGAAGGCGGCGATGCCCAGGCCGTAGGTCGCCAGGGCCAGCGCCTGCGGCGGCTCTTGTTCGCGGCGGATCACGCGGTTGTGCGGCACATTGCGCAACTGCAAAATCGGCGGCAGGGCAAAACCCAGCAGCAACAGCATGCCGGTGGCCACGCCCTGCAGCGCGGGCAGCATCGAGACGGGTGGCAAGTCGCTCTGTACCAGCTTGCCCAACAGCTCCAGCAGCACCAAATGGCCGCCGAAGCCCACCATCACGCCGACCACGCTGCCGGCCAGGCCCACGAGCAGGAATTCGATCACATACATGGCCGTGACCTGATTTTGCGTCAAGCCCAGGCAGCGCAGCATGGCGCACGCATCCAGGTGGCGCAACATGAAGCGGCGCGCCGCCATGGCCACGGCGACAGCCGCCAGCATGGCCGACAGCAAGCCGACCAGCGACAGGAAGCGGTCGGCGCGGTCCAGGGTCGATTGCATCTGCGGACTGCCCGATTCCAGCGATTCGATGCGCACGCCCTTGATCGCTTGCGTCTTGATCTGGCTTTCCAGCCAGGCTTGATATTGCGCAAGCTCGGCCGCCTTGGCCGGCGCCGCCGACAGCAGCAAGCGGTAAGACACGCGCGAACCGTTCTGTACCAGCGCCGTGGCGGCCAGGTCGGACAGGGGCAGCATCACGCGCGGCGCGAAATTCAAAAAGGAGGCGCCGCGGTCCGGCTCGCTGGCGATCAGTTGCGTGACCGTAAATGCCTTGTCGCCCAGTGTCAAGGTGTCGCCCAGCTTGACGTTCAGGTTGGACAGAATTGCCGCGTCGACCCACAGGGTGCCGGGCGCGGGCACCTGGCTGGTCGGCTGGCCGACGGCATCCTGCGCCTCGCTGGTGCTGGTGGTGATTTTCAGCTTGCCGCGCTGCGGGTAGCCGGGCGAGACGGCCTTGATGGATGCCAGTTGCGAGCTCGATTGTTCGCCCTCGCCCGCCTGTGCCATGCTGGGAAAGGTCACCGTGTCGGCCAAAGTAAAACCACGCTTCTGCGCTTCGGCGCGCCACGCCGCATTGACGGGCTGGTCGGCGCTGATGACCAGGTCGGCCCCCAACAGCTGGTGCGCGTCGCGGTTCAGGCCCGCGCGCAAGCGGTCGACGAAGAAGCCCACGGCCGACAGGGCCGCCACGGCCACGATCAGCGCGACGAGCAGGAAACGCAATTGCCCGGCGCGCCAGTCGCGGCCGGTCATTTTCAGGGAGAGGCGGAGCATAAGCGGCGGGTCTTTATGAACGTGGATAGTGATGCGTTATTGCGCTGCGCCGTGGGCGGCCGCGTGCCGGGCGAAATACGCATCGACAATGGCGAGGAAGGCATCTTTCTGCGCCTGCGGCAGGAAGGCGGCGATGAAACCGTTGCGCGCCAGGCGTTGCGCGTGGGACAGGCCCAGCGGCAAGGCATCAAAAATGGCGTCGAAATTGTCGTTCATGTAGCCGCCGAAGTAGGCGGGATCGTCCGAGTTCACCGTCACCAGCAGGCCGGCGTCGAGCAACTGCACCAGGTTATGCTCATGCATCTGGTCAAACACGCGCAGCTTGGTATTCGACAAGGGGCAGACGGTGAGCGCAATTTGTTCGCGCGCCAGGCGGATCGTCAGTTCCGCGTCTTCCAGGCAGCGCACGCCATGGTCGATGCGTTCGACTTTTAAGTCGTCGAGCGCCGTGCGGATGTAGGCTGGCGGGCCTTCTTCGCCTGCATGGGCCACCAGGTGCAGGCCCAACTCGCGGCAACGGGCAAACACGCGCGAGAATTTCTCGGGCGGGTTGCCCACTTCCGAAGAATCGAGGCCGATGCCGATGAATTTGTCGCGGTGCGGCAGCGCGTCTGCCAGCGTCTCGAACGCTTCTTCCTCGCTCAAATGACGCAGGAAGCACAGGATCAGGGACGCGCTGACGGGGCTGTCCTGACAGGCGCGGTGGATGCCATTGATCACGTCGGCAATGGGCACGCCGCGCGCCGTGTGCGTTTGCGGGTCGAAGAAAATTTCCGTGTGCAAGACATTGTCCGTCTCGGCGCGGCGCAGATAGGCTTGCGTCATGTCATAGAAATCCTGCTCTTTCAAGAGCACGCTTGCGCCAGCGTAATAAATGTCGAGAAAAGACTGCAAATCCGTAAAAGCATAGGCGCTGCGCAAGTGTTCCACCGATTCATAGCCCAGCGGCACGCCATTGCGCTCTGCCAGTGCGAAAATCAGTTCTGGCTCCAGCGAGCCTTCGATATGGATATGCAGTTCGGCCTTCGGCATGCCGCGGACGATCGCGCGCAATGGGGGGTTCATCATGGGTGTTCCTTATTGGGTGGCAATAAAAGTGCTGGCACGCGCACGCGCGGCGCGCAGGGCCATCAGACATGCAGGCATCTTAGCGCAAGATGGCCGGTCTCACCGGCGGCCGGCCGCCATGGCGGTGGCAACAGCAGCGGCATGGCCGGCACCGGCACGCGCTGGCGAATTGTCGTATGATGATTTAAAAGGTACAAAAAAATTCATTGAAATCGACGAAAAACTTGATGATTTATCCAATTAAATCAACAATTTACAAACAAGTATTAAGGATATGCTGACATATCTTTTGACTTCCTGATCCTTTAGAGCAATAATAAATTTCATGGGGTAAGGTAGGTGCAACAAGCGCTATCAACAGTGAAAAAAAGCCGGCTGGCCACGTCAGCGCACGGCATCAAGCGCCAGTTTTTTGGTCCGGGCAATCCGGACTCGCAAAGACAGCCGGGCTTGAAACAACAATAAAAATTGGTGCGGGGTACAGGAAAAGTTCAGACGGCAAGCCCAGGCGAGTGCCAGGAGGGCGGCCATGGTGACTGGCAGTACAGGTTTACATTAAAGGACATTGACATGACCATTTTTGATAACTATGCAGCACGCTACGAGCGCACCCGCGAAGAGGAAATGTCGCTCACCGAATACCTGGCCCTGTGCAAGAAGGACAAGCTGACCTATGCCAGCGCGCCCGAACGCATGCTGGCCGCCATCGGCGAGCCGCAACTGGTCGACACGCGCAACGACACGCGCTTGTCGCGCATCTTCGCCAACAAGATCATCAAGATCTATCCCGCCTTCCGCGAGTTCTACGGCACTGAGGAAGTCATCGAGCAAGTCGTCTCGTATTTCCGCCACGCCGCGCAAGGCTTGGAAGAACGCAAGCAGATCCTGTATCTGCTGGGGCCTGTCGGCGGCGGCAAGTCGTCGATCGCGGAAAAACTCAAGTCGCTGATGGAACACGTGCCCTTCTATTGCCTGAAAGGCTCGCCCGTCAACGAATCGCCGCTGGGCCTGTTCAACGAGGAAGAGGACGGCACCATCCTGGAAGAGGATTACGGCATCCCGCGCCGCTACCTGCGCAACATCCCCAGCCCGTGGGCCGTCAAGCGCCTGCACGAATACAATGGCGATATCAACCAGTTCCGCGTCGTCAAGCGCTATCCATCCGTACTGAAACAGATCGCCATCTCGAAGACGGAGCCGGGCGATGAAAACAACCAGGATATTTCTTCGCTGGTGGGCAAGGTCGACATCCGCAAACTGGAAGATTACGCCCAGGATGACCCGGACGCCTACAGCTATTCGGGCGGCCTGTGCCTGGCCAACCAGGGCTTGATGGAATTCGTGGAAATGTTCAAGGCGCCCATCAAGGTCTTGCATCCGCTGCTGACGGCCACGCAGGAAGGCAATTACAAAGGCACGGAAGGTTTTGGCGCGATTCCGTTCGACGGCATCATCCTGGCCCACTCGAACGAGTCGGAATGGAAGACCTTTAAAAACAACCGCAACAATGAGGCCTTCCTTGACCGTATCTATATCGTCAAGGTGCCGTACTGCCTGCGCGTGACCGATGAAATCAAAATCTACGACAAGCTGGTGGCCAATTCCTCGCTGGTGAAGGCCCCGTGCGCGCCCGGCACCCTGCGCATGATGGCGCAGTTCGCCATCCTGTCACGCCTGAAAGACCCGGAAAACTCCAGCATTTTCTCGAAGATGCTCGTCTACGACGGCGAAAACCTCAAGGATACAGACCCGAAAGCCAAGTCCATGCACGAATACGTCGATTACGCGGGCGTGGACGAGGGCATGAACGGCCTGTCGACGCGTTTTGCCTTCAAGATCCTGTCGAAAGTGTTCAACTTTGATAATTCCGAAGTAGCCGCCAATCCCGTGCACTTATTATATGTACTGGAACAACAGGTCGAGCGCGAGCAGTTCGCGCCGGAACTCGAACAGCGCTACTTCTCCTATATTAAAGAGCACCTGGCGCAGCGCTATGTGGAATTCATCGGCAAGGAAATCCAGACGGCTTACCTGGAAAGCTATTCGGAATACGGGCAAAACATTTTCGACCGCTACGTGACGTTTGCCGATTTCTGGATACAAGACCAGGAATACCGCGATCCGGATACGGGCGAAAGCTTCGACCGCGAATCGCTGAACAATGAACTCGAGAAGATCGAGAAGCCGGCGGGCATTTCCAATCCAAAGGACTTCCGCAATGAAATCGTGAACTTCGGACTGCGCGCGCGGGCGTCGAATGGCGGCAAGAATCCCGCCTGGACCAGTTATGAAAAGTTCCGCACCGTGATCGAAAAGAAAATGTTCTCGAATACGGAGGAATTGCTGCCCGTGATTTCTTTCAATGCCAAGGCCAGTGCCGACGATGCCAACAAGCACGCCGACTTCGTGGCCCGCATGGTGGAAAAAGGCTATACGGCCAAGCAGGTACGCCTGTTATGCGAATGGTACTTGCGCGTACGCAAGTCATCCTAGCGCGGACAGCGGAGGCGCGCTCCCGCCCGATGACTGGCGGGGCGCGCAAGACGAGAGGCAAGGAGGCACCCTTTGACATACCTCATCGACAGGCGCTTGCAAAGCAAGAATAAATCCGCCGTCAACCGCGAGCGTTTCCTGCGGCGTTACAAGGGCCAGATCAAGGATGCCGTGGGACGCGCCATCAAGGGGCGCTCGATCACGGACGTCGAGAATGGCGAAAAGGTCAGCATCCCCGTCAAGGACGTGGGCGAACCGTCGTTCGGCCACGCGCATGGGGGCGTATGGGAAGTGGTCAATCCCGGCAACAAGGAATACTTGAAAGGCGACCAGATCGCCCGGCCGAAAGGCGGCGGTGGCGGCGGGCGGGGCAAGGCGGGCAATAGCGACGAGACGACGGAAGACGATTTCATCTTCGAATTGTCGCGCGAAGAATTCATGAATTATTTCTTCGAGGACTTGGAATTGCCGCACATGGTGAAAACCCAGTTGACGGCCACCACAGAATTCAAGAACCAGCGCGCCGGCTACAATATGTCGGGCACGCCATCGAACATCCATGTGCTGCGTTCCCTGCGCGGCGCGCTCGGGCGGCGCATCGCCGTCGGCGGCGGCGCCCGCAAGCAGCTGGCGCAGGCCGAAGAAGACCTGGCCGCCCTGCTGCACGAAGGCGCGCCCGACAGCGATCCGCTGGTGGTGGAGCTGCGCCGCCTGATCCACCACCTGCATACGCGCTTGCTGGCGATTCCCTTCATCGACCCGTTCGATTTACGCTACAGCAACCGCATCAAGGTGCCCAAGCCCATGACGCAGGCCGTCATGTTTTGCATCATGGACGTCTCCGGCTCCATGGACGAATCGCGCAAGGACACGGCCAAGCGCTTCTTCATCCTGTTGTATCTGTTCCTCAAGCGCGCCTACGACAAGATCGAGGTCGTCTTCATCCGCCACCATACGGCGGCGGCGGAAGTGGACGAGCATGAATTCTTCAATTCGCGCGAATCGGGCGGCACCGTGGTGTCTTCCGCCCTGCACTTGCTCAATACCATCATCGACGAGCGCTATGGCGCGGGGCAATGGAACAGCTATGTGGCGCAGGCTTCCGACGGCGACAATTGGGACAACGATTCCGTGCTGTGCCGCCAGTTGCTGATCAACACCATCATGCCCAAGGTGCAGTACTACACCTATGTCGAGATCACCGACGGCCCGCAGCAAAACCTGTGGGAGCAATATGCGGGCGTGCTCGACCATCACGCCCATTTCGCCATGCAAAAGATCGTCACGCCGGCCGATATCTACCCGGTCTTCCGCGAACTGTTCAAAAAACAGGTGAAATGATGAGTGCAGCCTTTGACCGCGCCAGCAACACCCCGGGCGAACCGTTCGTGCGCCTGCGCCACCCGAACGCCCTGCCCGAGCAGTCGGAATGGACCTTCGAGCTGATCGAGCAAATCCACGAGGAAATCCGCCGCGTGGCAAAACAATTCGGCCTGGATACCTATCCGAACCAGCTGGAAATCATCACGGCCGAGCAGATGATGGATGCCTACACCTCGGTCGGCATGCCCGTTTCCTACAACCACTGGTCGTTCGGCAAGCATTTTCTTTCCACCGAGAAAAGCTACAAACGAGGCCAGATGGGCCTGGCCTACGAGATCGTCATCAACTCGAACCCGTGCATCGCGTATTTAATGGAGGAAAACAGCCTGACCATGCAGTCGCTGGTGATCGCCCATGCGGCCTATGGCCATAACTCCTTCTTCAAGGGCAACTATCTATTCCGCGCCTGGACGGATGCCGATGCCATCATCGACTATATGGTGTTTGCCAAGAATTACATCGCCGAATGCGAACAGCGCCATGGCGTCGATGCGGTGGAATTGCTGCTCGACTCTTGCCACGCCATCCAGAACTATGGCGTGGACCGCTACAAGCGCCCGGCGAAACTGTCGATGGTGAAGGAATATGCGCGCCAGAAAGAGCGTGAAGCGTATGTACAGTCGCAGATCAACCAGCTGTGGCGCACCCTGCCCCGGCGTGAAGATGACGAGGAGGAGGACGACCAGCGCAAGGCCGCCCCCCGCTTTCCGCCCGAACCCGAGGAAAACCTGCTGTACTTTATAGAGAAGTACGCGCCGCTGCTGGAACCATGGCAGCGCGAGATGGTGCGCATCGTGCGCAAGATTTCCCAGTATTTCTATCCGCAGCGGCAAACCCAGGTGATGAACGAGGGTTGGGCCACCTTCTGGCACTACACCATATTGAACCAGTTGTATGACGAAGGCGTGGTGGGCGACGGCTTCATGATGGAATTTCTGAAAAGCCATACCAACGTGGTCTACCAGCCGCCCATCGACAGCCCCTACTACAGCGGCATCAACCCGTATGCGCTGGGTTTTGCCATGATGAGCGATATCCGCCGCATCTGCGAGCATCCGACCGATGAAGACCGCGCCTGGTTCCCTGACATCGCCGGCAGCGACTGGCGCAAGAGCCTGGACTTTGCCATGCGCAATTTCAAGGATGAAAGCTTCATCGCCCAGTATTTGTCGCCGCGGCTGATCCGCGAATTCCATTTCTTTGCGGTGCTCGACGACGACAAGAATGAAAAACTGGCCATTTCCGCCATCCACGACGATGCCGGCTACCGCTACGTGCGCCAGCAACTGGCCGAACAGTACAACCTCGGCAACCGCGAGCCGAATATCCAGGTCTGGTCCGTCAATACGCGCGACGACCGCGCATTGACCTTGCGCCACACGCAATTCCTGCGCCGCCCGCTGAACCAGCAGGCAGCCGAAGTGCTCAAGCACGTGGCACGGCTGTGGGGCTTCGATGTGCACCTCGATACGGTCGATCCGCACGGCGTCGTCCTGGGCACCCTGAATTGCCGGCGCGAAAAGCGCAACCGCCGCGACGATGCGCCGGCACGGCCATAAGTGATCTTCTTGGCAATGATTTTAGCAAGAACATAAGCGCATCCTATGCCGCCATAGGAATTCCGTATGGCCTGGCGACGTCGACACGGCCGCCGGGAGCGTCTTTTTTGACCTGGATGAAGTGCCTTTCGCACCCGATTGGTGCGCACCGATGGCTAAGTGGTCTGGTTCCGAGGCAAAATATTTCCCCAGGGAAATATTTTTCTCCAAATTTAGCAGTTTCCATATTGAATATCACGAAATATAATTCCGTCATAAGGGCACATCGGAGAACTTAGCAGTGGTAGCCCAAAACGGCTGTAAAAAACCGATAAGACCGCCTTTTTTTATGTCCGAAAGCGTGCAAAGATGACATAAGCAAGTACGTTTTCAGGGCGCAAAAGCGCCAAAAATTTAACCGGTTTTAGGCGTTAAAAATCTGTGTAAAATAAAGAATTCGTATGTATAATTCGGCGACGTCCCGGATACGGCTGGAGCTTTGTGTCGTCATTTTGGGGTTCAGTTGCAAGACAAGAGATGGTATTTGGAGAAAGCAGGCATGAATTTTTCGAACGAGAAAAGTCCCAAGAACTACACAGGCATAACCGTCGTTGTCCTGCTGCACGTTCTCGCGGCTTACGGGATCGCGACGGGCTTGGGCAAGCGGTTGGTCACCAAAATGATGGAACCGGTTGAAACCAAGATTATCGAGGAAGTCAAACCGCCTCCACCGAAGGATCTTCCACCGCCACCACCGCCGCCAGAAATGAAAGCGCCACCGCCGCCATTCATTCCGCCAGTCGAGGTGAACGTGCAGCAGCCGCCACCACAACAGAACGTGATTGCAAATACGACTGCTGTGAAGCCAGCCACGAATGTATTGGCACCGCCAACGGCGCCTGCACAGCCTGCGCCAACTCCTGGACCAGCCAAATCGGTGCGTACACCGGCCGTGGTTGACTTCAGTGTCTGCGAAAAACCGGCTTATCCAAAGTCGTCGCAGCGCAATGAGGAAACCGGCGTGGTGACACTGTCGTTCCTGATCGGTGTAGACGGCAAGGTCGCTGATTCGAAGATCGTGAAGTCCAGCGGCTTCAGAGACCTGGACAAAGCCGCAGTGCAAGGTATCAGCCGCTGTACATTCAAGCCGGCAACAGTTGACGGCAAGCCGGAACAAGGCTGGCAGCAAATGCAATACGTTTGGTCGCTGGATTAAAACCCGAGGCAGTTATCCCCTGTCTCACACTATGATTTCGTTGTCATTACGTTCAGCGATCTGTTATTTTTAATTTTGGAGGAAGCATGTTTAAGAATACCCGTTTGTCCGCATTTTTTGCCGCGGTTCTGTTGTCCGTTACCGCTACTACCGCTCTGGTAGCAGCTCCGGCATTCGCTGACGCGCCAGCATCGGCTGCCGCTTCGGCTCCTGCGGCAGACGCTGCACCAGCACCAGTTGCCGCAGATGCCGCCGCTCCAGCAGCAGACGCAGCAGCTCCAGCCGCTGATGCAGCCGCTCCAGCCAAAACCGAAGAAGTGCACAACCCGTTCGGCCTGTCCGCAGTATGGGACGGCGGCTTCGTGCCACGCGCTACCCTGATCATCCTGTCCATCATGTCGATCGGCAGCTGGTACATCATCATCACCAAGCTGCTGGATCAAATGAAGATCTTCAAGCAAGCGAAAGAAGCCGCTTCCAAATTCTGGAAAGCTCCTTCGATCGCAGCTGGTTCGGCAACCTTGAGCGAAGGCTCGCCATTCCGCTTCATCGCTGAATCGGGCACCAAGGCAACCGCGCACCATGACGGCGCCCTGCTGGAACAAATCGATCTGTCGACCTGGGTGACGATGTCGATCCAGCGCGCTTCGGACAAAGTCCAATCGCGTCTGCAAGATGGCCTGTCGTTCCTGGCAACCGTTGGTTCGACCGCACCGTTTATCGGTCTGTTCGGTACCGTTTGGGGTATTTACGGCGCGCTGACCGCTATCGGCATGACCGGTAACGCATCGATCGATAAAGTGGCAGGTCCAGTTGGCGAAGCCCTGATCATGACCGCTTTCGGTCTGCTGGTCGCCGTTCCTGCCGTTCTGGGTTACAACTGGTTGGTTCGTCGTAACAAATCCGCAATGGAAGACATCCGCTCGTTCAGCGCCGACGTTCACTCGGTTCTGGTTTCCGGCGTAATGTCGACCAGCGAAGCTGGCCGTGCTGCCGGCGCTAAAAAGATCGGATAAGAATCATGTCGATGTCCGTCGGCTCCGACAGCGGAGATGAAGATCAAGTAATGTCAGAAATCAACACGACGCCGCTCGTCGACATCATGTTGGTTTTGCTGATCATTTTCTTGATTACGAGTCCGGTTGTCCTCAAGCTGCAGAAAATCGATCTGCCGATTGAGACGAACCAAGCCCTGCAAACCAAGCCAGAGAACGTTAACATTGTTGTTAATAAGGACGGCGAGATTTACCTGGGCCAGACCAGACTGAAAGACACGAACGAGCTGTTCGATTATCTTAAAGTTGAAGCAGTGAAAGTACCGCAGCCGGAAGTACACGTTCGTGGCGACCAAGAAACACGCTACGAATCGATCGGCCGGGTTATTTACACGACCCAACGTGCCGGGATCCAGAAGGTCGGCTTCATCACCGAACCACCTGACAAGGGCTGATAGCGACTGGCAGCGGCGTCCCGGCAACACGCGGACGCCACTGCCAGAAGTTGACCGGGCGGCAGTTTCGCCCGGCGCTTCGTTGGACTTCTTAAAGGAAACACTATGAGTATGAATGTCGGTTCGGGAAGCGCAGCAGGCGCGGATCCGGAACCAATGATGGAACTGAATATGACGCCCCTCATCGACGTGATGCTGGTGCTGATTATCATGTTGATCATCACGATTCCTAAGCAAAACCACTCGGTGAACTTGAACATGCCGGTCGGCACCCCGCCGCCACCGACAACCGAACCAGTGGTCGTCACGATTGATGTCGATTTTGACGGTACGATCTTGTGGGACAATCAGGTCGTTCCTGACCGCGCTTCGCTGGAAGCCAAGCTGAGCAACGTTGCTGCGCAAGCAGACCAGCCGGAAGTGCATCTGCGTCCGAACAAGCTGGTGGAATACAAAGTCGTCGCCGGTGTGATGGCGTCGGCGCAGCGTCTGGGCGTGACCAAAATCGGTCTGGTCGGCAACGAGCAATTCCAGTAAGCTGCAGCAATCAGGTTCTCTTTACATCCGAATAGGCAGGACTTCCTGCCTATTCGCTTTTTACTGAAAGACTTTCTTATGTCCAAGTTTCGTCTCGCTCATCTCGGCCTCGTCATGGCCGCTATCGGTTTTACCGCAGCAACTCCCGTAATCGGCCTGGGCTCGCTGGCATACGCCGCGGACACCGTGCGTGCCGAAGTGGGCAAGCCACTGCAAGAAGCGCAAAAACTCGCTAGCAGCGGCAAAAACAAGGAAGCACTGGCCAAGCTGCGCGAAGCTGACAGCGTCGGCGGCAAGACCGCCTTTGAAAGCTACCAGATCGAGCGCGTGCGCGCCTCGGCCGCTGCTGCTGCCGGCGATAACGGCACCGCCATCAAGGCTTTCGAAGCCGTCATCAATTCCGGTCGCCTGAGCGCCGCCGAAGCACCAAAATTCACGCAAGCGCTGGCAGGCATGTACTACCGCGCCAAGGACTGGCCCAATACCGTCACCTGGATCAAACGCTCGCTGAAAGACCGCGACGATGCGCAGATGCGCGAATTGCTGATCCAGACCTACTACGTCAGCGGCAACTACGCCGAAGCGGCCAAGGAACTGCAAGCGCGCGGCGGCAACTCGGAAGCGAGCCTGCAAATGCTGGCCAACATCCAGTTGAAGCAAAACGACAAGGGCGGCTACGTTGCTACCCTGGAAAAACTGGCATCGAACTATCCAAAAACCAGCTACTGGGCTGACCTGCTGAACCGCGTCTCGGGCAAACCTGGCTTCTCGCAACGCCTGGGTCTGGATGTCCAGCGCCTGCGCCTGGCCAACGGCCTGTTCAGCAAGCCGTCCGAATACATGGAAATCAGCCAGCTGGCCCTGCAAGCAGGCAATCCTGGCGAAGCTTTGACCATCATCGAGCAAGGCTACAAAAAAGGCGCACTGGGCACCGGTACCGATGCACCACGTCACCAGCGCCTGAAAGATCTGGCCCTGAAAACCCAGGCCGACCTGAAAGCCAGCGCCGCCAAGTCGGAAGCGGAATACGTCAAGAACAAGGACGCCGACAGCTTGAGCAAGCTGGGCTTCGCCCTGGTCTACGACGGTCAGGCCGAGAAGGGCCTGGGCTTGATGAACGATGCCGTGAAAATGGGCACCGCCAAGTACGCGGAAGAAGCCAAGCTGCATCTGGGCATCGCCTACATCCACGCCGGCAAGAAGTCCAATGCAACGACGGCACTCAAGGCTGTCAAGGGCACCGATGGCGCTGCGGACCTGGCCCGTTACTGGACCCTCATGAACAAGTAATTGACATCGAACCCACGCTACTGCGCGTCGCGCTTTGCGGCCTGTGATGCTCACCGTACTCACGTACGGTTGCGCTTCTCGACCGCAAATCACTGCCGCTCGCTACGCTTGGGCTCGACGTTGAAAGTGCATTGAATCAATACTAAAGCGTTGCCAGCTCACCCGCCGGCAACGCTTTTTGTTATTTCAGCAGTGAAATTCGCCCTGCGCCAGCCCTGCCGGGTGTGCATCCCTGAAACAGTCCGTATAATCCCCCTTTTGGCACAGTTTTTCATCAGATTCCTATGAAGGTATTCCGCGGACTTCCCAATGCCCAGGCACGAGCGCCTTGCGCTCTGACCATCGGCAATTTTGACGGTGTCCACATCGGCCATCAAGCCTTGCTGGCGCGCGTGCGCGGCGCGGCGACCGAACTCGGCATTGAAGCGGCCGTGATGACGTTCGAACCGCACCCGCGCGAATTCTTTGCGCAGCGCGCGGGCGACTTGTCAAAGGCGCCGCAACGCATCGCCAACCTGCGTGACAAGCTGCAGTCGCTGGACGACGCCGGCATCGACCGTGTCGTCGTCGAGCATTTCAGCGCCCAGTTCGCCGCCTTGACGCCGCAGGAATTCACGGAAAAAGTCCTCGTCGACGGCTTGCACGTGAAATGGCTGATGGTCGGTGACGATTTCTGCTACGGCGCCCGACGCGCCGGCGATGTCGCCATGTTGCAGGAAGCGGGCCGCAAATATGGCTTCCATGTAGAAACATTACCTACCGTGATGAACGGCAGCACGCGCATTTCGTCGTCCGCCGTGCGCCTGGCCCTGGCCGCCGGTGATTTCCCCCTGGCCACGCAGTTGCTGGGCCATCCGTATGCCATTTCCGGCCACGTCATCCACGGTCAGAAACTGGGCCGCACCCTGGGTTTCCCCACCCTGAACCTGCGCGTGGCGCATCGCCCCGCCCTGTCCGGCATCTTCATCGTGCAGGTGCACGGCCTGGGCCCGCAGCCGCTGCCCGCCGTGGCCAGCCTCGGCGTGCGCCCTACCGTCGACGACAGCGGCCGCGTCTTGTTGGAAGTGCATCTGTTTGATTTCGCCCAGTCCTGCTACGGCAAGCTGGTACGCGTGGAGTTCCTGCAAAAGCTGCGCGACGAAGAAAAGTATGACGACTTGCCCACCCTGACGGCCGCCATCGAGCGCGATTCGAACCAGGCGCGCGCCTATTTTGAGCAGCGCAGCGGCGCCATTACCGCTACCGACCGAATTTGACGCCGGCCAACTCCGCCGTCTGGCGGCGCCTGCCGCCGCAAACCCGCTACAAAAATAGACTCCATACCATTAAAGAAGATTATGTCCGATCAAAACAAGCCAGCCACGCCCAAGCAGAACAAGAAGCCTGAAAGCAAATACCCGGTCAACATGACGGAAACCCCGTTCCCGATGCGCGGCGACATGGCCAAGCGCGAGCCGCAATGGGTGCAGCAATGGCAAGACAAGAAAATCTACGAGCGCGTGCGCAAGGCTGCCGCCGGCCGTCCGAAATTCATCCTGCATGACGGCCCGCCGTACGCGAATGGCGATATCCACCTGGGCCACGCCGTCAACAAGATCCTCAAAGACATGGTCGTCAAGTCGCGCTCGCTGGCCGGCTTCGATGCGCCGTATGTGCCGGGCTGGGATTGCCACGGCATGCCGATCGAAATCCAGATCGAAAAACTGCACGGCAAGAACCTGCCGACGGCCGACGTACTGGAAAAAGCCCGCGCCTACGCGAATGTGCAAGTCGAGCGCCAGAAGAAGGATTTCATCCGCCTGGGCGTGCTGGGCGAGTGGGACAACCCGTATTTGACCATGGCGCACGGCAATGAAGCCGACGAATTGCGCGCGCTGGGCAAGCTGCTGGAAAAAGGCTATGTCTACCGCGGCCTGAAACCGGTCAACTGGTGTTTCGACTGCCAGTCGGCGCTGGCCGAGGCGGAAGTGGAATACGCGGAAAAACGCGATCCCGCCATCGACGTGGGGTTCAAGTTCGCCGAGCCGGAAAAACTGGCGGCCGCCTTCGGCCTGCCTTCCCTGCCGACCGAGAACGGTTTCATCGTCATCTGGACCACCACGCCGTGGACCATCCCGTCGAACCAGGCGCTGAACGTACACCCGGAAGTCAAATACGCGCTGGTGAAAACCGAGCGCGATGGCCAGCCGCTGCTGCTGATCCTGGCGCAAGACCTGGTCGTGGCCAGCCTGGCGCGTTTCAAGCTCGATGGCACGACGATCGCCACCTGCGACGGCGCGGCCCTGGCCGGCATCAGCTTCCGCCACCCGCTGCATGCCAGCGACGCCTTCTACGACCGCTTGTCGCCTTTGTACCTGGCCGAATACGTGACCACGGAAAGCGGCACGGGCGTGGTGCACTCGGCGCCAGCCTACGGCCTGGACGACTTCATCTCGTGCAAGGCGCACGGCATGAAGGACGACGACATCATCAAGCCCGTCATGGGCGACGGCAAGTTCGCTTCCACCCTGCCCCTGTTCGGCGGCATGACCATCTGGGAAGCATCGAAACCGATCTGCAACGCCCTGCGCGAAGCGGGCGCGCTGTTCGAAGTCAAGATGTTCGACCACAGCTACATGCATTGCTGGCGCCATAAGACGCCGATCATCTACCGCGCCACCTCGCAGTGGTTCGCCGGCATGGACGTGACGCCGAAAGACGGCGGCCCGACCCTGCGCGAGACGGCCTTGAAAGGCATCGCCGAGACCGAATTCTTCCCGGACTGGGGCCAGGCGCGCCTGCACGGCATGATCGCCAACCGCCCTGACTGGACCCTCTCGCGCCAGCGCCAGTGGGGCGTGCCGATGGCCTTCATCGTGCACAAGGAAACGGGCGACCTGCATCCGCGCACGCCGGAACTGCTGGAGCAAGTGGCCAAGCTGATCGAAAAAAGCGGCATCGAGGCATGGCAGGCACTGGACTTGAAAGACCTGATCGGCGACGAAGCGGCCATCTACGCCAAGAACAAGGATACGCTGGACGTGTGGTTCGATTCCGGCGCCACGCACCAGACGGTGCTGGGCGGCCCGCAAGGCCACGGTTCACACTCGACGCAGCTGCAATTCCCGGCCGACCTGTACCTGGAAGGCTCGGACCAGCATCGCGGCTGGTTCCACTCGTCCCTGCTGGTGTCGTCCATGCTGAATGACCGTCCGCCGTACAAGGCCCTGCTGACGCACGGCTTCACGGTCGACGGCGAAGGCAAGAAGATGTCCAAGTCGCTGGGGAATACTTTGGCGCCGCAAAAGATCTCGGACACGCTGGGCGCGGACATCCTGCGCCTGTGGATCGCCTCGACCGACTACACGGGCGAGCTGTCGATCTCCGATGAAATTCTGAAACGCGTGACCGAATCGTATCGCCGCATCCGCAACACCCTGCGCTTCCTGCTGGCGAACACCTCGGACTTCAACCCGGCCACGGACGCCGTGCCGGTGGCGGAGATGTTCGAGATCGACCGCTATGCGCTGGCCAACATGGCATCGCTGCAAACGCAGATCGAAAACAATTACGCGCGCTACGAGTTCCACCCGGTGGTGTCGAAGCTGCAGACGTACTGTTCGGAAGACCTGGGCGGCTTCTACCTGGACATCCTGAAGGACCGCCTGTACACCTCGGGCCTGACCTCGCACGCGCGCCGTTCGGCGCAAACGGCCCTGTGGCACATCACGCAAAGCCTGCTGCGCCTGATGGCCCCGGCCCTGTCGTTCACGGCCGAGGAAGCATGGGCCGTCTTTGCCGGCAGCGAAGCGTATGCCGCCAGCGATGAAACCATCTTCACGCAAACCTGGTGGCAGCTGCCGGAAGTGTCGGATGCGGCTGATTTGCTGGAGAAATACACGGCCCTGCGCGCCGTGCGCACGGACGTCACAAAACAGCTGGAAGACTTGCGCACCTCGGGCGCCATCGGCTCCTCGCTGCAGGCGGAACTGACGATCAAGGCCGCGCCGATGAAGTACAAGCTGTTGACCACCCTGGGCGAGGACTTGAAATTCGTCTTCATCACCTCGCAGGCCACGGTGGCAGAAGTGGCTGACGAAGCGGCCGAGGAAGTGGTTGTGGCCGCGTCGACGGCGCCGAAGTGCGAGCGTTGCTGGCACTACCGTGCGGACGTGGGCACGGACGCCGCGCATGCTACCCTGTGCGGCCGCTGCGTCAGCAATCTGTTTGGAAAAGGCGAATCGCGCCGTTTCGCATAGACTGTCACCCTGGGGCGCTGCCTGCGTCCCGCTTCCAACCGCCGCCTGCTACCAGGCGGCGGCTTTATCTTCCCTGGAAAAATATGGCCACTAAAAACCGTTTTTCATCGAAATCGTCCTCCTCATCGTCGCTGGTGCCCTGGCTGGGCATTGCCGCCATCGTCATCCTGTTCGACCAGATTACCAAGATCACGATCCTGAAGACCTTCCGCTATGCGCAGGAAATGGTCATCACCTCGTATTTCAACCTGGTGCTCGCGTATAACAAAGGTGCCGCATTCAGCTTCCTGTCCGACCAGGGCGGCTGGCAGCGCTATTTTTTCACCGCCATCGCCCTGACGGCAGCCATCTACATCATTTATCTGCTGAAAAAGCACGCCGGCCAGCGCATGTTCTGCTGGGCCCTGGCGCTGATCCTTGGCGGCGCGCTGGGCAACGCCATCGACCGCCTGATGTATGGCCATGTGGTCGACTTCCTCGACTTCCACTGGAAAAGCTGGGGCCACTTCCCCGCCTTCAATATCGCCGACAGCGCCATCTGCATCGGCGCGGCCCTGTTCATCATCGATGAACTGCGCCGGGTAAACAAATAAACCAGCAGGAGAACGGCATGGAATTGTCTGGCAAAAAAATCGTCCTGGGACTTTCGGGCGGCGTCGCTTGCTACAAGGCGGCGGAACTGTGCCGCGCCCTGACCAAGGCCGGCGCCTCGGTGCAAGTGGTGATGACGGATGCGGCCAGCCACTTCATCACGGCCGTGACGATGCAGGCCCTGTCGGGCCACCCCGTGCACACCAGCCAGTGGGATGCGCGCATCGATAACAACATGGCGCATATCGATTTGACGCGCCATGCGGACGCCATCCTGATCGCCCCGTGTTCAGCCGATTTTCTGCGCAAGCTCGCGCATGGCGTGTGCGACGACCTGCTGTCGACCCTGTGCCTGGCCCGTCCATCCCACCTGCCTTTGCTGGTGGCGCCCGCCATGAACGTGGAAATGTGGCAGAACCCCGCTACGCAGCGCAATGTACAGCAACTGCGCGACGATGGCATCAAGCTGTTCGGCCCGGCCGCCGGCGAACAGGCGTGCGGCGAAGTAGGACTGGGCCGCATGCTGGAATCGGAGCAGCTGCTGACGGAGCTGATCGCCGCCTTCCAGCCGAAAGTCCTGGCGGGCAAGCGCGTGCTGGTCACCGCCGGCCCGACCTTCGAAGCCATCGACCCGGTACGCGGCATCACCAATCTGTCCTCGGGCAAGATGGGCTATGCAGTGGCGCGCGCGGCGCGCGAAGCGGGCGCCGAGGTGCTGCTCATTTCCGGCCCCACGGCGCTGGACGCACCCTTCGGCGTGCGCCGCATCGATGTGCAAAGCGCGCAGCAGATGCATGATGCGGTGCTGGCCCACGTCGACGGCCAGCATGTCTTCGTCGCCGTGGCCGCCGTGGCCGACTGGCGCGTGGCCAACGCCAGCGACCAGAAGATGAAAAAACAGGCCGACGGCTCCGTGCCCGAACTGCAGTTCGCGCAAAACCCCGACATCCTGGCCACCGTGGCGGCGCGCACCAACCTGGCCGGCTATCCGTATTGCGTCGGCTTTGCCGCCGAATCTGAAAACCTGGTGGAATTCGGCTCGACCAAGCGCGAGAAAAAAGGCATTCCATTGCTGGTCGGCAATATCGGCCAGAACACGTTTGGCCAGGACGACAACACCATCATCCTGTTCGACGAGGAAGGCCATACGGTGCTGCCACGCGCCTCGAAACTGAACCTGGCGCGCCAGCTGATTTCGGAAATCTCGAAGCGACTGGCAAAGAATTCGCTCCTCAAGTAACCGTTTATACGACTTAGCTTAGTTAGTTAGATTAATGAAAAATATCGACATCAAGATCCTCGACGCCCGCATGCAAGAACTGCTGCCGGCCTACGCCACCCCAGGCAGCGCCGGCCTGGACCTGCGCGCCTGCATAGCCTCGCCCATCACCATCGAAGCGGGCCAGACGGTGCTCATTCCCACCGGCCTGGCCATCCACATCGGCGACCCGTCGTATGCGGCCATGATCCTGCCGCGCAGCGGCATGGGTCACAAAAACGGCATCGTCTTGGGGAATCTGGTAGGCTTGATCGACTCCGATTACCAGGGCCAGTTGATGGTATCGACCTGGAACCGGGGCCAGAGCGCATTCACGCTCAACCCCATGGAACGCCTGGCGCAACTGATTATCGTGCCGGTGCTGCAAGTGGGCTTTAACGTCGTCGAAGAATTCGGCGACAGCGAACGCGGTGTTGGCGGTTTCGGCAGCACCGGCAAACATTAAGGATTGTCTTATGCCAGGTTTCCGCCATCTGAACTCAGCCTCAACTTCGCTGTGCCGATTGGCCACTCCCTTACTGCTGGCCAGTGCGGCCATCCTCGCCGGCTGCACCACGCCGGCGACGACTGTCAGCGGCCCGTTCAACGTGGTGCCGGCGCCCGATGCGCCTGCCCCGACGGCGCAACAGAAGGCGGCGCAGGAAGAACTGGTGAAGATGGTGGCGCTGCAGGACCGCCTGTCGAAAGTCTCGGCGCCCCTGCTGATCAACAATGCGGACCTGTGCAAGACGTATGCGCGCAACCTGTTGGGCTTTACGGCGCAGAACAAATACTCGTACCCGGGCATCTATGCCGACGCAGCGCAG
Source organism: Janthinobacterium sp. DSP2-3-3 (assembly GCF_049897325.1). Taxonomy (NCBI): domain Bacteria; kingdom Pseudomonadati; phylum Pseudomonadota; class Betaproteobacteria; order Burkholderiales; family Oxalobacteraceae; genus Janthinobacterium; species Janthinobacterium sp. DSP2-3-3. Next base: position 254,185 of record NZ_JAFCWA010000003.1, on the reverse strand, counting down.
GCAGCGCTCGGCTATGGCGAACAGATGCAGGTCTCCGGCGTCTTGCCGGGCAGTGGCGCCGCGCGCGCCGGCTTGCGCAAGGGTGATGGCTTGCTGGCAGCTGAAGGCAAGCCGCTGCCGTCCGGCCCGAAAGCGGAAGGTCCGTTTGGCGCCATCGTCGGCCCGCTGGCCTCGAAAAGCGCCAGTCTGAACATGACCATCGCCCGCGACGGCCAGCAGCAGGACCTCAAAATTCCCGTCACGCGCGCCTGCGCCTTCCGTGTCGCCCTGGGCAATGCGGACAATGTCAACGCGTATTCGGACGGCGCGCGCATCTTGCTCACGCGCGGCATGGTCAATGCGGCGCAAAATGACGAAGGCATCGCCTTCGTGATCGCCCGCGAAATGGCGCACAACATCCTTGACCACGCGCGCAGCCAGCGCACGGCGGGTACGGCCGGCAGTATCATCGACGGCCTGGGCGCCGTGCAACCCGACGTATCGATGCTGACGGGCGCCGCCGGCATCAAGGCCATGCCGCAGGAGCTCGACGTGCAAGCAGATATCCTGGCCATCTATCTGCTCGCGCGCGCCGGCTACAACGTCGACAACGCCGCCCGCTTCTGGCAACGCCTGGCCACGCAAGTGCCGGCAACGGTCGCCAACGGCTACACGGCCCTGCATCCGGGCACCAACTCGCGCATGGCGGCCATCAACCGCGCCGTGACCGACGTGCGCGCCAAGCAGGCGGCGAAGAAGCCGCTGAAGCCTTAAGCCAAAAAAAGGGGGCCTGACAAAACCGTCGTGAGCGGCAGTGATTTGTGGCTAAGAAGCGCAACCGTGCTCTAGCACGGTGAGCACCGCAGGCCGCAAAGCGCGACGCGCAGCAGGTTTGCTCAGGCGCCCGGGAAATTGGGGAAGTAAGTACCCATGATCCAGGTCAAGGCACCGCAGAACACCACGGCTAAAAACAGGACAATGAGCAGCTTGCCGAACTTGGGAATACCCTCTTCTTGCGTCTTGACTTCATTTGACATGAAAATTCTCCGCAGGGTGGTGGAACAGGTAGTATATCCACAATCTTGAATACTATTCCATACTTTGCCGCAAACATGCGGCATGCAACTCTCGCGGCCCATGGACAGCATCGACCTTGAAGTTCTGAAAACCAGCGCCGCCTGGCTCGCTGCTGGCCATCGCTGCGAACTCGTCACCGTCATCAAGACCTGGGGTTCCAGCCCACGCCCCGTGGGCGCCACCCTGGCCATCTGCGACAATGGCACGGTGGTCGGTTCCGTCTCCGGCGGCTGCATCGAAGATGATCTGATCGATACCGTGCGCGTGCACGGCATCGTGCGCACGCAGCCGGAAATCGTCAGCTACGGCATCAGCGCCGACGAGGCGCACCGCTTCGGCCTGCCCTGCGGCGGCACCATCGAGCTGGCCATCGAGCCGCTGCATGCGGGCAGCCGCGTGGCCGAACTGCTGGCGCGCCTGGAAGCGCATGAACTGGTCGAACGCCGGCTCGACCTGCGCAGCGGCGCCGTCACCCTGCAGCGCGCCACGCCGGGCGCCGCGCTGGCCCTGGAAGGCGCGGTACTCACCACGCAGCATGGCCCGCGCTGGCGCTTGCTGATCATCGGCGCCAGCCAGCTGTCGCGCTTCGTGGCGCAAATCGCCACGGCCATGGATTACCACGTCATCGTCTGCGACCCACGTGAGGAATACCGGGGCGGCTGGAACGTGCCCGGCGTGCCCCTGTTGCACGCCATGCCGGACGACCTGGTGCTGGAACTCAAGCTCGACAGCCGCAGCGCCGTCGTCGCCCTCACGCACGATCCCAAGCTCGACGACCTGGCCCTGATGGAAGCGCTCAAATCGCCTGCGTTTTACGTGGGCGCCATCGGCTCGCGCGCCAACAATGCCAAACGCCGCGAGCGGCTGCTGCAGTTCGACGTCAGCGCGGAACAGCTGGCGCGCCTGCACGGCCCTATCGGCCTGTACATCGGCAGCAAGACGCCGTCCGAAATCGCCATTTCCATCCTGGCCGAGCTGACGGCCGTGAAAAACGGCGTGCCCGACGCACTGCAGATCCAGCACGCGGCGGCCCTGAGCCCTCCCGGCACAGATATCTGCGCGCGTTAAAGACAAAAGCAAGAAACGCGGTGCGCCCGCATCGCCTCCCTGATACCCTCCCTGATACGCCCACTGATTTCCTGCCCACCATGACCCTGCTGCACTGGACCCTCCCCCTGCCCGCCGGCTACCGCCGCGACGATGTCATCGCCTTCCACAGCCGCGATGCACAAGGCGTGGCGGAACAGCTTACCGCGACAGGCCTGCGCAAGGGCATCCTGCTTGCCGGCGTACCCGTAGTACTGGACGTCGCCTTCACGCAGGATGCTGCCATCTGCCAGGCAGACATCGATGGCGATGGCGATGCCGACCTTCAAACGCCCCTGCACGGCGCGCTGTTGAACATCCTCGGCCTGCGCATCGATCCGCAGCCATTCGCCCGGCTGGCCGCCAGCGACCCGCTACTGGCGCCTTTGATCCGCGTCAATCCGGGCTTGCGCATCGTGCAATCGGCCAGCCCCTTCGAGGCGCTGACCTGGGCCATCATCGGCCAGCAGATCAACCTGCCGTTCGCCATTTCTCTGCGCCGCACCTTTATCTTGCAGGCGGGGCGCCGGCACGGCAGCGGTTTGTGGTGCTACCCGGAGGCGCGCGACGTGGCAAGGCTGTCGGTGGAAGAACTGACTAGCCGCAAATTCTCGCGCGCCAAGGCGGAAACCGTGCTGCGCCTGGCGCGCCTCGTCGACGAGGGCGCACTGTCGCTGGAGTTGCCGGCAGGCGGCGACGTGGCGGCCATTTCACAAGCGCTGCTGGCCGTGAAGGGCATCGGCCCCTGGACCGTCAACTACGCGCTGCTGCGCGGCTACGGCTACGCCGACTGCTCGCTGCACGGCGACGTGGCCATCCGCGCCGCCCTGCAAAAACTGCTCGGCGAGGACGTAAAACCGGACATGGCGCGCACGGAACAGTGGCTGCGTCAGTACGCGCCGCACCGCACCATGGCGGCCGCCCACCTGTGGGCCAGCCTGCACGCGCCGGAAAAAAATATTTTCCCTGCCCGGGAATAAACGGCGGGCGGCACGCGTCTATCCCTTGCAAGCCCTCAAAACCTCAAGGAGACCATCATGCGCTTTACCACTTTTGCCGCCACTGCCCTTTTTACCGCCTTGTCCGCCCCGCTGGCTTTCGCCGCCGACGTCATGCCCGCCAACGGCATGCTGGTCAACGCCAGCGGCATGACCGTGTATGTGTTCGACAAGGATGTCGCCGACAGCGGCAAGAGTGCCTGCAGCGGCGGCTGCCTGGTCGCCTGGCCCGCCGTCATCGCCACCGAAGCGGCACCCGCGGCCCCGTATGGCAGCATCCAGCGCGAAGACAACGGTGCCATGCAGCTGACCTACAAGGGCAAGCCCCTGTACCTGTACAAGGAAGACAAGAAGCCGGGCGACGTGGCCGGCGACAATTTCAAGAACGTGTGGCACGTCGTCAAGCCGTAAACAGCCCTTCCCGCCCCGACGATGACTACGCCAGAGGATAGCCGCCAGCTGCAAGCCTGCCTGCCCGGCCTGCGCCGCTATGCGCGCGCGCTGGTGGGCAGACTGCGTGCGGACGACCTGGTGCAGGACACCGTCGAGCGGGCGTGGCGCAGACTGGATCAATGGCAGCGGGGTAGCGAGATGCGGCCCTGGCTGTTTGCCATCATGCACAACCTGCACGTGGATCAGCTGCGCCGCCCCGGCCTGGCGCTGCAGGAGCTGGACGACGACACCGAGCTGCCCGCCCCGGAGCGCGCGCCGGGGCAAGCCATCGCCATCGGCGAAATGGATGCGGCACTGGCCTGTTTGCCGCTGGGACAGCGCGAAGTGATCTTGCTTGTCGCGCTAGAGCAAATGCCGTATGAACAGGTGGCGTCCACCCTGGGCATCCCCGTTGGCACCGTCATGTCGCGTTTGTCGCGCGGGCGCGACCGGCTGCGCGAACTGCTCGACGGCCGCCCCGCCGGCAGCCATGGCGCCCCCACCCTGAAAGTCGTGAAATGACCATGCAAGCCATCAGCGAAGCGCAATTGCATGCCCTGGCCGACGGCGTCTTGCCGGAAGAGCAGCGCGCGGCCATCAATGCCTACCTGCGCGCGCATCCGCAAGACGCCGCCAGGGTGGACGCTTGGCGCGAGCAAAACCGGCAATTGCGCGCCCTGTTCGATCCGCTGCAGCAGGAAGCCGTGCCGCCGGCGTTGCTGCAGGCGGCGGCCCCGCCGGCCGCCAACCATGGCTGGTACCGCCCCGCCATGCAGGCGGCAGCGGCCGTCGTGCTGGTGCTCGCTGGCGGCATGGGCGGCTGGCTGCTGCGTGGCGATGGCGGCGATGGCATGCTGGCCACCGGCGCCAGCCCCCTGGCCCTGGCGCGCAGTGCCGCCATCGCCCATGCCGTCTACACGCCCGAAGTGCGCCACCCCGTGGAAGTGGGGGTCGAACAAGAGGCGCACCTGGTGCAATGGCTGTCGAAACGCCTGGGCAGCACCTTGCAGCCGCCCGTGCTGTCGCCGCTCGGCTATCACTTGATCGGCGGACGGCTGCTGCCCGGCGATGGCGATGGCCCCGTGGCGCAGTTCATGTACGAAGAGGGCACTGGCAAGCGCCTCACCCTGTACGTGGCCAAGGAGCGGGCCGGCAGGCAGGAAACGGCGTTCCGCTACACGCAGGAAAAGGAGCTGGGCGTGTTTTACTGGATCGATGGTCAGATGGGCTACGCCTTGTCGGCCAGGCTGCCGAAAGCCGAGTTGGGCAAGATAGCCGACGCCGTGTATGCGCAGCTGGAAAGCCACTAAACAGACTCTTCCATTTTCCGGAATTCTGAAATCCATTTCACGCTACTCCGTTGCAGGCGCAGTGGCGCTACCATCTCTTGATGAAGAGGCAGCCCGCCACGGGCCTGCCATTCCCGCCTTCCCCCGCAACCTCACCACCGAGGAAAAACATGACGACCCTGACCATCAATGGCAAGCAGCACCACCTTGCCCTGCCTGAAGACACGCCCCTGCTGTGGGCCTTGCGCGACGAGCTGGGCATGACCGGCACCAAATTCGGCTGCGGCATGGCCCTGTGCGGCGCCTGCACCGTGCACCTCGATGGCGAGGCCATCCGCTCCTGCGTGACGCCGGTGTCGGCCGCTGCAGGCAAGCGTATCACCACCATCGAAGCGGTGGGCGAAGACAAGGTCGGCCTGGCGCTGCAACAAGCCTGGCAGGAACACGGCGTGCCCCAATGCGGCTACTGTCAGGCCGGGCAAATCATGTCGGCCACGGCCCTGCTGCACAAGACGCCGGCGCCAAACGACAAGCAAATCCGTGAAGCAATGAGCGGCAATATCTGCCGCTGCGGCACCTATACGCGCATCCACGCCGCCATCAAGCAGGCCGCGACCAGCATCAACGCGAAAGGAGCTGCCAAATGAGCATCCTTGAAAACATCCCCGCCCTTACTTCGCCTGCGCGGCGCAACTGGCTCAAGGCCGCCGGCGCGCTGACCGGTTTGAGCCTGGTGGCAGGCCCCTCTGGCCTGGTGATGGCGGCCGGCGCCGTCAAATACGGCGGCGACAAGATGGCGGGCGGCGTAGTCGACGACAGCCTGGTCTTCCTGTCGATCGGCGCCGACGGCATCGTCACCATCGTGGCGCACCGCTCCGAAATGGGCCAAGGTATCCGCACCAGCCTGCCCATGGTGGCGGCCGACGAACTGGGTGCCGATTGGGCGCAGGTGCGCGTACAGCAGGCGCCCGCCGACGAGGCGCGCTACGGCAGCCAGGACACGGACGGTTCGCGCAGCATGCGCCACTCGTTCCGCGCCATGCGCCACGTGGGCGCCACGGCGCGCCTGATGCTGGAAACGGCGGCCGCCGTGCGCTGGGACGTACCCGTGACGGAAGTGAAAGCCGTCAACCATGCCGTCGTGCATGCGGCCAGCGGGCGCTCGCTGTCGTTCGGTGCTCTGGCCGGGGAAGCGGCCAAACTGCCGGTGCCGCCGCGCGCGCGCATCAGCCTGAAAACGGCCGGCGAGTTGCGCTATATCGGGCAAACCAGCACGCGCGGCATCGACCTGCATGATATCGTCACGGGCAACACCCACTTTGGCATCGACACGCGCCTCGATGGCATGGCGTATGCCGTCATCGCCCGCCCTCCCGTATTTGGCGGCAAGCTGAAAAGCGTGGACAAGACGGCGGCCCTGAAGGTACCTGGCGTGCTGCGCATCGTCGAACTGGCGGGCAGTCCGCCGCCGGCCATGTTCAATCCGCTGGGCGGCGTGGCCGTCATCGCCAGCAACACCTGGGCCGCCATCAAGGGCCGCGAAGCGCTGGTGCTGGAATGGGAAGATGGCCCGAACGGCGGTTACGATTCGAAGGCCTTCCGCAAGACGCTGGAAGCGGCCGTGCGCCAGCCGGCCAACCCGGCGCGCGACCAGGGCAAGACGGTGGCCACCCTGGCCGCCGCTCCCGCCGCGCGTAAATTCAGTGCCGAATATTATCTGCCGCACCTGGCCCACGCCACCATGGAGCCGCCCGCCGCCACCGTGCGTATCGCCGGCGGCAAAGCCGAAGTGTGGGCCTGCGTGCAGGCGCCGCAAGCGACGCGCAGCAACGTGGCCAAGGCCCTGGGTCTGGCGTATGACGACGTGACCGTCCACGTGACCCTGCTCGGCGGCGGCTTCGGGCGCAAATCGAAACCCGATTTCGCCGTCGAGGCGGCGCTGCTGTCCAAGGCCATGGATGGCGCGCCCGTCAAGCTGACGTGGACGCGCGACGACGACCTGCAGCACGACTACCTGCACACGGTGTCCGTCGAACGGCTGGAAGCGTCGCTCGACGCGAAAGGCATGCCGACGGCCTGGCTGCACCGCACGGCCGCGCCCACCATCACCTCGACCTTTGCCGCCGGCGCGAACAAGCAGGCGCCGTTCGAGCTGGGCATGTCGGCCATCAACGTGCCGTTCGCCATTGCGAACATCCGCGTCGAAGTGCCCGAGGTGCCGGCGCACACGCGCATCGGCTGGTTCCGTTCCGTGTCGAACATCCCGCATGCGTTTGCCATCCAGTCGTTCACGGCCGAACTGGCCCACGCGGCGAAGAAAGACCACCGCGACTACCTGCTGGCACTACTGGGCCCTGCGCGTAAGATCAACCCGGCCGACCTGTCCGATGGCTGGAACTATGGCGAAGACCCGGCCAAGTATCCGGTCGACATCGGCCGCATGCGCCACGTGATCGAGCTGGCGACAGCCAAGGCGGGCTGGGGCCGCAAGCTGCCCAAGGGACGGGGACTGGGCCTGGCCGTGTCCTACAGTTTTGTCACCTATGTGGCGGCCGTGATCGAAGTGGAGATCAATGCGGCCGGTGAAGTCATCGTGCCTAGGGTTGATATCGCCATGGATTGCGGACCGCAAATCAACCCGGACCGCGTGCGCTCGCAGATCGAGGGGGCTTGCATCATGGGCCTGTCGCTGGCCATGAGCGGCGAGATCAGTTTCAAGAATGGCCGGGTCGAGCAAAGCAATTTCCACGACTACGCCGTGCTGCGCGCCGCCGACGCGCCTCGCGTGATCCACACGCACCTGGTGCCGGGCACCCTGGACATGGAGCTGGGCGGCGTGGGCGAACCGGCCACGCCGCCCATCGCGCCGGCCCTCTGCAACGCTATCTTCGCCGCCACGGGCAAGCGCATCCGCGCCCTGCCGGTGGGCATGCAGTTGGCGAAGAAAGGTTGAGTAGCTAGGAACGCCGCGCGGCAGGCAATTGCAACAGCAACGCTGTGGCGGCGACAAATGCGGCGCCGGCCGCCAGCAGCCACATGGGCCAGTCCAGCAGGAGCAGCAAGCCGCCCATGGCGGCGCCGATGGCGCTGCCCAGGTACAGCGCTGATTCGTTGAGGGCGATGGCCAGGTTGCCGTCGCCCTGCCGCGCGCGCACGGCCAGCAAGCGCTGGTTTTGCGGTACTTGCAGGGCCCAGCCAGCCGCGCCCCACAGCACGATCGGCGCCAGCATCAGCCACGCCGACCAGCCGGCCGCCAGCGGCAGCGCGCACAAGGCCAACGCCAGCAGCAGCAAGATGAAACAGGTCAGTTTCGGCGCCGCTATCTTGTCGGCCCATGGCCCGACCAGGACGCTGCCAACGATCCCCCCCACGCCCCACGCCCAAAGGAAGGGCGTGGGGGAAATCGCTGCGCCCTGGGCGGACCATGCCAGCAGCGGCGCGATAAACGTATACATGCCCAGGCTGGCAATCGCCGCCAGCAAGGACACCAGCAGGATGGCCAGCACCTGCCCATCGGCCAGCAAGCCCAGCTTACGGCGCAGCGACGTGGCCGGCGCCTCTGGCAGCGCGGGCAACTTCCACAGCAAGCCCGCCAGCGCCAGCGCACCGAGGATGGCGACCAGCCACAGGGCCGCCGTCCAGCCCAGCTGCTGCGCCAGCAACAAACTCAATGGCACGCCCAGCACCGTGCCGCCGGCCATGCCACCCATGATCACGCCAATGGCCTTGCCGCGCTGCTGCGGCGCCGACACGCCCGCCGCCGCCGCGATGCCCAGCGCCAGGTAGACACCGGCCCCGATGCCGGCAATGGCGCGCCATGCCAGCAAGCTGCTGAAACCGGGCGCCAGCGCGCTGGCCCCGTTCGCCAGCACAAACACGGCCAGGGCGGTCAACAGGCCGGAGCGCTGCGCGCGTGCCGGCAGCAGGGCCACGACCAGGGGTGAGCCTAGGCCATAGGCCAAAGTAAACGCCGTCACCAATTGCGCGGCCAGCGCCAGCGAGACAGAAAATGCACTGGCGATCATCGGCATCAAGCCCGCCGTCACATACGACGCCATGCCCAGCGCGAACGCGCCCACGGCGATCAGGTAGACGGTGGCCGGCAACGCGGTGGCGGCAGGCGCTGCGGCACTGGAAGAAGAATAGTCAGACATGGGCAAGCTTTCGGGAAGAAAGCAGGCATTCTGGAATACAATATAAACAATTACAATTTAACTGTTTATGCTATTACTGATAGCAACAGGCTCACCGGAAAGACAGCACCATGCGCACTTTGGCCCGCACCCGCCACGAACTGGCCGCCTATCTGCAGGCGCGGCGCGCGCGGCTGTCGCCCGAAGACGTGGGCTTGCCGGGCGGCGGCCGGCGCAGAACGCCGGGTTTACGCCGCGAAGAAGTGGCGGCGCTGGCTGGCGTGGGGCTGACCTGGTACACCTGGCTGGAGCAGGGGCGCGACATCGGCGTCTCCAGCGCCTTTCTCGACAAGCTGGCCGAAGTGCTGAAACTGGACGCGGGCGAGCGCCGCCACCTGTTCCTGCTGGCACACGCGCGTCCGCCGGCCGAAGAGGGCAAGACGTATTGCGTGGTGCCGCCGCTGGTGCGCCGCTTGATGCACGAACTGGCGCATCCGGCGTATGTGCTCAACTTGCGCTGGGACGTGCTGGCGTTCAACGGGGGGGCGGATGCCCTGTTTGGCTTCGGCGTGCATGCTGCCGCGCGCCGCAATCTGCTGTGGCTCTTGTTTACCGACCCGCTGCTGCGCTCACGCTTCGCCGGCTGGGAAGAGCAGGCGCCGCTGGTGCTGTCGAGCTTTCGCCGCGACTACGCGCGCGCCACGCAGGAAGCCGATATCCACGCACTGGTGGAAGAACTGGAAAAAGTGTCGCCCGAGTTCAAGCTGTGGTGGCGCCGCCATGACGTGCATGCACCGTGCGAAGGCGTGCGCCACCTGAGAATCGACGGCGAGCAGGTCGCGTATGGGCACACCTCGCTGACCATCGATGCGGACCGCCACTTGCGGCTGGTGGTGTATGCGCGCCAGCTGGCAGAAGAAATCGCCCCGTAAACGAAAAAACCGCTGACCCTCTTGCGAGGAACCAGCGGCTTCGAAATGGTTGCGGGGACAGGATTTGAACCTGTGACCTTCGGGTTATGAGCCCGACGAGCTGCCAGACTGCTCCACCCCGCAGCAGAATTATATACCAGATTGTTGCGCGGCGTAAAGGGCATGATTTGACAATCTCATTCCTGCCCCGCCTCCCGGAGTTTGCCGATGGGTAGACGATGCGTAGACTATGCGTAGCGCCAGGTAGAAATGAAAAAAGCCGCTGATCTTTTTCAAGAGTCAGCGGCTTTCAGGTATTGGTTGCGGGGACAGGATTTGAACCTGTGACCTTCGGGTTATGAGCCCGACGAGCTGCCAGACTGCTCCACCCCGCACTTGAATTATAAGGGCAAACGGGTGGCTTAGGCAATAGCTATCTCAACTTCGAGCGCAATAGCGCCATTGAATTAAAAGTGCGTTAAAAAGTGCGTTAAAAGTTCGGTCAATTGCCGGTTGGCATTCTGTCCGCCCGTCACGCCACGCCGCGCGCAATCGGTGTACAGTAAGCGTTACACTAGACACCCATTTTCCTAAGCCCGCCCATGAAATTCTGCTCCGAATGCGCCCATCCTGTCAGCCTGTCCATCCCGGAAGGTGACAACCGTCCGCGCTATGTCTGCGCCAACTGCGACGCCATCCATTACCAGAACCCGAAAATGGTGGTCGGCTCCATCCCCGTATGGGAAGAGGATGGCCAGCTGCAGGTCTTGCTGTGCAAGCGGGCCATCGAGCCGCGCCTGGGCTACTGGACCCTGCCGGCCGGCTTCATGGAAAACGATGAAACCACGTCGGACGCGGCCGAGCGTGAAACGGTGGAGGAAGCGGGTGCGAATATCGAACTGGGCCCCCTGTTTTCGCTGCTCAACGTGCAGCGCGTGCACCAGGTACACCTGTTCTACCTGGCGCGTTTGCGCGACCTCGATTTCGCGCCGGGCATCGAAAGCCTGGAGGTGCAGCTGTTTACGGAAGCGCAAATTCCCTGGGATGACCTGGCCTTCCCGACCATCCGCGCCACCCTGGAACTGTTCTTTGCCGACCGCGTGAAAATCCGCGAAGGCGGCAGCTACGGTGTCCATACGGGCGACATCACGCGCCCGATGGCGCGCACGGATGCTGAGTAAGCTCCCGAGTAAGCCTCCACCAACTGCCACCTTTGACGCCGCATGATTCCCTGGCTCGACACCCACACCCCATTCCCCGACGTCTCGCGCGCCCTCACCGACGAGGCGCCCGGCTTGCTGGCGGCCGGCGCCGACCTGTCGCCCGCGCGCCTGCTCGACGCCTACAAACACGGTATCTTTCCCTGGTTTTCCGAAGGCCAGCCTATCCTGTGGTGGAGTACCGATCCACGCATGGTGCTGATGACGGAGGACTTCAAGGTGTCCGACAGCCTGGCCAAGACCATCCGCAAGGTCGAGCGCAGCGCCGCCACGGACGGGCGCTGGCAGTTGCGCTTCGACAGCGATTTCGACGCCGTCATGCGCGCCTGCGCGGCGCCGCGCAAGGATGGCCCGGGCACCTGGATCTCGGACGAAATCATCGCAGGCTACACGGGCTTACACAAGCTGGGCTACGCGCACTCGTCGGAACTGTGGCTGGACGGGGAACTGGTGGGCGGCGCGTATGGCGTGTCGATCGGGCGCATGTTTTATGGCGAATCGATGTTCGCGCGCGTCTCGGATGGTTCGAAGATCGCACTGGCGCAGCTGGTGCGTTTTTTGAAGGCGCGCGGCGTGGCCATGATCGACTGCCAACAAGAAACCAGGCACCTGGCCTCGCTGGGCGCGGCGCCCATTTCGCGCGCGCGTTTCCTGGCCCACGTACGCAGCGCCATTGAAGCAACGCAGATCACCGATTGGCATGCTGCGCCGCCCGCATAAAAACGCTATGATATCTTCACACAGACATCCATTGCCGCGGACAGACCAGACAGGATCAGCATGACGCACCTGAACGAACTACCGTTTGCCACCCTGCAGTTCTACACGACGGCGCCCTACCCGTGCAGCTACCTGGACGACCGCCAGGCCCGTTCGCAGGTAGCCACGCCTTCGCACCTGATCAACAGCGACGTGTATTCGGAACTGGTGCGCAACGGCTTTCGCCGCAGCGGCATTTTCACTTATCGGCCGTATTGCGACGGCTGCCAGGCTTGCATCCCCGTGCGCGTGGTGGCGCAATCCTTCACTCCCAACCGCAACCAGCGCCGCGCATGGAGCCGGCACGCCGACCTGCAGGCGGGCGTGGCCACCCTGTCCTTCCTTGACGAGCATTACGAACTGTATCTGCGCTACCAGAGCACGCGCCACGCGGGCGGCGGCATGGACCAGGACAGCCGCGACCAGTACGCGCAATTCCTGCTGCAAAGCCGGGTCAACACGCGCCTGGTGGAGTTCCGCGAGCCGGATGGCACGCTGCGCATGGTCAGCATCATCGACGTACTGGCCGATGGCCTGTCGTCCGTCTACACCTTCTTCGATCCGGACGTGCCGGGCGCCTCGTACGGCACCTACAACGTGCTGTGGCAAATCGCCCAGGCGCGCGAACTGGGCCTGCCGTATATCTACCTGGGCTACTGGATCGCGCAAAGCCCGAAGATGGCGTATAAAATCAACTTCAAGCCGTTGGAAGCGCGCATCAAGGGGCAGTGGGTGATCCTATAAAAGAGGGGCTTGCGCCCCTTTTGCTTATTAATCCCCTTTATTTGCTTTTGTCCGGAAACGCCGGACGTGCAGGCCGCGCGGGCGGGTTCTTCGCCAGTTCGCCCTGGATCACTTCAATCGCCTTTTCCAGCTGCGGATCACGTCCTGCAATGACGTCGGCCGGCGTTTGCTCGACTTCGATATCGGGCGGCACGCCCTCGTTTTCCACGCCCCAGCCATTTTCTCGCGTCCAGAACGCCAGGTTCGGCGCCGTGATGCTGCCGCCGTCCATCAGCACGGGAAAGCCGAGGATGCCCACCAGGCCGCCCCAGGTGGCCTTGCCGATCAGCGGGCCCATGTTATTTTTGCGGAACATCCACGGCAGCAGGTCGCCGCCCGAGCCGGCCGTCTCGTCGATCAGCATGGCGCGCGGGCCCTGGATGGAAGCCGATGGCGTCTTCATGTCGGCGCCATAACGCATGGTCCACCAGGCGATTTCCTTCTTCTGCAAGATCTCGATGTAGTAATCGGCCACGCTGCCGCCGCCATTGAAACGCTCGTCGACGATGATGGCCTGCTTGTCCGCCTGCGGGAAGAAGTAGCGCTTGAAGTAGGTGTGGCCCAGGCCCGCCGTATTCGGCACGTACACGTACGCCACCTTGCCACCGGTTGCCGCGTTGACCTTGCGCATATTGCCTTCGATCCAATCGCGGTTGCGCAAGGCATCCTCGGTGGGCACGGGCACCACGGTGATCGTGCGTGCGCCCTTGCCATCGGCCGATGGCCCCACGGTCAGGTCGATGGCCTTGCCGGCCGTATTCTCAAAGGCGCTGTAGATATTCGTCGGCGGCAGCAAAGGGCGGCTGTCGACGGCCAGCAGGTATTCGCCCGCCTTGACGTTCAGGCCAGGCTCCGTCAGCGGCGCGCGCAGGGCCGGATTCCAGTTCAAGCCGCCATACACCTTCTTGAAGCGGTAATGGCCATCGCTGACTTCATAATCGGCGCCCAGCAAGCCGCCCGGCACCTTCTTCGCTTCGATAAAATCGTCGCCGCCACCACCGCGATGGTGGCCCACGGCCAGTTCGCTGCACATCCATTGAATCAGGCGGTTGAGGTCGGCGCGGCTGGACAGCTCGGGCAGGAAGACGGCGTACTTGTCGCGCATGGCCTTCCAGTCCACGCCATGCATGCCCGGGTCATAGAAATAATCGCGGTTGATGCGCCAGACTTCATTGAAAATCTGCGTCCACTCGGCACGCGGATCGGCTTTTACCTCGATGGCGTCGATTTTGATCTTGCCTTCGCCGGGCGCCAGCAGCTTGCCCGTGGCGCTACCCATGGCCCAGTTATCCTTCTGGCGGTACAGCAGCTTCTTGCCGTCGGCCGAAACCTCGAAATCATCTGCCTCCGCCACCACGGTTTCCGCCTTGCGCTCCTTCAAATCGAAGCGCTGCACGGCCTTCTTGCCATCGCTTTCGCGCAGCAAAAAGATCTGGCCCGCGGCGCCGGCGGTCAGGCTGGAGAACTGCGCGGCAGGCAATGGCAGGTCGACGATGCGCGTGGCGATGCCGTCGAAATCGATGCTGATCGGCGCCACTGGCGCCACCGTCACTTTCGGGTCGTCGCGGCCCGTCTTCGGATCGACCTTCGGTTCGCTCTTCGCCTCCGGCTCCGCCTTCGCCGTGTCTTTTTTAGTTTCCGCGCTGGCGGCCTTTTCCTCGTCGCTTTCCTTGATCAGCGGCGACGGCAAGTCGCGCCGCAACACGGCCATCCATACGGTGCGTGTCACCACGTTGTCTTCATTCTGCTGCGAGAACCAGTTGTTGCTGGGGCCTGCATTCGTCGAGGCGAAGAAGTACAGGTACTTGCCGCTCTTGTCGAACACGGGCTGGGCCACGTCGGACAGGCCATCGGTCACCGGCATCGACTTGTTCTGTTCGACGGAATAAATGTAGGCGCTGCGCGTGTAGGTGGGCGAATTGAGCGTGTAGGCCAGCCAGCGCGAGTCGGGCGCCCACGAGGCGCGCATGCTCTTGTCGACGCCATACATCGGTTCCGTGGCGACCTTCTGCAGCTTGCCCGTGCCGATGTCGATCACATACATGCTCCAGCCATTGTCGGCAAACGCGATCTTCTTGCTGTCGGGTGACCAGACGGCGTTGTCATAAAAGCCGCTGCCATTCAGCTTGAGTTTCTTCACGGCGCCCTTGCCATCCTGCGCTCGCACATGCAATTCATACTCGCCCGACTCGTCCGAGAAATACGCGACCGAACGGCCATCGGGCGACCAGATGGGCGTGCGCTCGTGGGCGCCGGCCGTCTGCGTCAGGTTGCGCGCGTCGCCCTTGTCGGCGGGGATGGTGACGATCTCGCCCCGGTATTCGAAGGCGATGCGCGCGCCCGACGGCGAAATCGACGCGTCGCGGATGTATTTCGCATTCTTGACCCAGCGAGGGCGCGTCTGCCCCAGGTCGCTGGCCACGCCGATGGCCAGCTTGTGCGCCTGGCCGCTGGCGATGTCAAACGAGTGCAGATAGCCGGCCTGCTCGTAGACGATGGTGCCGTTCGCCGCCGACGCGTTCAGCACGGGGAAATCCGTGTGCTGCGTCAGCTGGCGCACGGCCTTCGTTTTCACATCATAGGCAAACAGGTTGAATTCGCCGTTGCGGTCGGAGCGGAAGTACACCGTCTCCTTGATCCACATCGGATCGACGTCGTTCGAGCGCGTCGTGGGCTGGGGGATTTTTTCGATGGATTTGTCGCTCGACGAAAATAGCCACAGCCAGGAATTGGTGCCGCCCCGGTAGCGCTTCCACTGCTTGAAGGCGGGCATCAGCGGGTTGTATGCGATGCGCTTGCCGTCCGGCGAATAGGCGGCGCGCGATGCATTCGGGATCTCCAGCTGGGTTTCCACGCCACCCACCACCGGTACCGTAAACAGCTTCTGGAAGCGGTTGTTGAAGGCGGCGCGGGGCGAGGTGAACATTACGGCCTGGCCATCGGGCGTGAACGACTGCGCCAGGTCCGCGCCCGGATGGAAGGTCAGGCGGCGCGGTACGCCGCCAGCCGCCGCGATCACATGCACGTCGACATTGCCATCGATGTTGGCGCTATATGCGATCAGGCTGCCGTCAGGCGAGAAGACGGGGTTGGACTTGTCGCCCAGGTCGGAGGTGAGGCGCCGTGCGCCGCCGCCGTCCAGGTTCGACAGCCACAGGTCACCCGCATAAATGAAGGCGATGTGGCGGCTGGAGACGGCCGGTTCGCTCAGCATGCGGGTGTCTTGCGTATTGGGCAGGGCCAGGGCCGGGTGGCTCAGCAGCAGTGCGCTGGCGGCCGCGATGGCGGTCAAGATACGTGTCTTTTTCAATCGATGTCTCGCTTATGAAGTAAAGAGAACAGGGAAAAAACAGGAAGGTCAACGGCCGGATGCGAATTAACAAGGAATCAATATTGCATCAGACCAACAAGAACTATACACCCGGCAGCCGCGCAGAACACGGTAAAATACGGCACTTATTTTGCGCGCCGCCAGCCCTTCCCGGTAGCCCGCACACCTACTCAAAGCGCCCCATGTCTGAAAAATTCCTGTACTCCCTCGCCCGCCCGCTGCTGTTTTCGATGGATGCCGAAGCGGCCCACCATTTCACCCTGCCCGCCCTGAAACGCGCTAGCGCGCTGGGCCTGACGAAGCTGGCCGGCAAACCTGCAGCCGATCCGCGCACGGTAATGGGCATCACCTTCCCGAACCCGGTCGGCCTGGCCGCGGGCCTGGACAAGGATGGCGCCTACATCGATGCGCTGGCCGACCTGGGTTTTGGCTCCATCGAAGTGGGCACCGTCACGCCGCGCGCGCAGGCCGGCAATCCGAAACCGCGCATGTTCCGCCTGCCGCAGGCGCAGGGCATCATCAACCGCATGGGCTTTAATAATGGCGGCGTGGACGCCTTCGTGGCCAACGTGCAGGCGTCGAAGTTTTACCAAAACCGCGCCGGCGTGCTGGGCCTGAACATCGGCAAGAACGCCGACACGCCCATCGAACGGGCAGCCGACGACTACCTGCTGTGCCTGGAAAAAGTCTACCCCTACGCCAGCTATGTGACGGTGAACATCTCGTCGCCGAACACCAAGAACCTGCGCCAGCTGCAAGGCGCGTCCGAACTCGACGCCCTGCTGTCGCAACTGAAGGAAGCGCAAGCGCGCCTGGCCGACAAGCACAAACGCTACGTGCCGCTGGCCCTGAAAATCGCGCCGGACATGGATGGCGAACAGGTGAAAAGCATCGCCGAGTCGCTCACGCGCCACCGGATCGACGGCGTCATCGCCACCAACACGACCCTGTCGCGCAGCGCCGTCGAAGGCATGCCGCACGGCGCCGAAGCGGGCGGCCTGTCGGGCGCGCCCGTGTTCGAGCTGTCAAACAATGTCATCCGCTTGCTGAAAGCGAAACTGGGCGACGCCCTGCCCATCATCGGCGTGGGCGGCATCATGCAGGGCAGCGACGCCGTGGCCAAGTTCGAGGCGGGCGCGCAACTGGTGCAGCTGTACAGCGGCCTGATTTACGCCGGTCCTGCCTTGATCAAGGAGTGCGCCCGCGCGCTGCGCGGCAAGCAGGCCCGCTAAGGACGGCGCTTGGAAAAGATCAAGCTGGGTTCCAGCAGCCTGGAAGTGAGCAGGATCTGCCTGGGCACGATGACCTTCGGCGAACAGAACAGCGAAGCCGAAGCGCACAGCCAGCTCGACTACGCGCTGGAACGGGGTATCAATTTCATCGACACGGCGGAGATGTATCCGGTAATGGCCAGCGCGCAGACGCAGGGCAGCACCGAGCGCTACATTGGCAGCTGGCTGAAGAAAAGCGGCAGGCGCGGCGACATCGTCCTGGCCACCAAGGTGGCCGGACCGAACTCGCGCATGCATTGGATACGCAAGGGCAAGACCGACCACGACGCGGTCAATATCCGCATTGCCGTCGAAGACAGCTTGCGCCGGCTGCAGACGGAGCACATCGACCTGTATCAATTGCACTGGCCCAGCCGCAACCTGCCCATCTTCGGCGCCAGCGTGTACAACCCGCGCAAGGAACACGCCTCGGTCGCCATCGAAGATACGTTGGCCGTGCTGGGCAAGCTGGTCGAGGAAGGCAAGATCGGCCACATCGGCGTATCGAACGAATCGTCGTGGGGCGTGTGCGAATGCATCAAACAGGCCGAGCTGAAAGGCTTGCCGCGCATTGCATCCATCCAGAACCTGTACAACCTGACGGCACGCCATTTCGAGACGAGCCTGCTCGATGAAACTTGCCACCGGGAAAATGTAAGCTTGCTGGCCTACAGCCCGCTGGCGTTCGGCCAGCTGACGGCGAAATACCTCGACGATTCGCAAGCCAAGGGGCGCCTGACGCGCTTCCCTGCCGGCTGGAGTCCCCGCTACGTGCGCCCCGCTACCATAGCGGCAGCCAGCCAGTATGCGGCGCTGGCCCGCGCGCATGGCTTGACGCCGGCGCAACTGGCGCTGGCCTGGTGCTATACGCGCTGGTTCGTGGCAGCCACCATCATCGGAGCCACCAGCGTGGAGCAGTTGCAGCAAAATATCGATGCACATCAAGTCACGCTGTCGCCGGAACTGGTGGCGGCCGTCGACGCCATCCACGCCAGCTTGCCCAATCCGGGACAGTAGGCGCCCCCCTCTCATTACATATAGTCGTATTTATACAACAGCTGGTAATTTACTGCTGTGCAGCATTGCGGCCGTGCCATGCCCGGTCGTATGCTGGAAACGAGGCCATATGCGCTACTCGCGGCATTTTTACGTGTATCAGACATTTATTGCATATCAATAGACAGAACGATTCGTAAGCACACCGTTCGCCCGCTGCTAAGCTGATTTCGTCATCGGACCGCCATGGTCCGCGCAACCACCAACCGAAGAGATATCGTCGATGAGTTCAAGCACCGCCCGCTCCCAGCTTCCCGCCCTGCCCATAAAAACCGTTATCGCCGCCAGCCTGATCGCCTGCTTCAGCCTGCCAATGCATGTGCAAGCGCAGCAAGAGCTGCCGGCTGAGGGGGAATTGCAATCGGTGGTGGTCACCGGCACCTTCGCCAAGAACCGCCGCACCATCGATTCCGAATCGCCGATCGACATCCTCACCTCGCGCGACCTGCAAAGCACGGGCTCGGGCGAACTGGCCACCGTGCTGGCGCGCCTGCTGCCATCGCTGAACTTTGCCCGCGCCACGGGCGCTGATGCCAGCGACGCCGTGCGCCCTGCCCAGCTGCGCGGCCTGTCGCCGGACCAGACCCTGGTGCTGGTGAACGGCAAGCGCCGCTACACTTCGGCCGTCGTCAACGTCAACGGTTCACTGGGTCGCGGCTCGGCACCCGTCGACCTGAACGCCATTCCCCTGGCCGCCATCGACCACGTGGAAGTGCTGCGCGATGGCGCGGCGGCCCAATACGGCTCCGACGCGATTGCCGGCGTGATCAACATCATCCTGAAAAAAGGCGCGGCCGGCGGCGACGTCGAAGTGGGCTATGGCCAGACGCAGGAGCGCGACGGCAAGCAGAAATCCATCAAGGGTTCGGCCGGCTTCGCCCTGGGCGAGGACGGCTGGGTACGTGTCTCGGCCGAAGTGGCTGAACGCGATCCGACCAACCGCGCCGGCGCCGATTTCCGCAATCCGCTGGAACCGCGCTATGGCAAGGTCAACCAGCGCTACGGCGACCCGGAAAGCAAGCCGGCAACGATTTTCCTCAACAGCGAATACCACATCAATGACAATGTGGACTGGTATGCCTTCGGCAACTACGGCAAGCGCGACACGTCGGCCGCCGCCACCTGGCGCACGGCGCTGATCCAGGACTCTGTCACCAAAGCGTATTCTCAGCGCACGCCGCTCTTCCCGGAAGGCTTCTTGCCGCTGCAAAACAGCACCCTGACCGACCAGTCCATCGTCACGGGCTTGCGCGGTGAAGCGGCCGGCTGGCGCTGGGATGCCAGCATCAATTACGGTAGCAACAAGTTCGAACTGGACCTGGACAACACGGTCAACCAGTCGCTGGGCGCGAACAGCCCCACGCATTTCTATGCCGGCTCACTGAAAAATGAACAGACGGTATTGAACCTCGATGCGGCGCGCGAGTTTCCCGTGTCTTACTTTACGGGCCCGCTGACGGTAGCCGTGGGTGCCGAAGCGCGCCATGAAAAGTACAGCATCGGTGCCGGCGATGAAGCGTCGTACATCACCGCAGATCCGAAGCTGGCTGGCGGCTCGCAGGGCTTTGCCGGCTTCCGTCCGGCCAACGCTGGCAGCCACTCGCGCCATAACGAGTCGATCTATGTGAACCTGGAAGCGGAAGCAACGAAGAAACTGTCGGGCGGCGTGGCCCTGCGCCATGAACGCTACAGCGATTTCGGCAGCACCACCTCGGCCAAGGGTTCGGCCCGTTATGCGTTCACCGATGCGCTGTCCCTGCGCGGCACGGTGTCAAGCGGCTTCCGCGCGCCATCGCTGGCACAGCAGTATTACACCATCACCACGACCAACTTCCAGGTCGTCAACGGCGTCAATACGCCAATCGAGACGGGCACCTTCGCCGTCAACACGCCGCAGGCGCGCGCTCTGGGCGCACAGGACCTGAAACCGGAAAAGGCGCGCAACTACAGCCTCGGCCTGCAGTTCCAGCCCAGCCGCAACTTCACGACGACAGTGGACGCCTACCGCATCGACATCGACAACCGCATCCTGTTCTCAGCCAATCTGATCCTCAGCAATGCTTTGAAGAACATCCTGGCAGCGCAGGGCACGCCGGTGGGCTCGGGACGCTATTTCACCAACGCTGTCGATACGCGCACGGAAGGCGTGGACATCGTCAGCACCTACCGCATCGACCTGCAAGAGAAGGACCGCCTGGACTTGACCGTGGCGTACAACCACAACAAGAGTTCGGTGGAGCGCGTGGCGAACAACCCGGCCATCCTGACGGCCAATAACCTGAAGCTGATCGACCGCCAGAGCATCGACCGCATCACGGTGGCATCGCCGAAAGACAAGTTCAGCCTGGCTGCCGACTACGGCTTCGGCATCTGGAATGCGCACGGCGTCGTGACGCGCTACGGCAGCTTCACCGTGCCGCAAAACGACGTCAAGCTGGACCAGACGTATGACCCGCAATGGGTGCTGGACGTGTCCGGTTCCGTGAAACTGGGCAAGAACTGGCGCCTGGTGGCCGGCATCGACAACGTCACCAACCGCTACCCGGCGCAAGTGACCAGCAACGGCAACCTGAGCGTCAACGGCACCCAGCCGTACAGCATCTTCGCGCCGAACGGTTTCAACGGCCGCTATTACTACGCCAAGGCGGGTTATAGCTGGTAATAGCTGGTAATAGCTGGTAATAGCAACGCAGCACGGGAGGCATCTGCCTCCCGTTTTTTATTCCGGCCTTCGACACCGAATAAAGCGCTGGCGTACGGGTGGCCATCCTTGCCTGCAATCGGCTACCATGGGTTTTATTCTTCTTGACGACGGACCACCATGCCCAGCTGGCACCTGGCCGACGCCGCCGAACTGGCGGCGCGCCATCCCTACACCTTCTATAAATCGCCGCCCGAGGCCATCGCCCAGGTGCGCCCCGGCGATGTGGTCAAGCTGATCTTCGCCTTCCACAGTGACGATCCGCAAGCACCGGGCGCCGAGCGCATGTGGGTGCTGGTCGAGACGGTGGAAGCGCATGAGCATTTCACCGGCAAGCTCGACAACATGCCTGGCCACATTCGGGATCTGCAGGCCAAAGACCCCGTCGACTTCGCGGCGCGCCACATCATCAATACGCAGCACGACGATGACGATAACCTCGTCAACCGCTATGCGGGCCTGTGCTTCGTCACCAAGCGCGTGCTGGAAGATGGCGCGCCCGTCGGCTATCTGTACCGTGAGGAACCCGACAATGCCGACGACAGCGGCTGGCGCTTCACGGCCAACGATGAAAACGACGATTACATCAACGACAGCGCCAACATGGCCTTGATCTCGCTGGGCGCCGTGCTCAGCGTGGACGACCGTTTCATCCGCCTGCTGGATTCTCCGGCCGGGTCAGCCTATGCTTTCGACCACAACACGCAACAATTCATGGCGGTTGACGAATGACAACAGATGAACTGAAAGACTTTTGCGCGGCGCTGCCCGGCGCGCAAGCCGTGCTGTACGGCCCGCCGTCGAACATCCTCGTGGTTGAGGTGAGCGGCAAGAAATTTGCCTACTTTAAGACCAGCGCACCGGAACAGTGGCGCTTCAGCTTGCGGGTCAGCGCGGCACGCTTTATTGAACTGACGGACATGCCCGGCGTGAAACCGGCCCGCTACATGGGCCGCTTTCACTGGGTCACCATCGTCGATGTGGCGCGCTTCCCTGCCGATTACCTGATGGAACTGGTGCAGGATTCCCACGCGCGCGCCGTGGCCAGCCTGACGCGCGCGCAGCGGGCAGCCATCGGCTAGAGGGCTTCCTCTCCCGCCATGGCGCGGTCGATGTCTTCGCGCGTCAGATCCGGCGCCAGTTGCAGGATGAACTCGTAGGCGTAGGCGCGCAGGTAGGCGCCACGGCGCACGGCCAGGCGCGTCGTGTTGGTGGCGAACAAATGCGACGCTTCCACCGCCCGCAATCCCTTGTCGCGGCCATGGTCGAAGGCCATCGATGCCACGATGCCCACGCCCATGCCCAGCGCCACGTATTGCTTGATGACGTCGGAATCCATGGCCGTCAAAATAATATCGGTGGCCACGCCCGCCTTGGCGAAGGCATCGTCGATATGGCCGCGTCCCGTGAAACCCTTGTCGTAGGTAATCAACGGGTATTTCGCCAGGTCTTCCAGGCGGATGGGCGAATGGTCGAGCAACGGATGACCGTCCGGCACGACGATCAAATGGCTCCAGCGGTAGCACGGGAACGACACCAGGTCGGGGAACTGGCTCAGGCCTTCCGTGGCGATGCCGATATCGGTCTTGCCCGACAGCACCCATTCCGCGATATGCTCGGGCGCGCTTTGTTGCAGCGCAATGCGCACGTCGGGGAAAGCGGCGCGGAAGCCCTGCACCACTTTCGGCAGCGCATAGCGCGCCTGCGTGTGCGTCGCCGCCACCGATAACGTTCCGCTGGTCTGGCCGCTGTATTCCAAGCTGGCTTGCTGCAAGTTTTCCGCCTCGATCAAGAGGCGGTCGACGATTTTCAGGATGCCCTTGCCCGGCTCCGTCAAGCCCGTCAAGCGCTTGCCGTTGCGCTCGAAAATCACCACGCCCAGCTCGTCCTCAAGTTCGCGGATCTGCCGGCTCACGCCCGGCTGCGACGTGAACAGGGCGTTCGCCACTTCCGTCAGGTTGTAGCCGCGGCGGGCCGCTTCGCGGATTGAGCGCAGTTGTTGAAAATTCATAGTATTGCAGCCTCTTAGGTTCTTGTCGGTTCAACGAACACGTGTAATCGTTTCGGGCGCACGACCAGGGTCTCGCCCTCTTTCAGTTGCAGATGGGTGAAGCGCTCGTTCGACATCACCGCTTCGATCAGTTCGCTGTTATCGACGCGCTGCAAGTCCAGTTGGGCCAGCGGGCCGATCGCATGGGCGCGGCTCAGCTTGACCACGATGCCTTCGGCGCCCTGCGTGTAGCGGTCGATTTCCAGGTCGTGCGGACGCACATAGGCCGTGCCCTTGCTGTCGCTCACGCCCGCGTAATCGGGTACTTCGAAGCTGGCGTCACCGGTCGCCATCACGCCGTCATGCACGCGGCCGTGGAACAGGTTGACGTTGCCCAGGAAGCCGTAGACGAAGGGCGAAGCCGGGTGGTTGTAAACTTGTTCCGGGGAACCGATTTGCTCGACAGTGCCTTTGTTCATCAGCACCACCTGGTCAGCCACTTCCAGCGCCTCTTCCTGGTCATGCGTGACGAAAATGCTGGTGACGTGCAAGTCGTCATGCAGGCGGCGCAGCCAGCGGCGCAATTCCTTGCGCACCTTGGCGTCGAGCGCGCCAAACGGTTCATCGAGCAGCAGCACACGGGGCTCGACAGCCAGTGCGCGCGCCAGGGCGATGCGCTGGCGTTGGCCGCCCGACAACTGCGGCGGATAGCGGTCGGCCAGCCAGTCCAGCTGCACCAGCTCCAGCAAATCTTTTACCTTGCGGCGGATCTGGTCTTCCGACGGGCGCTCGCTGCGCGACTTCACGCGCAAGCCAAAGGCCACGTTTTCAAACACCGTCATGTGCTTGAACAGCGCATAGTGTTGAAACACGAAACCCACTTGGCGCTCGCGCACGTGGCGGTTCGATGCGTCTTCCGCGTCCAGCAGTACTTGTCCGCTGTCCGGATGCTCGAGGCCGGCAATGATGCGCAGCAAGGTGGTCTTGCCGCAACCGGACGGGCCCAGCAAGGCAGTCAGTTCACCGGCGGGAAAGTCCAGCGAGATATTGTCGAGGGCGACGAAATCGCCGAAACGCTTATGGATGTTGTTAACTGCGATGGTCATGATCAGTGCTCCGTAGAACGTAAGGCGGAATCGTCGGCGTCGCTCTCGTTCAAACGCCACTCAATAAAAGCTTTCAAGGCCAGGGTCACCAGCGCCAGCAGGGCCAGCAGGGAGGCGACGGCAAACGCGGCGGCAAAGTTGTACTCGTTGTACAAAATCTCCACTTGCAGCGGCATGGTGTTGGTTTCGCCGCGGATATGGCCGGAGACCACGGACACGGCGCCGAACTCGCCCATGGCGCGGGCGTTACACAGGATCACGCCATACAGCAAACCCCATTTGATATTTGGCAAGGTGACTCTGCGGAAAGTATTCCAGCCCGAGGCGCCCAGCACGATGGCGGCCTCTTCCTCTTCGCTGCCCTGCGCCTGCATCAGCGGGATCAGTTCGCGCGCCACGAAGGGGAAGGTGATGAAGATGGTGGCCAGCACGATGCCGGGCACGGCAAACAAAATCTTGATGTCGTGCGCCTGCAGCCACGGGCCGAACCAGCCCTGGGCGCCAAACATCAGCACGTAGATCAAGCCGGAAATCACGGGCGAGACGGAAAACGGCAAGTCGATCAGGGTCAGCAAAATGCTCTTGCCACGGAATTCGAACTTGGCGATGCACCAGGAAGCGGCCACGCCGAAGACCAGGTTCAACGGCACGGCGATGGCCGCCGTGATCAGGGTCAGCTTGATGGCGGAAATCGCGTCCGGATCGATGATGGCGGCGATATACGCTTCCCAGCCCTTCTTGAACGCTTCGGCAAACACGGCCACCAGGGGCACGATCAGGAAGGTCGTCAGGAACAGCAAGGCGATGCTGATCAATACCGTGCGCACCCACAAGGGTTCCAGCACGACGGGACCGACGTTCGGTTCGAAGCGGCGCGCTTTTGGCAGCGCATCTTCCACATTCGCAACCGCAGAGACATTGGTACTCATGATTTCTTCGCCTTTCCGCGCGTCCATGCTTGCAGCAGGTTAATCGTCAACAACAGCAGGAAAGACACCACCAGCATCACCACGGCGATGGCCGTGGCGCCTGCGTAATCGTATTGCTCCAGCTTGGTAATAATGAACAGTGGCGTGATTTCCGACACCATCGGCATGTTGCCGGCGATGAAGATCACGGAACCGTATTCGCCCGTGGCGCGGGCAAAGGCCAGCGCAAAGCCCGTCAGCAAGGACGGCAAAATCGTGGGGAAGATGACGCGGATAAACGTTTGCAGCGAATTGGCGCCCAGGCTGGCGGCCGCCTCTTCCAGTTCTTTTTCCGCGTCTTCCAGCACCGGTTGCACGGTGCGCACGACGAAAGGCAAGCCGATGAAAGTCAGCGCCACCACCACGCCCAGCGGCGTGAACGCCACCTTGATGCCCAGCACGCCTTCGATGAACTGGCCGAACCAGCCGTTCGACGAATACAGGGCCGTCAGGGTGATGCCAGCGACGGCCGTTGGCAAGGCGAACGGCAAGTCGACCAGCGCATCGATGATGCGCTTGCCAGGAAATTTATAACGCACCAGCACCCAGGCCAGGATGCCGCCAAACACCACGTTCAGCAAGGCGGCGATCAGCGAGGCGCCAAACGTCAGCCGGTACGACGCCATCACGCGCTCGGATGTAACTGCGCTGAAGAAGGCGTCCCAGGTCATGGTGAAGGTTTTCAGGAACACCGACGAGAGCGGAATGAGGACGATCAAGGCCAAGTAAAAGAGCGTGAAGCCCAGTGACAGCTTAAACCCCGGCATGACCCGAAACGGCGCTCCGCGCGCCTTGAGCGGTGCTGCTGATGCTGCAGACATAGAAACCCCTTCTTATTACATTTTTGAGTTACAAGGCGCAATAATCACATGCAATCGTTATAAAAAGAACTAACCATTTCTCATTTGCTTAGATGGATTTTGCATACTTGTCCACCGAATCGTTGGGCGAAAAAAAACGCACCAGCGAGGTGCGTTTTTTGTTGGAGTGGCAATTTTTATTTATTGGGTTGTGGTGTCAGGCGGAGATATGGCTTGGTGGCCGTAAAGCCCTTCGGATACTTCTGCTTGATCACGTCCGGGTCTTGCACGGTCAAGGGAATGATGACGTCGTCGCCATCTTTCCAGTTGCCGGGCGTGGCCACCGTGTAGCCGTCCGTCAGTTGCAGGGCGTCGAGGACGCGCAGGATTTCATTGAAGTTGCGGCCCGTGCTCAGCGGATACGTGAGGATCAGCCGTACTTTCTTGTTCGGGTCAATGATGAAGACGGAGCGCACGGTGGCCGTGACGGATTGCTCCGGGTGGATCATGTCGTACAGCACCGACACTTTCTTGTCGACGTCGGCGATGATGGGGAAGCCCACCACCGTGTTTTGCGTCTCTTCGATATCCTTGATCCAGCTCTTGTGCGACTCGGCCGCGTCCACCGACAGGGCGATGGCCTTCACGTTGCGCTTGTCGAATTCCGGCTTGAGCTTGGCCGTCAGGCCCAGTTCCGTCGTGCACACGGGCGTAAAGTCGGCCGGGTGGGAAAACAGCACCACCCAGGAGTCGCCAGCCCACTCATGGAACTTGAGCGTGCCGATCGAGCTGTCTTGTTCAAAATCAGGGGCGACATCGCCCAGGCGTAAAGTCATCGTGATCTCCTTGTGAAGTTGTGTGGCTATGGATATTCGTCGAATCAGGCTGCCTGACGGTGGCGTTTGTGGCTTTGCGCCAGATCAAACAGTGTTTGCAGTTGCGCCTGGCCATAGACCCAGTCACCAAGGCGCGACTCGGCGTTGATATGGCCCAGCGCACCGCCATCAATATACTTGCAATTCCAGCGCCGTGCCCACTGCGCCGCGTGCTCGGCCGTCATCCACGGGTCCGTCTGACTGGCGATCAATATGCCGGGACACGGCAAGCGCTTTTGCGGCAAGGCTTGCGCCACGCCAAACTTGTCCGGATCGGCCGGCCCCACCAGCAGCACGCCGGCCACGCCGTGCGGGTCGCGGGCCAGGCTGTGCGCCGTCGTCAAACAGCCAAAGCTGTGGGCAACGATCAGGGTCGGGCGCGCATCTTGCCGCCGCACCTGGTCCAGGCGCGCCGACCAGGTGGCCAGGTCAGGTGCGTTCCAGTCGTCCTGCTCGACCCGTTCGAATTGCGGATACAGGCGCTGCCAGCGACTCTGCCAATGCTCGGGACCGCTGTTATGCAAGCCCGGCACGATCAGTACCCGGTAATCGGAAAAGCTGCGCAGCGCCATGATGGATCCCTTTTAGTAGCAGTCTGGCAACCGTTCCCGATTGCCATCCGATATTATTTAGGCTGGTAGATCTGGTCGAAAATGCCGCCGTCGGCAAAGTGTGCCTTTTGCGCCGTCGTCCAGCCACCGGCCACTTGCTCGATGGTGAACAGCTTGACCTTGGCGAACTGCGACGCGTATTTCTTCGCCGCCTTGTCCGTGGCCGGACGGTAGTAATTCTTGGCGATGATATCTTGCGCTTCGTCCGTGTACAGGTAGTTCAGGTAAGCCTCGGCTACCTTGCGCGTACCGTGCTTGTCGGCAAACTTGTCCACAACGGCGACGGGTGGCTCAGCCAGGATGCTGACGGAAGGCGTGATGATGTCGAACTTGGTCGGGCCCAGTTCCTTGACGGCCAAGTAAGCCTCATTTTCCCAGGCGATCAGCACGTCGCCGATGCCACGTTCGACGAAGGTGGTGGTGGCGCCGCGCGCGCCGGAATCGAGCACGGGCACGTTTTTATACAGCTTGCCGAGGAAATCCTTGGCCTTGGCTTCGTTGCCGCCCGGCTGGCGCAAGGCATAGCCCCAGGCTGCCAAATGATTCCAGCGGGCGCCGCCCGAGGTTTTCGGATTCGGCGTGATGACGGAGACGCCCGGCTTGATCAAGTCATTCCAATCCTTGATGCCTTTCGGATTGCCCTTGCGCACGAGAAACACGATGGTCGAGGTGTAAGGCGAGCTGTTGTGCGTCAAGCGTTTTTGCCAGTCGGCGGCCAGCAATTTGTGCTCGGCCAGCGCATCGATGTCGTAGGCCAGGGCCAGGGTCACCACGTCCGCTTCCAGGCCGTCGATGACGGCGCGCGCCTGTTTGCCGGAACCGCCATGCGATTGCTTGATCTTGACGTTGTCACCCGTCTTGCCTTTCCACTCCTTGGCAAATGCCGTGTTCACATCCTGGTACAGCTCACGCGTCGGGTCATACGACACGTTGAGCAGGGTGATATCGGCAGCCTGCGCCGTTTGCAGAATGGCAAACGCGCTGACGGCGGCGGCAATGATGATTTTTTTCGACAGCATCTAAGATCCCCGTGTGGTTGAACTTTCAGAGCCACCAGATTACGGCGCTATGGCCGCAAAGAGAACGAAGCGTTTCGCCGTTTGATATGCGTTTTTCGCATATGGACGGCGAACAACGGGGATTTAGCGGTTAATAAAAGCGGTTGAACAGCACCACGGACCACGTGGCGAAGGCCAGGATGCAAGTCAGCAACACGGCGGCGCTGCCGAAATCCTTGGCGTTTTTCGACAGCGGATGGCGCTCGAGCGAAATACGGTCGACCACGGCTTCCAACGCGGAATTGATCAATTCGACGATCAATACCAGCAGCAGCACGCCGATCAACAGCAGTTTTTCAAAGGCGGAGATGCGCAGCAGCAAGGCGATCAGCGTGCCGACGAAGAACAGGCCCAGTTCCTGGCGAAACGCGTGTTCATGACGCCAGGCCGCCTTCAAGCCGTCGAGCGAGTAGAAAAAGGCGGAAAAAATCCGTTTCAAGCCACTTTTGCTCTTGAATTCATTGACAGGTTGCATAGTTTTCCATGGTTCAAAGTACGTCCAGCCGCCAATTATGAGGGCCAACATGAGAATTGTGACAATTTATTCGCTGAATATCTCGGAACATTTCACTATTTTTTCACATCATGGTATAAAGAAGCATGAATACTGCATTGCACCAAATCCATCATGAAAATTGAACCGGTCGCTGCCCCGAAGACGACGATCCAGGTGATCGAACGCATGGTCGCCCTGCTCGATGCCCTGGCCAAATATTCCGACCCGGTCAGCCTGAAGGAATTGTCCAAGGTATCCGGCTTGCACCCCTCGACGGCGCACCGCATCCTCAACGACATGGTGCTGACGCGCTTTGTCGACCGCATCGAACCGGGTACGTACCGCCTGGGCATGCGCCTGCTGGAACTGGGCAATGTGGTGAAAAGCCGCCTCAGCGTACGCGAAGCGGCGCTGGACTTCATGCGCCAGTTGCACAAGAAAACCCAGCAAACCATCAACCTGTCCGTGCGCCAGGGCGACGAGATCGTCTACATCGACCGCGCCTTTTCCGAGCGCTCGGGCATGCAAGTGGTGCGCGCAATCGGTGGCCGCGGCCCGCTGCACCTGACCTCGACAGGCAAACTGTTCCTCTCCGTCGACGAGCCGAAAGCCATCCGCGCGTATGCCACGCGCACGGGCTTGGCCGGACACAACAAGAATTCCATCACGGATCTGCAAAAGCTCGAACGCGAGCTGAGCCTGGTGCGCGAGCGCGGCTATGCGCGCGACAATGAAGAGCTGGAATTGGGCGTGCGCTGTATGGCCGCCGGCATCCGCGACGATACAGGCAAGCTGATTGCCGGCCTGTCGATTTCCGCGCCGGCCGACCGCCTGCAAGATGAGTGGCTGGTCGACTTGGTCGAGACGGCGAACCAGATTTCCGTCACCTTGGGATTTATACCCCAAGAGTAAAAATACAGGGCAGCAATGCCGCCCGGTACATTCTTAACCGCCAGGCAGGCTCATGTTGGCAGGCTTGAGAGCCTCCAGCCACTTGCGCATGCGCCCCGCATCGGCCGTGCGCGACTGTTTCCCCTTGGAATCGAGGAAGACCATGATCACGGCCCGTCCTTCGATGACGGCCTGCATCATCAAGCAGCGGCCCGCCTCGTTGATGAAGCCCGTCTTTTGCAAGCCGATTTCCCAGCCCGGGTTGGCCACCAGGTGATTCGTATTGCCAAACTGCATGGGCTGGCCGCTGGCTTCGACGATGGCTTTCGGGTCCGTCGAGTACTCGCGCAGCAGCGGATGGCGAAAGGCGGCCATGGCCAGCTTGCCCAGGTCGCGCGCGCTGGCCACATTCATTTTCGACAAACCGCTGGAATCGACGTAATGCGTATCGAGCATGCCCAGCTGGCGCGCCTTGCTGTTCATGGCGTCGACAAACGATGGCAAGCCGCCCGGATAATTGCGGCCCAGCGCCGAGGCGGCGCGGTTTTCCGAGCTCATCAAGGCGATATGCAACATATTCGCGCGCGTCAATTGTGAGCCCACTTTCAGGCGGGAGCTGCTGAACTTGGCGCGG
Organism: Janthinobacterium sp. DSP2-3-3; assembly: GCF_049897325.1. Taxonomy (NCBI): domain Bacteria; kingdom Pseudomonadati; phylum Pseudomonadota; class Betaproteobacteria; order Burkholderiales; family Oxalobacteraceae; genus Janthinobacterium; species Janthinobacterium sp. DSP2-3-3. Next base: position 223,730 of record NZ_JAFCWA010000003.1, on the reverse strand, counting down.
TCGACGTCCTCGTCCATGATCGTCAGCACTTCATCCATGTCCTGGCGCGCTTCGACCACCACCAGACCCGTCATCATCTTGGTGATGGAGGCGATGGGCAAGGCGACATTGGAATTCTTTTCAAACAGCACCTCCGAATTGGCCTGGTCCAGCACCAGCGCCACGCTCGATTTGAGGTCGAGCGGATCGCGCGTGAGGTTCAGGCCAGCCAGGTCGCCCATGGTGGGCATCGGTGCGGCCATGGGCACGGCCACGCTGCTGACTTTCTGATAGATGACTTTGCGTTTGCCGCGCACCATGACGACCCGGCGCACGCTCTTGTCGCGCGGCGCGGCCGTCGCGCCCTTGCGCAACACCACTTTGACTTTCTTGGTATTGTATTTCTTGGAGGCTGAGGATTTGCCGTTCGCTTCCTTGGCGTGCACGGCCGCAGCCGGCGCCAACGCAAACAGCAGGGAAGCCAGGATACCCAGCGCAAGTTTAAACTTAGCCATTCGATAATTCCCCGTGAAGCTGTTGCCTTATTGCAGTGTAGCGAAATGCAGAGTAATCGCAAGCCAATTTAACAGTTAGGACAGTATTTATTGCAGCAACGAAATACAAATCGTTAGCGATCAGAAAACAATCTCATCCTTAACCGGCTGTTTGCCTGTGCAGATCGCTGGCGTGTCTATTTGTCCATGAATTTAACAAAGCCGGCCAGCGGCTCGCGTTCCGTGCTCAAGCGGTTCTCGATCTTATCCGGGTCGGCATAGCCGAGCGCCATGCCGCACACTACCATTTCACTGGCCGGCACGCCCAGTTCCTCGCGGATGATGTCATGGTAATGGATGAAGGCCGCTTGCGGGCAGGTATCGAGTCCCCGCGCTCGCGCCGCCAGCATGATGTTTTGCAAGAACATGCCGTAGTCGAGCCAGGAACCCTGTTCCAGTACCCGCTCGATGGTAAAGATCAGGCCGACGGGCGCATCGAAAAACTGGAAATTGCGTCCATGCTGGGCCGCCATGCCGGCCGTGTCGCCCCGCTCCAGGCCCAGCAGCTGATACAGGTCCAGGCCGATCTTGCGGCGGCGCTCGATGAACGGCGCCGTCCACTGGCGCGGGTAATAGATATACGACGCCATGCGCGCAGGCGCATCGGGCGCTTTCGGCGCGGCATAGGCGTCGAGGATGCGGCGCGACAGGCGCAGGCGCGCCTCGCCCGACAGCACATACACTTTCCACGGCTGCATGTTGGCGCCCGAGGGTGCGCGCGCTGCCACTTCCAGGATGCGCGCGATATCGTCCTGCGCCACCGGCGTGGGCAGGAAGGCGCGGATCGAACGGCGCGACACGATGACGGCGTCCACGGCTTGCTGCGTCGACTGTGTTTCAGATGCTTGCTTGCTCACTGCCCTGCTCTCCCGCTTGTTATCTGCTTGTTCTCTGCTTGTTCTCTGCTTGTTCTCTACCTGATGCGCTATTTCTTGACCACAAACACCACGCCGACCACGGCCACCAGCATGCCGGCGATACCCAGCATATTAAATGCTTCGCCAAACATCAGCCAGGCCATCACGGCCGTCGTGGGCGGCGTCAGGTACAGCAAGCCCGTCACTTTCGTGGCATCGCTGCGGCGGATCAGGGCGAACAGCAGGAAGATGGCGCCGATGGATAACACAAGTACCGACCACAGCAAGGCGCCAATAAAATTCGCCGTCCATTGCACACTGCTGAAATGCCAATCCAGTCCTTCGTAATACAGGGCAAACGGCAACACCACCACGATAGAGGCGGCAAACTGCACTACCGTGCCGGTGCGCAAGTCGAATTGGGGACAGTGGCGTTTTTGATACATGGTGCCGGCCGTCATCGACAGCAAGGCAAACACGCACAGCAGCACGCTTTCCACGGTCAGGCCCACGAGGTTGATCTTGGCATACACGACCAAGGCCACGCCCAGCAAGCCAAAGAATAGGCCCAGCCACTGGCGCGGACGCACGGATTCGCCGATCAGGGGCGCGGCGCACGCCGTCAGCACGGGCTGCATGCCCACGATCAACGCGCTCAAACCGGCTGGCATGCCCAGTTTGATGGCACACCATACGCCAGCCAGATAGCCAGCCTGCATCAGGATGCCGGCCACGGCGATCTGGCGGAACTGTCCCACGGGCCATGGCGCGCGCAACAGCAACACCAGCGGCAGCAGGATCAGCAGCACGCCCAGAAAGCGCAGCAACAGGAAGGTCAGCGGCGGCGCGTACGGCAGGCCGAACTTGGCGACAATAAAACCTGTGCTCCATAACAACACGAAGAAGCCGGGCAAGGCCATCGGCGCCAGCGTCGTCAAGAAAGGGGCTTTGGGGGCTTTACCGCTGGTGCCAGCCGCGGCGGGAAGATTGGACATGGTATCAACTCGGGAAACGGGGTCGGCACCGGGACACGACGCCAGTGCGGGAGCCAAGTCTAGCATGCTGCGCCGCGATCGCCCCTGCCGCCCCTGGAAACAGCAGTTTTCGCGCAAACCATTAACACACAGAAATCAAATATTTCTCTTTAGAAACAATGGCTTTTGATGCAAATCTATTCAATTGTTGCATCGCACAAGAATCGCTTGACTTCGTTTTTTTTCACCGTAGAATAGGGTTTGTTGCGTTGCACAATTCTTGTTCAGCTTGAAAAATTTAGATTCACCTGCTTTCCCAAACGGTACACGCAGCATCAAATTAACCAGATTTCGATTTTTTGGAGATTTATATGTTTTCAATTCCTGAGCAATTTTCGTCCGCTACCAAAGCCAACCTGGAAGCCCAATTCGCCTTGTTCTCGTCGCTGACGGGCAAAGCCTTCGAAGGCATCGAAAAGATCGTCGAACTGAACCTGACCGCTGCCAAGGCGACCCTGGAAGAATCGACTGCCGCCGCCAAGCAATTGCTGTCGGCAAAAGATCCACAAGAATTCTTTTCGCTGAGCGCTGCTCAAGCCCAACCTAGCGCCGAAAAAGCCATCGCTTACGGCCGTCACCTGGCTGCCATCACGTCCGGCACGCAAGCCGAGTTCAGCAAAGCTGCTGAATCGCAAATCGCTGAAACTAACCGCAAAGTGCTGTCCCTGGTGGAAGAAGTCACCAAGAACGCGCCAGCCGGTTCGGAAAACGCCGTCGCCATCCTGAAAAGCGCCATCGGCAATGCCAATGCAGGCTACGAGCAATTCTCGAAAACCAGCAAGCAAGCCGTCGAAGCCATCGAGGCGAACCTGACATCGGCAGTGAACCAGTTCACGCAAGCGGCTGAAAAAGTCGTGCCGCGCACTGCCAAGTAATTCTTGCGCGACCGCTCCGGCGGTCCGTTGTTACCAGCTCCTCCAGGCATCCATCCCGCACTTCTCCGACGGATGCCATTATGCCCCAGCCCAGCTGGGGCATTTTTTATGCGCTATTACTCCCCCAGATACGCTGCCTTCACGCGCGGGTCATCGAGCATGGCGGCCGCGTTGCCGCCCATGGTGACCAGCCCGGAATCCATCACATAGCCGCGGTGCGCCGCTTGCAGGGCCAGGCGGGCATTTTGTTCGACCAGCAAAATCGTGATGCCTTCGGACGAGACCTTGCGGATCACCTCGAAGATTTTCTCGACCATGATGGGCGACAAGCCCATCGATGGCTCATCGAGCAGCAGCAGTTTCGGATGGCTCATCAGCGCGCGCGCCATGGCCAACATCTGCTGCTCGCCGCCCGACAGGGTGCCGGCCATCTGCGCCGCCCGCTCCTTCAGGCGCGGAAACACGTCGAACCATTTCTCGATATCGGCCTCGACACCCACCTTGTCCGTACGCGTGTAAGCGCCCATCATGAGGTTTTCGCGGATCGACATACGGGTAAACACGCCGCGCCCTTCCGGTACCATGGCCAGTCTCCTTTCCACCAAATGAAACGATTTCGTGCCCTTGAGCGATTCGCCCAGGTAGCTGATCGTGCCTTCGACCTTGCAGGCCGGCAACGTGCCCGTGATGGCTTTCAAGGTCGTCGTCTTGCCGGCGCCGTTCGCGCCGATCAGGGCGATCAGCTCGCCCTGGTTGACTTCCAGGTCGATGCCTTTCACCGCCTTGATGCCGCCGTAAGCCACGTGCAGGCCCGCGACCTTGAGTACGTTGTTGTTCAAGCCATTGTTAGTCATGCGTGCGATCCCCCCAGGTAAGCCTCGATGACGGCCGGGTTTTGTTGTATTTCGGCTGGCAATCCTTCGGCGATGCGCTTGCCATATTCGAGCACCGTGATGCGGTCGCACAGTCCCATCATCAGCTTCACGTCATGCTCGATCAACAGCACGGTCTTGCCTTCGGCCTTGATTTTTACCAGCAACTCGCGCAGGGCCAGCTTTTCCGTCGCATTCATGCCGGCCGCCGGCTCATCGAGGGCCAGCAGGGTCGGGTCGGTGGCCAGCGCGCGGGCGATTTCCAGGCGCCGCTGGTCACCATATGATAAAAAGCGCGCCGTCCGGTTGGCGAACTGGGCGATGCCGACGAAATCGAGCAGCTCCATGGCCCGCCGGCGGATGGACGCTTCTTCCTCGCGCGCCGCCTTATGGCGGAAGATGGCGCCGAACACACCCTGGTGCGAGCGCACATGGCGCCCCACCATGACGTTTTCCAGCGCCGTCATGTCGCCAAACAGGCGGATATTCTGGAAGGTACGGGCGATGCCCGCCTTGGCCACCTTGTGCGGCGCCGACGGCGAATACGGTTTGCCGGCCAGCTCGAAGGTGCCCGTGTCGGGCTGGTACAGACCGGTGATGACGTTGAAGAAAGTGGTCTTGCCGGCACCGTTCGGGCCGATCAAGCCGTAGATCTGCCCTTGCCGGATGGTAATGCCCACGTCGGTCAGCGCCTGCAGGCCGCCGAAACGTTTATTCACGCCGGCAATATTGAGAATGATCTGTTCGCTCATGCTATCCCTCCCTTAAGCGGACACGACGCCGGTTGATTTATTCGGCTGGTCCACATCGTGGTCGGGCCGGTCTTCGTGCTTCGGCGATGGCCACAGGCCGGCAGGACGGTTGAGCATGATCAAGACCATGGCCAGGCCGTACAGCAACTGGCGCAGCACTTCCGCTTCGATCACCACGTGACCGAAGAGCGCCTGCTGGGCCGGCTCCACCACGTGGCGCAGCACTTCCGGTATCGAAGCGAGGATCACGCCGCCGAGGATCACGCCGGGGATATGCCCGATGCCGCCCAGCACCACCATGGCCAACACGGCGATCGATTCCGTCAGTGAAAACGATTCGGGCGAAACAAAGCCCTGGAACGAGGCAAACATGGCGCCAGCCACGCCACCGAACGAGGCGCCCATGGAGAAGGCCAGCAATTTCACGTTGCGCGTATTGATGCCCATGGCTTTCGCGGCGATCTCGTCTTCGCGGATGGCCACCCAGGCGCGGCCCAGGCGCGAATGCTGGAGCCGCTTGGTGACGAACACCACGGCGATGCACAGGAAGAGGAACAAAAAGTAATAGGCGTTCACGGACGGCATGGAAAAGCCGCCGACCACGACGGTACTGTTGGTGCCCGCCTCACCCGCCAGGTTGACGCCGAAGATGCGGATCGGGTCGATCAGATTGATGCCTTGCGGCCCATTCGTGAAATTAATCGGGTCGTTCAAATTGTTCATGAAGATACGGATGATCTCGCCAAAGCCCAGGGTCACGATGGCCAGATAGTCACCGCGCAGTTTCAGCGTCGGCGCGCCCAGCAAGGCGCCGAACAGGCCGGCAACAAAGGCGGCCAGCGGCACGATGATCCAGATCGACAGATGGATACCGTTTTCGCGGATTTCCGGCCCCATCAGCTGCACCAGGGTTTCGCCCAGCACGGGATACTGATTCACCACCGATTCGAGCAGGATGGCGAACTGCGGCGACGCCAGCAAGGCCGTCAGGTAGGCGCCCACGGCATAGAAGGCGATGTAGCCGAGGTCGAGCAGGCCGGCAAAGCCGACGACGATGTTCAGGCCCAGGGCCAGCATGATGTACAGCAAGGCCATGTCGATGATGCGCACCCACGAGTTGCCGAACTGCGCGGCAAAAAAAGGGAACACCATCAGCAGCACGGCCAGGCCCAGCATGCCGGCGTAGGCCTTGGCGGGATTCTTTTTTGCGTCGAAATCGAGTAATGCCATGATTTAATCTCCCAGTTTCACGTCAGGCGCGGTCGGCAACGCGTTCGCCCATGATGCCGGACGGGCGCAGGGTCAGCACGATGATCAGCACGACGAAGGCAAAGATATCCTGGTAGTGGCTGCCCAGGAAGCCGCCCGTGATGTCGCCGATATAGCCAGCGCCCAGGCTCTCGATAATGCCCAGCAAGATACCGCCCAGCATGGCGCCATAAATATTGCCGATGCCGCCCAGCACGGCTGCGCAAAAGGCTTTCAAACCGGGGATGGCGCCCATGGAAAACTGGATGGACGCATAATTGGCGCCCCACATCACGCCCGCCACGGCCGCCAGCGCGGCGCCGATGGCAAAGGTGGCGACGATGACCTTGTCAGAATCGACGCCCATGAGACCGGCCACGCGGGGGTTTTCCGCCGTGGCGCGCATGGCGCGGCCCATTTTCGTTTTTTCCACCAGCAACACCAAACCACCCATCGACAGGGCAGCCAGGGCCAGCAGCAGCACTTGCGTTTGCGAAATCACGGCGCCGCCTATGTTGATGGGGTCGGTCGACAGCAATTGGGGAAAGGGCAAGGGATTGCGCGTCCAGATCATCATGGCAAAGGTTTGCAGCAGGATCGAGACGCCGATGGCGGTAATCAGGGGGGCGAGGCGGGGGGCGTTGCGCAGGCGGCGGTAGGCGACCCGCTCGATGATGATGTTGACCAGAATACAGATGGGTATGGCGCCGAGGATGGCGGTGGCCAGTTTCAGGTAGCCGGGCCAGTCCGGCACATAAATGCCCAGCAGCTTGAGGATGCTCAAGCCCACCATGGCACCGATCATGAGCACATCGCCGTGGGCGAAGTTAATCAGGTTCAAGACGCCGTACACCATCGTGTAACCGAGGGCGACTAAGGCGTACATGCTGCCCAGCACCAAGCCGTTAATGATCTGCTGGATGAATGTATCCATGATTGCCCGCCCTATCAAATATGCATTTTTCGGGAACAACTTCCGCCAGAATATGGGTCGCTGATACAAAAACGGCACCGGAGGAAGAATTCCTGCAGTGCCATCCCTGGACCGTTCTCACCAGCATGGTGCACGCACTGAAAACGGGCGTGGCCTTGCTTAGTCATAACGACAACATATTCAAGCTTGAGGCAATCATAACGATCTTTTGCAAAAACTAAGCTTGGAATAAATCGATCATTTCCGAATTAAATTCGGTTTTGAGGTAAATATTTCATCGATACGCAATATCCAACAGACTCAGGCGACGTCGCGCTTGAGGCCATCGAGACCTTTCGGCATCGGAAACGTCACGGCTTCCTGCACGCCATCGAGCGGGCGCACGCTCTTCACGCCGCACTCTTTCAAGCGGTCGATGACGGCTTGCACCAGCACCTCGGGCGCCGAGGCGCCAGCCGTCACACCCACGCGCAGCTTGCCTTCCAGCCAGGCGGGGTCGATCTGCGAGGCATTATCGACCATGTAGGCAGGCGTGCCCATCTTCTCGGCTACTTCGCGCAAGCGGTTCGAATTCGAGCTGTTCGGGCTGCCCACGACGATCACCACTTCCACTTGCGGCGCCATGAATTTCACGGCTTCCTGGCGGTTGGTGGTGGCGTAGCAGATGTCACCTTTTTTCGGTTCAGCGATGTTCGGATATTTCAGCTTCAACGCCTCAATAATGTCGCGAGTGTCGTCAACTGACAACGTTGTTTGCGAAACATAGGCCAGGCTTTCCGGATTGGCAACCTGCAATGCCGCCACATCGTCGAGCGTTTCCACCAGATGCATGCCCCTATCGGCCTGGCCCATCGTGCCTTCCACCTCTGGGTGACCATCGTGGCCGATCATAATGATCTCGCGACCCTCACGGCGCATCTTGCCCACTTCCATGTGTACCTTGGTGACCAGCGGGCAAGTTGCATCAAAAATGTTGAGGCCGCGCGATTCCGCCTCTGCGCGCACGGCTTTCGACACGCCATGCGCGGAAAACACGAGCGTATTGCCAGCAGGCACGTCATCGAGGTCGTCGATGAAGATAGCGCCCTTGTTGCGCAAGTCGGCCACCACATAGGCGTTGTGGACGATTTCATGGCGCACATAGATCGGTGCGCCAAATTGTTGCAAGGCGCGCTCGACAATTTCAATCGCCCGGTCGACGCCAGCGCAGAAACCGCGGGGCTGGGCCAGTAACAGTTCTTTATCCATCGCTATTCCTTCACAGCACCGAAATGAGCTTGACTTCAAAGCGCAGCGGCTGGCCGGCCAGCGGATGATTGAAGTCGAACAGAGCCGAGTCGTCGCGCAATTCGCGCAGCACGCCGGCAAAGCGGCCACCGCCCGGTGCCGCGAAGTCGACCAGGTCACCGATCTTGTAGTCGGCGCCCGGCACCGAGTTCTCGTCCAAGGTCGCGCGCGAAACCGACTGCACCAGCTCGGGATTGCGCTCGCCAAAGCCTTCGCCAGCAGCCAGCCCGAACGTCTGGTGCGTGCCTTCAGGCAAGCCCAGCAGTCGCTGCTCGAGGAATGGCGCCAACTGGCCCTGTCCCAGCATCAAGGTTGCGGGATTGCCGCTGAAGGTCGTGACAATATCAGTACCGTCAACAGTAGCAAGACGATAATGCAAGGTGAGGTAAGCCGCTTCGGTGACGACTGCTGGTTGCTCGTTGGACATAGTAGTTTTCAAGTAACTGGTGCAAAACGATATTGTAAGCCACCCTGAGCCAGCGCGCCCCATGCCATCTCGGCGCGGCCATGCTTTTGTCAAAAAACATGGCCGCGCCCGCATCACCTGCCATCTATCAGACGTTGACGTACGTCAACCCGCCAGACGTGCTGGCGTGATTGCCGAAGCCCGAGCTGTCTTTCAGGTTGCCGTCAAGCTTCCAGCGTCCCACGGCCCGGTTCACGATGCCGTACTGGCCATAGTCATACACTTCCTTGGGCGTCAGCACGCGGTCATACGGGATGACGTCCGACAACTGCCAGGCCGGCGTGCCTTGCTCCAGCGCATCCACAGTGCGGCCGATCACCAAAGGCGTGCCGATGGAGTGCACGAATGGCTTTGCCATCTTGTTTCCCTGGTACATCAAGAAAGCGTCAACGTACAGGCTGATGGAGCCGTCATGCTTGACGGTATAGGTGCAGCGGAACCAGCGGTTGGCGATAGCAAGGTTTTCATCACGCCGAAGCACGGCTTGGGCGGCGACGGGCGGTTGCCGTCGTCACCGCGCAAGGCATTCCAGACCGCCTCGCGTTGATTATTGCGCGCCGGCGCCTGCAACAGGTTCCAGCCCTGCTTTTCCATATCTCCAGCCGTATTCCAGCACCAGAAACTGGCCAACTGCACGCCTGCGCGTCGGATGGCGCTCAGCATGGCGTGCAGATTATCTTGCCGTACAGCATCTTGCAGAGCCAGTTCCTGGCTCCTGGCCACACCGAAGCTGCCGATGTAATACGGTTTGCCCAGGGCCTTGGCAGCACGCTGCATCACTTGCAGATAAGCCAGCGAAGACGAGACGAAGTCCGCTGGCAGATCCGCGCTGCTGTCCAGGCGGCGATGCCGGCGTGGTTGCTGTAACGCTGCGCAAAAGCCTGGGCAAAGGCTCGCATGTAGCGACGTGTTTTCGACTGTGGATTGCTCAGTGCAGCGCGCGCGGCAGCGGCCTGCTCGTCTTTTGTAGCGTCAAAATACCCCGCCAGGACATCTTGGCTTGTGTTTTTTTAATAGGATTCGCCATAAAGAAGAGCTAGCGCAGCATGGCCATGTCGGGAAGACGCCACAATTCTCGGCAGGCGCCGCCATTACCTGAGCGGCAGGGGAGGCATGATGGGCATCAAGGATTGGCCGGCCCGCGAACGGCCACGCGAACGTTTGATCGCGGATGGCGCGCACTCGCTGTCGGATGCGGAATTGCTGGCCGTCTTCCTGCGCACTGGCGTGCGCGGCAAGAGCGCGGTGGAACTGGCGCGCGACACGGTGGAACACTTCGGTTCGCTGCGGGGATTGTTCGGCGCCAGCCTCGAGAGTTTTTCCGCCGTGCATGGCATGGGCAGTGCCAAGTTTGCCCAACTGCAAGCCGTGCTGGAATTGGCGCGGCGCGCCATCATCGAGGACTTGCAGGCGGGCCTGGCCCTCAGTTCGCCGCATGCCGTCAAAGACTATTTGCGCCTGACCCTGGGCAACCTACCGCATGAAGCATTTCACGTGTTGTTTTTGGACGTCAAGAACCGCCTGATCACGACCCAGGAAATGTTTCGCGGCACCCTCACCCACACCAGCGTGTATCCGCGCGAAGTGGTCAAGCAGGCGCTGCTGCACAACGCGGCCAGCGTCATGCTGGCCCACAATCACCCGTCCGGTACGCCCGAACCCAGCGAATCGGATTTATTGTTGACGCGCGCGCTGGTCCAGGCCTTGTCGCTGGTGGACGTACGCATCCTTGACCATTTCGTCGTAGCCGGGCGGCAAGTGCATTCGTTTGCCGAGCACGGCCAGATCTAGCGCAGATGCGCGATGGCGACGGCCAATTGCCAGTTAACCATTGTAAACAAGGACATACGTAAAAACGCCAGGCTGCTTATCTAGCAGTAAACACACTGGTTTACAAGCGCTCGCCCCATGAAAAAACGTCAAAGTCAAATTGTTAAATTATTTCAATACAACATGACACAATTGTTTTTCGCAAGTCATTGATAAATCTGCTTATTTTGGATATACTCTCGTTTTTCCAATTTGGAATATCTTTAAGGAGTGCGCCATGGCACGTGTTTGCCAAGTCACTGGGAAGAAGCCGATGGTCGGCAACAATGTTTCCCATGCAAACAACAAAACCAAACGTCGTTTTTTGCCTAACTTGCAGAATCGTCGTATTTTTGTTGAATCTGAAAACCGCTGGGTCTCCCTGCGTTTGTCCAACGCCGGTCTGCGCGTCATCGATAAAGTCGGCATCGACGCCGTATTGGTCGATATGCGCGCTCGTGGCGAAAAAGTCTAATTAGCAGAATAAGGGAGCTATCATGGCAAAATCAGGCCGCGACAAAATCAAGTTAGAATCGACCGCCGGTACGGGTCACTTCTACACGACTACCAAAAACAAGCGTACGACGCCTGCGAAAATGGAGATCATGAAATTTGATCCTAAAGCACGCAAGCACGTAACGTACAAAGAAACCAAAATCAAGTAATTGATATTGTGTTCTGTAAAAAGAGCCGCTCCGATGAGCGGTTTTTTTTCGCCCTGATTTTCAGCCGGTTCCCTCCCACTTTGCCTGGACGAAAAAAAGGCCCTGGAAACCAGGGCCTTGATATACAGCAGCAGCTTACTTATGCATAACTACGCAGGCGCAAGGAAAAATCCTGCAGCGACTGGATGCCCGACGCTTCAGCGCGCGCGCACCAGTCTTGCAGCTTCTGCAGCAATTGCTCGCGCGTAAAGTGGGAACGCTCCCAGATGGCGTCCAGTTCCACGCGCATGTGGTGCATGGTTTCCAGCGCCTTGCTGTGCTGGAACAATTCCGACAACTGCTTGTGATGCGCATCGGCCAGCTTGCCCGGCTCGCGCTGCATCAACTTGCGCGACGATTTCAGGAAACGCTTTTCCAGTTCCGCCTTGTGCTTCAGGTGTTCCAGCTCTTCCTTCCAGGCATGCTTGATCGATTTCGCGTACTTGGCCATCACGTCATAGCGGTTGGCGATGACCGATTGCAAGGTCTCGAAGTCCGCTTCCAGCTTGCCGTGCGAGAACTTCGGTTCTGGCGCCAGCTTTTTCACCTTGGCCAGGCCCAGCATTTCCAGCGCGCGGATGTACGCCCAGCCGATATCGATTTCATACCATTTCGACGACAGCTTGGCCGACGTCGCATATGTATGGTGATTGTTGTGCAACTCTTCGCCGCCGATCAGGATGCCGAACGGAATGATGTTGGTGGCCGCATCGGCGCAATCATAGTTGCGGTAACCCCAGTAGTGGCCGATGCCGTTGATGATGCCAGCTGCCGTGATGGGTATCCACATCATTTGCACGGCCCACACGGATATGCCGATCACGCCGAACAAAACGAAATTGATGACGAACAGCGACACCACGCCCAGCCAGCTGTATTTGGTATACAGATTGCGTTCGATCCAGTCCGTCGGCGTGCCGTGGCCGTACTTGGCCATGGTTTCCATGTTCTTCGATTCAGCGCGGTACAGCTCGGCACCTTCCCAGAAGACTTTTTTGATGCCGCGCGTCACGGGGCTGTGCGGATCTTCTTCCGTATCGCACTTGGCGTGGTGTTTGCGGTGGATGGCCGCCCATTCCTTGGTGACCTGGCCCGTCGTCAGCCACAGCCAGAAACGGAAGAAATGGCTGGGAATGGCGTGCAATTCCAGCGCCCGGTGGGCCTGGTGGCGGTGTAGGTAAATCGTGACGCTGGCAATCGTGATATGCGTGACCACCATGGTGTACAGGAAAATTTGCCATGCGGACAGATCGGTAATGCCAGTTGCCATGAACTGCAAAACGTCGTGTAAAACAGAACTCAATGTCATTACTACTACTCCAAGTGGTCAGGGCATGGGCACGGTCGCTCCAGTGACTCTGGAGGTCCGGCAGAGTTAATTTTAGGCGTGATTGTACGCCCTAATGGGTGTTATCAGGCAAAATCGGAAGCAGGCAGCGAGGTTAAGGCTGGGTGCCGGATGGCGCGGACTCACCCTCTGCCGCGCCCGCGAGCGGGGCAGGAGGCGTACCAACAATACGTAATTCGCGTTGCGGAAACGGTACAGTGACTTTATGTTCCTGCAAGGTGCGCCAGATGGCGCGGTTCACATTCGACTTCACACCGCCGGTGCCGTTTTCCGGGTCCGCGATCCAGAAGCCGATCTGCACGTCGAGCCCGTCGGCGCCGAAACGCACGAGTGTGGCCGATGGCGGATTGCTTTGCGACACACGCGGCACCTTGGCAGTCGCCGCTTCCAGCAAGGGGAAGATGACATCGATATCCGTTTCATAGCCCACCGATACGGCCGTCGACAGCCAAACCATGCGGTTACTCAGCGACATGTTCTGCACGCCGCCTGAAATCAGCATTTCATTCGGCACGATGGATTCAACGCCATCGCCACCCAATAACACAGTATAGCGCGTATTGATTTGCGTGACTTTTCCCGTGAACTGGCCGACAGTGATCATGTCGCCGATGGTCAGGCTACGATCGAGCAGGATGATAAAGCCGGACACAAAGTTCGCGGCGATCTTTTGCAAGCCAAAGCCCAGCGCCACGCCAAAGGCGCCGCCAAACACGGACAGCACCGTCAGGTCGATGCCCACCAGCGACAGGCTGACCAGCACCGAAACGAGGATCAGCACGGCGCGCCCCATGCGCGACAGCACCACGCGCAAGGAGGTGTGCAGACCCTGCATTTTCATCAGGCGCTCGTCGAGCGAGGTGCCGGCCCACATGGCCAGCACCAGCAGCACGGCCACCGACATAGCGGCTTGCAAGATGGCAGCCACGGAGACCTTGTTGCGTCCCAGCGGCACGACGATGCTTTCCAGGAAGGCATGCAGTTCCGGCCACAGGCCCGTGATATACAAGGCCATGCCAGCCCACACCACGACCGTGAAAATCTTTTCCAGCAGCAACATGGTCGGGCTGATGTCGCCATGGCGGGCAAAAATGCGGCGCAGCACATAAAAACCGAAGCGTACCAGCGCCATCGAGGTGCACAGGGGGATGGCAATACTGAGCAGATTCACCGACTGGAACTTGGCCAGGAAATGTTGCGCAATGCCCAGCAGCATGGCCGCCAGCACGGGCGTCAGGATGCGGATGAAACTGTCCGTGCGCTGCAAGGTTTCCGGCGTAGCCGGGACCGCAGCCGCTTCCGCCCGCTGGTGCAGGAATTCGCGCAACTGCCGCACCAGCAACCAGCTCAGGGCCAGGCAAGCGACGATGACCAGCGCCTGCCACAGGATGGCCGGTTGACGGAAATCATTGACAAAATCGGTGATCAGGTTGAGCAGCGGGGTTTGGTTCATGGCAGATGGGGGCTGGAAGGTGGGACGGACGGGCGGTGTGCCCATGCCGCCAGGCGGGCTGGCGGCATTGAAAGCCGCCACTGCAAGGTGCAGCGGCGACCCGTGACAGGCTTACTCGGCTTGTTCAGCGTCAACGTCGTCGGCCGGTTTCTCATCGGCGTAGACTTTTTTCGGCATGATCTTGCGCTCGAACACAGCGGCAAAAAAGCCGTCGGTATGGTGCAGGTGTGGCAACAATTTCAGGTAATCGCCCATTTCCAGCTCGATCTTCTGTTCGGCCAGCACCTTGTTCATCGGCACCAGGGTGAAGTCCGGATGCGCCGCCAGGAATTGCTCGGCGATAAAATCGTTTTCTTCGTTCAGGAGGCTGCAGGTGGCGTACACCAGACGGCCGCCGCCCTTGACCAGGCGCGCCGCGCCGGCCAGGATGGCTGCCTGCTTGGCTTGCAGCTCGACGATGGAGTTCGGCTGCTGGCGCCATTTCACATCCGGATTGCGGCGCAGGGTGCCCAGGCCGCTGCACGGGGCATCGACCAGCACGCGGTCGATCTTGCCGGCCAGACGCTTGATCTTGGCATCGCGCTCATGCGCGATCTGCACCGGATGCACGTTCGACAGGCCGCTGCGGGCCATGCGCGGCTTCAGCTTGGCCAAACGCTTTTCCGACACGTCAAACGCATACAAACGGCCCGTGTTGCGCATCAGCGCACCCAGCGCCAGGGTCTTGCCGCCCGCGCCGGCACAGAAATCGACCACCATCTCGCCGCGCTTGGCGCCGACGATCTGCGACAGGATCTGGCTGCCTTCATCTTGCACTTCGATGGCGCCACTCTGGAACAAAGGCATGTTTTGCAGCGAAGGCTTCTTGATCACGCGCAAACCCAGCGGCGCATATGGCGTCGGGGTGCTGAGGATCGGTGCTTCGGCCAGGGCCAGCATCACGTCTTCACGCGTGGCCTTGAGCGAATTGACGCGCAAGTCCAGCGGCGCCGGCGCGTTCAGCGCATCGGCCAGCTTCATGGTTTCCGCTTCGCCGAACTGGGCGATCAGCTTGTCGAACAGCCATGTCGGCATGTTGGCGCGCATGTTCGCCGGCATCAGGCTGCGGTCGATCTGCGTGATGCGTTCCAGCCATTCGACTTCTTCTTCCGTCAAGCCGCCCAGGGAGTCGGCACCGACCGCTTCGGCCAGGCCGAGGATGGTCAGGCGGCGCATGGTGGGGCCACTGCCCGCTTCGGCGAAATCGGTAAAGAACGATTTGTTGCGCAGCACGGCATAAATGCCTTCGGCGATGGCGCCGCGTTCGCGCGAACCGAGACGCGGATGGTCGCGGAAATAGCGCGACAGGGTGGTGTCGGCCGGGGCCGTGAAACGTAAAATTTCGCGCAATACTTCTTCAGCATTGGCAAGTATCGCTGGTGGCAATCTCATTGTTATTCTTCCTGTAATATTTTATTGAGGGTCCACGCGGACCTGGCCATGCTCGACTGACAGTTTATCGTCAATGAACAGGCGGATGGCGCGCGGGTAAAGCAGATGTTCCTGTACCAGCACGCGCGCCGATAAGCTCTCTTCTGTGTCGCCTGGCAAGACGGGGACCTTCGCGCTCGCCACGGCCGGGCCATGATCGAGCTCGGCAGTCACGAAATGCACGGTCGCGCCGTGTTCCGTCACACCAGCATCGAGCGCCTGGCGGTGCGTCGCCATGCCCGGGAACAGCGGCAGCAGCGACGGGTGGATATTGAGCATGCGCCCCGCGTAATGCTCGACGAAGGGTGGCGTCAGGATGCGCATGAAACCGGCCAGCACGACCAGGTCGGGGGCGTAGCCGTCGATCACGGCTTGCAGCGCCGCATCAAACTGCTCGCGGCTGGCATAATCCTTGTTGGCAACGACTGCCGTCGCTATCCCATGTTTCGCGGCAAAAACCAATCCCTGGGCGTCGGCCCGGTTACTGATGACGGCGGCAATACGGGCTGGCCATTGCTCGGCTTGCGCCGCGCGTACGACCGCTTCCATGTTGCTGCCGCGTCCGGAAATGAGGATAACGATATTTTTCATAGCGCGCATTGTACCCGCTATGGCGATGCGAATCTAGAAATGCCGGCATTATTGTTGCGGCGCAACATAGACGCAAGCGCACCGCAGCCGCCCGGCGATGCTGATTGCCATCTGTAGGGAAGGCCAGTTTTACAGCGCCGCGGCAAGAGTAAGTATTTACTCGAACGAATAGAAGACGCGGAACGGCACTTTCTTCTCGGCCCAGTAGTCGGCCGCATCGCGGAACACGTCGAGCAGGATCTCGCGCGCTTCCTTGTCGAATTTTTGCGTATTTGGCAATTGCTCGAGCACCACCAGGAAGCCCGTTTGCGTGCCGGCCTTGTGCATGGTGTCCGTCAGGCATAGGCGCAAAGCATCAAAATTCTTCGCCAGGTTTTTCGGAAACAGGAATGCTTCTGCAATAATGCCGATGACTTGTTGTTTGGTCTGTCCAGCGTTGCAATGCGCATATAAAAAGTGCTGCCCGAGACGAATCGCCTCGTCTTGTAACTCGGTCACGCGAAAGGCACGGATGGACTGGACAAGGTTGGGCGGCACGGTTAGTAACAAACTCATTTTTCCCTCAAATCGACCTGTTATGTATGGATTTGTTCTAGCTGCTCTTCTTATTGCATCCCCGCACGCGGGTCAATGCGCACGCGGTGATTCGATCTGTATCCACTTTTACGCGATTCAGTGCGATTTTATATAAGCCATACGCGTATTAGGGTAACGTGTTGTCCTGTATGAATCAACCCGAATATGATGTCAAACGCAAGATTTGTTACAAACCGCTGGTTTCAAGTCATCCAACATCTTGTATCGATTGAAAGTGCATGTTACAGACTGTGGGGCAAGGGGCTTAGGCTGTTACATTTTGTTGCCATGCGAAACACTTGCCCCGGTCTGGCGGGCTTACTATAGTCCCAAGTTGTAAAAAATACCCTGAAAGATTCTCTACATAATGAGGTTACAAATGAACTTGCAAGCCAAATTGATGATGTCAGCCCTTTGTATCGGCGCATTGCCACTCGCCCAGGCCGCCGACTTTGAAGATTTCGGCAAGGTCGTGCGCGTCGTGCCGCAAGTGGAACAGATCAATCGTCCACGCCAGGAATGCCGTACGGAATACGTGCAAGTACAGGCACCGCCGCAGCAGCGTAGCGCTGGCGGCTCCATCGTCGGCGGTATCGCCGGCGCCCTGCTCGGTAGCCAAGTCGGTGGCGGCAATGGCCGCACGGCAGCAGCAGCCGCCGGCGCGATTGCCGGCGCCGTCGTCGGCGACCGCGTCGACAACCAGAACAATTACCAGGGCGGCATGCAGGAACAAGCTGTCAAGCAATGCCGCCAGGTCGACCACTGGGAATCGCGCAACAATGGCTACCAAGTCACCTACGACTACCGCGGCCGCAACTACACGAGCATCATGTCCTACGATCCGGGCGAACGCATCCGTCTGCGCGTATCGATCGAACCCGCTCAGCAGTAACACCTGACATAAGCTGCTGCGCGTCGGCATAGGCGGCCTGCGATGCTCACCGTACCAGAGTACGGTTGCGCTTCTCGGCCACCTCTTCCTTCCGCTCGCAACGCTTCTGTCAGGCGTTGTAACTCAGCATAAAAATGCCGGTCCCTCGGGGTCGGCATTTTTTATGGCACGCTATAATGCGGCACACTCTCAGGCCGCCTTATGCTTATCAAACGAAAATCCATCGAACAAGTCGAATCCTCGCGCCCTGCGCGCAAGCCCCGCTATGCCCCTGTCACCCTGTCCGAAATGGATGGCGTGCGCTATTTGCATTTCGGCACGGAATGGGTGCAGGGCGCCATGCGCATCCGCAAGCCGGACTGGCCGGAGCTCGAATACGCACAGCAGATGATGGCGTGGATGATGTGGATCGAGCAACCGCAGCGCCTGACCCAGCTGGGCCTGGGTACGGCCGCGCTGACCAAGTTCTGCTACCGCCAATTCCCGCAAGCGCAAGTGGAAGCCATCGAACTGAACCCGTCCGTCATCACCATCTGCGCCTCGATGTTCAAGCTGCCGCCCAACGACGAGCGCCTGCACGTGCGCGAGATGGATGCGCTCGACTACGTCAACGACGACGCCAACCACGGCACCCTGGACGCCCTGCAGGTGGACCTGTACGACGCCACGGCGCGCGGTCCCGTGCTCGATAGCGCGGATTTTTATACCGCCTGCTGCGCCTGCCTGGCACCGCACGGCATCATGACGGTCAACCTGTTTGGCGACCACCCCAGCTACGCGAAGAACATCAAGGCGATGAAGTTTGCGTTTGAACAGGTGATCTGCCTGCCGGAAGTCCATGATGGGAACGTGGTGGCGATCGCTTTCAAGACGAAAGTGGCACTCGGTGCCGAAGCACAAGCGGCCTTGCTGGAACGGGCCAAGCAGATCGTCGCCGAAACCAAGCTGCCCGCCAAGACCTGGGTCAAGGGCATCGTCAGCACCCTGTAAGCGCCGGTACACCCACGCAAGGCCGGCAGCACTGAAAGGCACCGGCCATGCCCGCTTCCCCTCCTCCTTCTCGCAATACGCCGCTGGAACTACCGCAACTGCTGGCCTGGCTGCAGGAAGACGGCTTGCTCGACGCGGCACAAGCGGCCGCCATCGTCGGCCAGGCCGCCGTGCTGCCGGCGCCTCCCTTGCATCCGCTGTGCAACATCGCCCACGGCGCGCTGACGCTCGACACCCTGTGCGCGTGGCTGGCGCGAAAAGCCAGCCTGCCGTATCTGCGCATCGATCCCTTGCATATCGATTTCAGCCAGGTGGCCGACGTGATGACGGCCGGCTATGCGGCCCGCTTCAACATACTGCCCGTGGAAAGCACTGCAGAACGTATCGTCGTCGCCACGGCCCAGCCCTACGCGCTGGCTTGGCAGGCGCAGTTGGGAAACCTGGCGCCACGCAAGCTGAGCCTGGTCATCGCCAATCCGCTGCACATCGCCGACGCCATCGCGCAATTTTTCAGCCTGGCCAGTTCCGTCAAGGTGGCCCGGCAAGCGTCCACGCAAGACCTAGCGCTGCGTCACAATTTCGAACAGCTGGTGGAACTGGGACGCAACAAGACCAGCCTCGACGCCAACGACCAGCACGTGGTGCACATCGTCGACTGGCTGTGGCAATACGCGTTTGCCGAGCGCGCGTCCGACATCCATCTGGAACCGAAGCGCGACGCGGGCCTCGTGCGCCTGCGCATCGATGGCCGGCTGCACCAGGCCTATCAATTGCCGCCCGTGGTGCTATTGGCCATGACGGCGCGCATCAAGTTGCTCGGGCGCATGGACGTGGTGGAAAAGCGCCGCCCCCAGGACGGCCGCATCAAGACGCGCAATGCGCAGGGCCAGGAAATCGAGCTGCGCCTGTCGACCTTGCCCACGGCCTTCGGCGAAAAACTCGTCATGCGCATCTTCGCCCCGGAAATCGCCATCAAGAGCCTGTTTGATCTGGGCTTTCCGCCCGCAGACGCCGAACGCTGGCGCCAACTGACGGCGCGCACGCACGGCATCGTGCTGGTGACGGGCCCCACCGGTTCAGGTAAGACCAGTACCCTGTACAGCACCTTGAAGGCGCTGGCCAGCAGTGAAGTCAATGTGTGCACAGTGGAAGACCCGATTGAAATGGTCGAACCGGCCTTCAACCAGATGCAGGTGCAAACCCAGGCCGGCATCGAACTGTCGTTTGCCGATGGCGTGCGGGCGCTGATGCGGCAAGATCCCGACATCATCATGGTGGGAGAAATCCGCGACCTGGCCACGGCAGAAATGGCCATCCAGGCGGCCCTGACGGGCCATTTGGTGCTGTCGACCCTGCACACCAACGACGCGCCCTCGGCCGTCATGCGCCTGCTGGAACTGGGCTTGCCCGCCTATCTGCTGGAGGCATGCCTGATCGGCGTGCTGGCGCAGCGCCTGCTGCGCTGCCTGTGCCCGGGCTGCAAGCAGCTGGATGCCGCCACGGGCGCGGCTGCATGGCAGCGTCTGACGGGCGGCCAGCTGGAACGGCCGCAGGCCACGTACCGCCCGGTTGGCTGCGCCCAGTGCCGGCACAGCGGCTACCTGGGGCGTGCGGGCATTTATGAACTGCTGAGCGTGACGGAAACGTTCGGCCAGCTGGTCAAGGCGGGCGCCGACCTGCATGCGCTGCGCTGCCAGAGCATCCTCGACGGCATGACGCCGCTGCGCATCGCCGGCGCGCGCAAGATCATCGACGGCACGACCAGCATCGACGAAGTGCTGAAGATCACGGCAGCCCTGCATTAGCTGGCCAGCACTTTCTCGTAGGAATGCTTTGCATTCTTTTTCAACTGATATATAATGCGGCCTCTTTCGGGTCGTTAGCTCAGCTGGTAGAGCAGCGGACTTTTAATCCGTTGGTCGCAGGTTCGAATCCCGCACGGCCTACCACGAATGCGCAGTACTAAAAAGCTCATCCTCACGGATGGGCTTTTTTCATTTCAGGCTCCCAGGGTTATACTGGTTCTCCGTCTTGCCAGCCCTGAAAGAAATGCATGAAACTTGCCTCCACCCTCCTCCTGGCCACCGCCTGCCTATCCACGCAGGCACATGCACAAATACAGCCGCCCATCGTGCTCGACGGCCAGTACAGCGCGCGCACGGACGAGATGAGCTTGCAGATCATCGGCAACCGCGTCTGCTTCGCGCCCGACAAGGCGCAATGGGGCCGCCTGCCCCGCCCCGCAGCGACACACGATGCGTGGTTCTGCTTTTCCAACGATGGCGAGGCGCGCCGGCTGCTGCGCGTGCCCGCGCGCCAGGCCGACAATTGCGGCTGGCAAGCGCGTGCCCGCATCGTCATCGATACCTACCAAGCGTATGTCGAGCAAGGCGACGGCAACGACATGGCGCGCCTGGCGTCGGTCATCAAGGTGGCGCAACCAAATGCCATCGCCTGCGAATAAACGCTAGTCGAGTTCGTATTCCTGCAAATAACGTGCAAACAAGTCGCCATCGGCCAGCGGACACGCAAACCCTGCGCCCCAGTCGGCCAGCAGCAACTGCTCTTTCAAGGGCAGCAGCAACAGCTCAGGCATACCATTGCTGCACCACAGGTCGCACACGATGCCCTTGTCATCCAGGCCGGCAAACAAGGTCTCCGTCTTGTCGCCGCCAAAGGCCAACACGTTCTTGCATTCCACGCGATAAGTGCTGTAGCCCGTGTAGACGGCGTCATACGGCGGCATGGAGTCCGCCAGCGCCTGCCGCAGCTGCTCGGCCGTGATACCCAGCGTGCGCAGTGCCGACGGCGGCGCCTCGGGCACGTACATCTGCGTCCAGCCGGCGCCACTGCGGTGCGCATCGGCGAACGCCTGCTGCTCGCCCATCTGCGTCAAACAGTGCTGCAAATTATCCAGCGGCAACAGTTCGATCATGCAAAAGTCGTCTTCGTGATAATACGCTTCCCGCATGGCTTAATTCTCCAGCAACTCTTGCAGTTGCACATTGCGCCGTGACGTCAGCCGGCCGGCCCAGGTGTCGCTGGTGACGGACGGATAGCGCACGGCACCAAAGTTCATCCAGGCATCGCGGTACGCCAGCCACAGGCGCTGGGTGGCGCGGATGCCATCCTTGCCCACGGCGCCCGCATAGGTTTCCACCGGCTTTTTCATCAGCTTGCCGTAGATGGCGTTGAGTTCCTTGTCGAGCGCCGCCACTTGCGCCTTCGACATGCTGGCAGGCAGCTTGCCCGCTTCGTATTCACGCAGATCGTGCGCCAGTAAATCAAGCTCGGCCGTACGGGCCGCGATGCTCAGGGCAGCGCGCGCCGTGCCGCTCAAATCCGTTTCATTGGCGGCGCGCGCATCGGCAAACTTGCTTGCCGCCGCCTGCAGTTTTTGCAACGAGGCTTGCGCCACGGCCGGCATACTTTCACTGACTTTGCCTGTCGCCTGCGCGCGCACGCGCTGCTTTTGCCGCGCATCGATGGCGCTGCACACGCCCATCATGTAGCCGCTGGTGATGTCGTCGCACCAGTCGATCATGCCGCGCCCGCTGGCATTGATCTGCTGCAAGTGTTCGATGCGGCCCTGCATCTCGGCCGGCGCCGCATCGATGCTGCACGCATACTTAAGCGCCAGCAACGGGTCTTTCTGCACGCCCTGTCCATTCTGGTACAACATCATCAGCACGGCGCTGTTGTGCGTGGCCATGGCGCAATGGCGCGCGGGACGCCAGTCGGCAGGCTTGGGCGAGGACATACTCTTGGTATCGTAATACAGGTCGCTTGCCTGGCACTGCTGCAAGGCAGCCACGACGGATGGGGCCGGCTGGTCGGCCGGTGGTGGCGCCGCATCCTTGACCTTCAGGCAGCCCGCATACCAGGCAGTGCTTTCCGCGTGACCCACGCCCATGGCGCTGGTATTCGGGTACGGTGCAGCGGCAGCGGCAAAGCCCGGACTGGCAAGCAGCGCGCCCGCGCCCAGCAATAGCGTTTTCAATAAGGATAGATAAATTTTCATGTTCAAGCAGCGCCAGCGTGAGTAAAGCGGCAAGTTTAACTGATCGGATACGCCAGGGCTGTCCGTCACGCGTGCGCCAGCCTGGTAAGTAACGGTACTCAGCCTTGGCAGTGCAGGAATCGATGGGCAATAATGTTGCCCGCTGTACTTTTTTCACTTCCCGGACCATGCCCATGACCTCACCCCGTCTTCGCCGTTCCCTCGGCTCCCTGCTGATCACAGCAGCCTGTGCCTCGCTGGCAACGACCGTCCACGCCGCCGATACCACGGCGGCTATACCGGTTGCCACCACGCAAACGCAAGCCAAACACGCCATCACGCATGAAGACGTATGGCTGATGAAACGCGTGGGCGCACCCGTCGCCAGCCCGGATGGAAAGTGGGCCGTTTTTTCCGTGGTCGACAGCGCCTACGATAGCAAGGAACAATGGTCGGACCTGTGGATCAAATCGCTGCTTGACGACAGCCCCGCGCGCCGCCTGACTTACTCCAAGAGCGGCGAAAGCGCTGTGGCCTGGTCGCCGGACAGCCGCCAGCTGGTGTTTGTCTCCAAGCGCGATGGCGATGAAGCGGGACAGATTTACCGCCTCGACGTGGCCGCTGGCGGCGAAGCGCAACGGCTAACGAGCTTGACCATGGGTGCGCGCATGCCGAAATGGAGTCCGGACGGCAAGCAATTGCTGTTCATCAGCGACATCTATCCAGGCAACAAGACGGAAAGCGAGGTCAAGCAAAGTGCTAAAGAGCGCAAGGAACGCAAGGTCAGCGCCCGTTCGTATGAAACGACGGCGCCCCGCTATTTCGACAAATGGCTGACCGACAAGCAAGTGCGGTTGTTCATCGTCGATGCGCAGCCTGAGGCGAAAGGTGAAAACACACCGCGCGACATCCTGTCGGGCACGCAACTGGTCACCCTGCCGGGCTTTGGCGGCGGCCAGGGCGACGAAGGCCAATCCCTGGACGCCGTCTGGGCGCCCGATGGCAAGGCCGTCGTCTTCAATGCGGCCACCAACCACGATGCGGCCCAGCGCGAAGCCGTCTATTCCCAGCTGTACTGGCTGCCCGTGGCAGGCGGCGAAGCGCAGCGTTTGACGCAAGACAAACACAGCTACGGTTCCCTGAAATTTTCTGCCGACGGCAAGACCCTGTTCGCCTTGAGCGACGCGCAAACGCCGGGCAAGGTGTATGACGTGAAACGCCTGGCCAGTTTTGCCTGGCCAATGAGCAACCCTGCGCCAACGATATTAACAGCCAAGCTGGATCGGTCGATTTCGCGCTTCGTGCTGCCAGAAGGCGGCAAGCGCGTCCTCTTCAGCTACGAACATGCGGGCCTGGAAAAGCTGTACTCGATCGATGCCAGGGGTGGCGAGGTGCGCGAGGAGCCATCCTTGCCGACGGGCACCATCAACTCGCTGAGCAGCGGCGGCAAGGCCCTGGTCGGCGTGTGGGAGTCAAGCATCAATCCGCCGGAAATCTATGCCTTCAACGGCAGGCAGCCGAAGCGCCTGACGGCCTTCAACACGGACAAGGCAAATAAAATCGACTGGCAGGCGCCCGAGCATTTCTGGTTCACCACGGTTGACGGCCGTCAGATCCACAATATGCTCATCAAGCCCGCCAACTTTGACCCAAACAAGAAGTACCCGCTGTTTACCGTCATCCATGGCGGCGCGGCCAGCATGTGGCGCGACCAGTTCGTGCTGCGCTGGAACTATCATTTGCTGGCCAAGCCCGGCTACGTTGTCTTGCTGACCGACTACAAGGGCTCCACCGGCTATGGCGAGGAATTCTCGCGGGCTATCCAGTTCGACCCATTGAAGGGTCCGGGCGACGAAGTCAACCAGGGCGTCGATGAAGCCATCAAGAAATATCCCTTCATCGACGGCACGCAGCTGGCCGCCGGCGGCGCCAGCTATGGTGGCCACCTGGCCAACTGGCTGCAAGCGACCACCACGCGCTACAAGGCCATCGTCTCGCACGCGGGCGAAATGGACTTGATCATGCAGTGGGGTACCAGCGATGGCGGCTTCGGCCGTGAAACGAATGCGGGCGGCCCCGTCTGGTCGAACTTGCCCGTGTGGCGCGACCAAAGCCCGGTCATGCAAGCGGGCAACCATGAAAAAGGCACGGGGTTTACCACCCCCATCCTGATCACCGTGGGCGAACTCGATTACCGCGTGCCGGCCAACAATGCCTTGATGAACTTTGCTGTGCAACAACGCCTGAATGTGCCGGCAAAATTGCTGGTGTTCCCGGATGAAAATCACTGGATTCTGAAGGGCGAGAACAGCCGCTTCTTCTATAGCGAAGTCGAGGGCTGGTTAGCAAAATACTTGAAATAAGGCTGCTGCACGCTTCTTGAAAAGCCAGGCTCCGCGCATGCGGGCCTGGCTTTTTTCATGCGGGCTGGGCGGGGCCACGGAAGCGCCCAGCTGGTGGCCGGCGAAGATCCAGCCAAGCACCATGCCCGCCCGCTCCCGGCCAAACGTGGCGCCGACCAGCTTCACCGTGAGCGGCACGGTGGCGGCTGGCAGCGATCAAGCCCAGGGCCACGCAGATGACATTGCGCAAGCTGAAGCGCTCCATCAGGATGGCGGCAAACGGCCCCATCAGGCAAAACAGCACGAAGCACACGGCCAGGGCCGAGGAAATCTGCTCGGCATCCCAGCCGAATTCGCGGTTCAAGGGCTGCATCAGCGCCCCCGGCAAGCCCAGCGCGGCAGACGAGGTCAAGGCGGTGAGGAAAGTAATGGCGGTAATGGCGACGATGCCCAGGCGAAGTGGAGGCCGCACCGCTCCAGCCATAGCGAAAAAAGATAAGAAAGCATGCCGCCCTCATGAGAAAAAGTGGATACCGATCCACACCAGCCGGTGGGATTTTTCTCATGCTGCATTATGATCGTCATTTATACAGTCGAAAAACTGGAACGACACTGCTGCGTGCCGCTCCAGTCCTGGCTGCAAGTTTTATGAAAAATGCCGCTTACTTCACCTTCAAGCCATTTTTCACATCCGTCACGCCGTCCACGCCACGGGCCAGGTCGGCGGCTTTTTTCACTTGCGCCTGGGAGGGTACGAAGCCGCTGAGCATGACGACACCATTCACTGTTTCCACGTGCACATCGAGCGCTTTCAAGTCATTGTCCTTGACGAGGTCTGCCTTGATCTTGGTGGTGATGACGGAGTCGGCTACGGCCATCTTGGTGCTGCCCGCTACATTGCGCGTCACGCAGGCGGCCTTGGCCGTCGCATCCATGGCGTCGCAATTTTCCTTCGTGGTGGCAGGCGGATTTTGCGCGACGTTGGTACCGGCCCTGGCGCCCGTGTTGGCGTCAGCCAGCGCGGCCGTTTTCGCCGCCTTGGCATCGTTCATGCACGTGGTTTTGTCGGCGCCCGAGCGGTCGCCGCACTTGGCCTTGGCCATGTCATACTCGGCATTGGCGACGTCCTTGCGGGCCTTGCCCAGTTCGCGCGGGG
Organism: Janthinobacterium sp. DSP2-3-3; assembly: GCF_049897325.1. Lineage (NCBI taxonomy): Bacteria > Pseudomonadati > Pseudomonadota > Betaproteobacteria > Burkholderiales > Oxalobacteraceae > Janthinobacterium > Janthinobacterium sp. DSP2-3-3. The sequence goes on along the minus strand of NZ_JAFCWA010000003.1, from coordinate 197,541 downwards.
TGTTGCGGTATTGCGCCACGGCATCCGAATCGGCCTTGGCGCGCGCCGCCTTGGCTTCTTCAACGCAGACTTTTTTCGCGTTGCCGCTGTGGCCATCGCAAGCGGCCTTGGCCTGCTTGTAGTCGGCCGCTGCCTTGTCCGTCAAGCTCTTGTACGAGGCATCCTGCGCATACGCGGGCGCGGCGGCAAGCAGGGCGCTGGCACTGGCGGCCAGCATGAGTGCGATCATTTTGTTCATGATAGTTCCTCTCTGGTTAGTTGATGCTCAGATTAGACCCCTGCCGCACGCAAAGCTCCGTGCGACAGCACACGCTGACAGGCCATGCGCGTAATAATCAGCGTTTATTTGTCGCCGCTCAAACCCTTACGCCACAATACTTGCGCCTGTTCAAATGGTGAAGCGGACTCATCAAATGCGCCTTCGCCATCCGCCAGCGCCAGCCATGCCTGGGTAGCATGCGAACCGCCCGCGCTATCGCCGCCGGCGCGCACGCCGCGCATCCAGGCCAGCACATCACGGTATTGCCCAGGGTGGCGTCCGTGCATCCAGGCCAAGGCCACCAGGTCCGCATAGGCCTCTTCGCGGCGCGTCTCGCGCAGCTCCTGCGCCAGCGGTGTCAACTTGCCGCGTTGCATGCTGGTTGGTTCGATAAAGCCGCGCGGCAAGGCATGCCAGTCGCCCTGCACATAGCGCTGACAATGGCCGATTTCATGCGCCGTCATCGCTTCGATCATCATGCCTTGGCGCGCGGGCAGTACATCTTGCAAGACACTGTCCGCTTGCGCATTGCCGCGCAGCGACAGCACCAGCTTGCAGCGCCCCGCTTCGTAGCCCAGCGCCAGCGGCACGGCACCGGGCGCATCCTGGGGTTGCACGATGATATCGATGGGTAAACCTTGCGCGCGCGCAAACGCGATGACGGGCTGGCCCGCCTGCAGCCAGCGGCTTTCCAGATCGGTGAGCTGGGCGGCAGCCACGGCGGGCACAGGGGACAAAGCGATGAGCAAGCTCATCAGCAAGAGCGGATTTGGCATGGGATCGATGGGGAAAAGGATTTACCACTGCAGAGTAAGCGGTAAAAATATTTCCACAAGGAAATACTGGCAACTTTTCAGAAAAAAGGCGAAAAAAAACCGGCGCAGATGCACCGGCTTTTCATTCTGATAATAGTCAAGGTCGGGTTATTTCTTCGTCGCTTTATCCAGGGCGCGGGCCGTGACGAATTCCGGGCGGATATCGTTGGGCACGGCCTTCATCTTGTCGAGCGCCACCTGCACTTCCGGGCGGATCACCACGTACTTGCTCATCAATTCTTTCGCGCGCGCATAATCGCCCGTCGCCTCGATGGTCAAAAATTCACGGTCCAGGTCGATCACTGCTTGCTTGATCTTGCCAAAATCGACGCCGAACTTGCCGTCACCCAGGGACACAAAGCCGCCCTTGTCGAGGATGTAATTCATCTGGATGGCCATGCCGCGCGCGTGCGAATCGGTCAGGCCGAAATGCAGGGTGCGGAAACCCGAGGCGAGGAAAGTGTTGTACAGCTTGCGCTCGGCCACGTCGCCCTGGCCCAGGGTATCGTTGAGTTGCCCTTTGTCCATCATGTAGCGCAGCGCGTACAGGCCCGTGATGTCGGCCTTGGCTTCTTCGATGGTGGAATACGCTTCCTTCAAGTCCTGGCGCGGCGTGGATGGCTTGCCATCGACGACGGTGGCATGCGGGCCCAGGCCGTGCATGATTTCATGCGCGAGGATGTGCGTGAAGAAGGAATTGAAATCCACGTCCTGCTGCGCTTCGGGCGTCAATACCAGCTTGGAAATCGGCGTCAAGGTGGCCTTGAACTTGGCTTCCTGCACGTTTTTCAGCATCACACGCTTGGAACCGCGCGCGCTGATGATGCGCTCGTCGTTGGGCAGGTTGTAGGCGGCTGTCTGCACGGCCATGTTGCCGTCGCCGGCGCCATACACCTGGTTGACCACCACCATCGGCGCCAGCGCGCCCACTTTCGGGTTGCGGTATTGCGCGTCGAGCGGCAGGTTGTCTTCCAGCTCCTGCATGTGCTTGGCGAAGAAATCGAGCTTTTGCGTTTCCGCCTGGTCGCGGATGTTCACATAAGCCTCGAACGCGGCCTTGTAGCCGAATAACTCGTCGTTATACGTTTCATACGGGCCGATGGTGATGTCGACGGGCGAATCGAGGTCCATCCAAGCGAAGTCGGACGGCAGGTAATCGTTGTCGAGGAAAGCCTTGGCACGCAGGGTCAAAAATTTCTTCAACGATGCGTTGTCCGTGGCGGCCGCCGCCTCGTCGAGCAGCTTGGCCAGCTGTTTCAGCTCCACCTTGTACTCGTCCGCATACTTGACGGTCTGATATATATCACCTTTGCCATCCTTGCCCGTGCGGATGGTGGTGAAGAACCATTGCGCCTGCTGTTTGTCGTCCGGCGACAAGCCGTTCATCCACGTTTCCAGGCTGGCTTTGGTGGCGCCTTGCGGATAGAAATTGCCCGCTTCCGGCTTGTGCGCGGGAATGGCGATGCCGGCGTAGCTGGCCGGCATGAACGAGGCGTGTGCGTCGAGCACCGACCATGGCCCCTTGTTGATCCAGAAATAATTCAGACGGGCCTGGCCCAGCGCCGACTTGTCTTTCTTGAGGGCCGCCCACAGCGCTTCATTGCCGGACCAGCGCTGGCGCAGTTGCAGCACGTCGACCAGCTTGGCCGCTTCGACCAGCTTGGCGATGGCTTGGCGGTCGCCCGCGGACAGGTGCGTGACATCGGCGCTCAGCGCGACGGGCGCGTAGCGGGCACCCATGGTGGTCAGTTGCGCGGCGGTGGCCGGGGTGGCCGGGGCGGCCGCTGGCGTTGCGGCGCAGGCGCTGCCGACGGCGGCAGCCATCAGCAGGGGAATCAAGAATTTTTTCATCGAGGTCTCGGTTGGATTTTTCTCAGGCGCGGCTGGCGCGGATGGCGCGCTGCCGCTTTCTTGCTCAGCCTGCGATTGTCCCACCTGCCCCCATGGCATGGCAAGCGGCTTACCAGACCTTGTACACCTGCCCCGTCTGCGCCCCTTCCACGCTGCGGCTGTAAGCCAGGGCCACGCGGCTGGCGGCGGCCGGCTCGAAGCCGTAGAAGAACGGGCCATACGCTTCCAGCGATTCGGCCAGGACCGTGGGGCTGACGGCATTGATGCGCACGCCGCGCGCCAGTTCGATGGCGGCGCCCCGCACGAAGCCTTCCACGGCCGCATTCGTCATGCTGGCGGCCGCGCCGAAGCGGATCGGCTGCTCGGCCACGATGCCGCTGGTGAGGGTGATCGAACCGCCGTCGTTCAGGTATTCCTGCGCCACCAGCGCCACGTTGACCTGGCCCATCAGCTTGCTGTCCAGACCCAGCTGGAATTGCTCAGGCGTAAATTCGGCCAGGGGGCCGAAATGCAGCTTGCCGGCCGTGACGACGACGGCATCGACCTTGCCGATGCGCTTGAACAGGGCGCGCACCTGCGCGATGTCGCCCATGTCGGCCTGGTGCGTGCCACTGCGGCTGCCCACTTCGATGATTTCATGGCGTTGCGCCAGTTGTGCTGCGACGGCCGTGCCGATGGTGCCGCTGGCGCCGATGATGACGATTTTCATACCGCTTCCTTGTCTGGCGTTGAACGATGGAGCCAGTATGCGCCGCTTCCAAAAAGGAATAAATACGCTAGAATTTACAAGATTACTAACCTACAATTTGCAATCAAGGTGCCCATGGATAAATTGCGCAGCATGGAAATTTTTGTCTCCGTCGTCGACCAGGGCAGTTTTACGGCGACCGCCGACATCTTCCGCATCTCGCCCGTGATGGTGGGCAAGCACATCAAACAGCTGGAAGAACGGCTGGGCACGCGCTTGCTGGCGCGCACCACGCGCCGGCAAAGCCTGACGGAAATCGGCCAGCAATATGTGGAACAATGCCGGCAGATTCTGGCGCAGATCGCCGCAGCCGAAACGGGCGCGGAAGCCATGCGGGCCACACCGCGCGGCAAGCTGAAAATCACGGCGCCCGTGTCATTCGGCAGCGAACGCATCGCGCCGCTGCTGGCCGAGTATCTGACGGCCTACCCGGACGTGAGCCTGGAGCTCAATTTGAATGACAGGATGGTCGACCTGGTGGAGGAAGGTTTTGATGCGGCCATCCGCATCGGCGCACTGCAGGATTCCGGCATGGTGGCGCGGCCCTTGCGGCACTACGCGATGGTCATCTGCGCCTCGCCCGGCTACCTGGCCAAGCACGGCACGCCGCGCACGCCGGACGACCTGGCGCAGCACGAGTGCGTGGATTTCATGCAATGGTCGCGCCACATGCGCTGGCGCTTGAGCGGTAAGGAAACGCGCCGCGACGGTGCTGCGACCGAGAGCCGCTTCCGCTCGAACAATGGCCAGGCGCTGCGCATGGCAGCCCTGCACGGCTTCGGCATCGTCATGCAGGCGGAAATTCTACTGGCCGACGATATCGCGGCGGGCCGTTTGGTGCCGCTGCTGGCTGACTACGTACCGGCGCCGCGCCTGATGCACCTGCTGTATCCGCGCGACCGCCAGCCCACGCCGAAGCTGACGACTTTCATCGATTTTCTGCTGGAACGCTACGGGCCGGCGGCGCCACCGCCGCCGGCCACGCTCACGTAACCGTCGTATCTAGTTCACCTCGTACTTAGTTGGCCTGCGCCAGCTTCGCCAGCTCGCCGTCCGGTTGCCAGCCGGCACCTAAAGAGCGGGCCACGGCGACGGTTGCCAGCAAACGCTGGGTCTTGATCTGCGCGGCAGCGCGGTCCGCTGTCAGCGAGCTACGCTGGGCATCGGTGACGTCCAGGTAGGTCGAAATACCGCGCTCGTAGCGCGTGCGCGCCACCAGGTAGGCGCGCGCCGCCGCGGCCTGCGACAACGCCTGGGCGTCGCCCTGCAACTGGCGCTGCTCCACGTCGGACAAGGCGTCTTCCACTTCGCGCAAGGCCGTCAGCAGCTTGGTTTCGTGATTCGCCACGGCTTCCGCATAGCGCGCCTTGGACAGGTCCAGGTTAGCCTGGTTGCGGCCACCGTCGAAGATCGGCAGGGACAGGGCCAGCGGACCAACACTGAACTGGCGCGAACCGCCTTGCGCCAGGTCGCGCAGCTTTTCGGAGGCGTAACCGAAATTGCCCGTCAATTGCAACGACGGGTAAAACGCGCCTTCGGCCACGCCCACTTGCGCGTTCGCCGCGCGCAGGCCCGCCACGCTGGAAACGAGGTCCGGGCGGTGCGCCAGCAGGCTGGCAGGCAGGCCGACGGGGATACTTGGCGGCAGCGGCAAGCTGGAAGGCTCGGCGGCCACCGGCAATTGCAGCGCCGACGGCGGCTTGCCCGTCAGGGTGGCCAGGCTGTTTTCCAGCTGATTGCGCTGGCGCTTGACTTCATGCAGGTCGGCCTGGGCGTTCGACAGTTCGACCTTCGCGCGCGCCAGGTCCAGCTCATTCGTCAGTCCCGCATTGAAACGCGCCTCGACCAGCTGCGCCGATTCGCGGCGCGTGCCCAACGCGCCATTCAAGATGGCCATTTCCGCGTCCAGCCCGCGCAGCTGCCAGTAATTGCTGGCCACTTGCGCCGACAGCATCAGCAGCACGCCGTCGCGGTCGGCCTGCGCCGCCAGCGCCTGCGAGTCAGCCGCTTCGACCATGCGTTTGACACGGCCCAGCAAGTCGATTTCGTACGACAGCGAACCGCCCACGGAGAAGTTATTGCCGCGGATCGAACGATTGCCCAGGGCCAGGCCCTGCGAGGTATTGGCCGAGGTGCGCGAGTTCGACATACCCGTGCTGACATTCACGCTCGGGCCCTGGTTGGCGCGCGCCGTACCGCTTTGCGCCAGCGCCTGCAGCAGGCGCTCGCCGGCCGCTTTCACTCCGGGATTGTCCTGCAGCGCACTGTGCTCGAGGCGGTCCAGGGTGGCGTCGCCATAGATGCTCCACCATTCCTTGGGCAGCTGCGCGGCATCCGCTGCGGCAGCGCCGTGGCGGAAAACGCCGCTGTCGATGCCGGCCACATTCGCCGGGGCGGTGAAATCCTGGCCCACGGTGCCGCAGGCGGAGAGCGCCACGGCAAGGGAAGCGGCCAACGCGATTTTCGTCAATACTGTTTGCATGATGTGTACCTTCTTGTTCTTGAGGTGCTGCACGTGCGGGCTGTGCGCGGTCAATGACCGCCGCCACCGCCACCGGGAGCTTTAAGTTTATCGGCCAGCCACAGGGGCACGATACAGGCCAGCAGGATGGCGCCGATCAGGAAGAAGCCATCGTTGTAAGCCATCACATACGCTTCGCGGCGCACGATGCCGTCGATCGCCTGCAAGGCCTGGTTGCCTGCCGTGACGGCGTCATAGCCCTTGGCCATGAACGACGACGTCAGTTGCTCAATGCGCAGCTGCGTGGCGCTGGAATACGCATTGATCGCTTCACCCAGGCGCTGCGAGTGGAAGTGCTCGCGGGTGCTCAAGGCCGTGGCCAGCAGGGCGATGCCGATCGAACCGCCCAGGTTGCGCGTCATGTTGAACAGGCTGGAAGCGGACGGCATGTCCTTCGGCGCGATGCCCTTCATGGCGAAGTTCGACAAGGTCAGCATGACGAAGGGCTGGCCCAGCGCGCGCACCACCTGCGACCACAGCAGCTGGTCGTAGCCGGTGGAAGCGTCCATGTAGGCATTCATCATGCACGAACCGCCAAACAGCAAGAGGCCGAATGAACACAAGATGCGGTTATCCACCACCGACGACAGCTTGGCGACGAAGGGCATGATGAACAACTGCGGCAAGCCCACCCACATGATGACTTCACCGATCTGCATCGGCGAATAACCGGCGATCTGGCCCAGGAACAGGGGCAGCAAAAAGGCGGAGCCATACAGGCCCATGCCCGTCACGGCCGACAGCACGGTGGCCACCAGAAAATTGCGCTGGCCGTACAAGGCCAGGTTGACGAACGGTTCGGCGCGCGTGGCGCTGGTGACGACCCAGCCCAGGATGCCCGTCAGGGCCAGCGCGGCAAAGGCGATGATGAAACCGGAGTCGAACCAGTCCTTCGAATTGCCCTCTTCCAGGAAGATGGTCAGGCAGCCCAGGCCCAGGGCCATGAAGAAGATGCCCAGCCAGTCGGCTTTCCAGAACATCGCCAGCTTCATCGGCTCTTTGTCCAGGCCATAGATCATGCCGGCGATCAGCAGCACGCCCGGCACCCAGTTGATGTAGAAGATCGAAGGCCAGCCATACAGCTCGGAGAGATAGCCGCCCAGGGTCGGGCCCATGGCCGGCGCCAGGGTGGCCGTCAAACCGAAAATGGCCATGCCGACGGCGCGCTTCGACGGCGGCAGCTTGAGCATCACCAGAGTGAACGCCATCGGAATCAGCGCGCCTCCCGTAAAACCCTGCAGCATGCGGAAGACGATCATGCTTTCCAGGTTCCAGGCCGCCCCGCAAAGAGTGGAGAACAGCAGGAAGAAAGCGGTGGTGCCGATCATGTAGGTGCGCAGTCCGAACACGCGCGCCAGCAGGGCGGTGAGGGGAATGACGATGATTTCCGCCACCAGGTAAGCCGTGGAAATCCACGAGCCCTCTTCCTGGGTGGCCGACAGCGAGCCAAGGATATCCTTGAGCGAGGAGTTCGTGATCTGGATGTCGAGCACCGCCATGAAGGCGCCCAGCATGCCGGCGGCGACCGCCAGCCAGGTGCGCCCGGAGACTTTCTCATCGATCACGGGAAACGCCGACGGCTTCGCCAGCGTGGTGGAGGGGCTGCTCATGGAAGCTTAGCGGGTGGTGGTCTGTGCGGCAGGAGCGGCTGGAGCGGCGGCGTGGCGCGGGGCCTTGTCCTGGGCCGGCTCAGGCTGGTTCACTTCCACTTCGGCGATCACCGACATGCCCGGCACCAATCGGCCATTCATGGCCTTGATATCTTCCGGCTGGAAGACGATTTTTACCGGCACGCGCTGGACGATCTTGGTGAAGTTGCCGGTCGCGTTATCGGCCGGCAGCAGCGCGAATTGCGCGCCCGAGGCAGGCGCGAAGCTGTCCACGGTACCCACCAGTTTCTTGCCCGGCATGGCATCGATCGTCACGTGCACGCTCTGGCCGCGATGCAGGTCGGCCAATTGGGTTTCCTTGAAGTTGGCGGTGACCCAGACATTGTCCTGCACGATGGCCGTCAATTGCTGGCCAGGCTGCACGCGCATGCCCGTTTCCACATTGCGCTTGCCGATGCGGCCGGCGACGGGGGCCAGGACGCGGTTGTATTGCAGTTGCTGTTCCGCGTCCTTCAATTGCACGCGCAGCACGGCCACCTGGGCTTTGGCCACGTCGCGCGCAGCTTGCGCCGCACCAATCTGCGCCTTGGCGGCGGAAGCGCTATCGCGGCGGGCGGCCAGGTCGGCCACGGCGCCGGAACGGGCCGCGTTAGCGGCGTCCAGTTCCGCTTTCGAGACGGCTTTCATCTGGCTCGTGTACAGTTGGCCATAACGCTCCGCATCCTGTTTCGCGCGCAGCAGTTGCGCATCAGCCTGCGCCACTTGCGCCAGGGCGGCACTGGCCTGCGCCTGCACTTGGGCGATTTGCGCGTCGGCTTGCAGCACTTGCTGTTCGGCGCTGGCAATCTGCGCGGCGATCTGCTCGGTTTTCACGCGCTGGTCGAACGGGTCGAGTTCGGCGATCACGTCGCCCTCTTTCACGATCTGATTGTCGTCGATGAAAACCTTGGTGACGACGCCGGAAATGCGCGCCGAGACGGGATGCACGTGGCCGGACACATAGGCGTTTTCCGTTTCCACAAAATAGTGGCTGCGGTACCACATGCGCGCGCCAGCGCCCAGCGCGACGAGAACAATCAGGCCGGCGATGATTTTCACGCGCTTATTCGGTGCTACGGAGCTGGCGGAAGCGGAAGGTGCGGAAGGTGCGGAAGGTGCGGCCGAGGCCGCGGGTGGGACGGCGCTCAGCACCTTGTGCTCTGCTTGGCCTGGCTGGTTGGACATACTCGCTCCGGAAATGAAATGATATAGGTTCATTATTGGACAAAGAAAAGCGCTTGTCAAGAAATGAAACGATTGCATTTCATTTTAATTTGCACTACAGTGTGAGCCATCACTTACCTTCCAACTTATAAAGAGACCCAGACCATGTCCGATCCCGGCCTCAGCGATACAGTGCCCACCGATATAGAATCCGATGCCGCCGCCCAAGAGCTTTCCTGCTGCGGCAAACCTGCCGGCCGACCGCGCGCGGCCGACATGGAAGCGCGCATGGAAAACCTGCTGCACACGGCGGGCTGCCTGTTTCTGGAAAAAGGGTATGGAAAGGTGAGCCTGGAAATGATCGCCCGCGAAGCCCATGTGGCCGTGCGCACGATTTATGTGAAATTTGGCGGCAAGTCGGGCTTGTTCAATGCCGTGGTGGAACTGCGCCGCGCCGCCTATTTCTCGACCATGCCGGCGCTGGAAACCGATATGCGGCCCCTGCCCGCCATCCTGGGCGAATTCGGCCTGCTGTTCGTGCAACTGGTCACCATGCCGGCTGCCATCCGCCTGAATCGCATGGTGGTGGCCGAAGCGGCCACCCACCCGGAACTGGCGGAAACGTTTTACAAGGTGGGACCGGGGCAGACGCGTGAGATGCTGACCAAGTTTTTCAGCCGTCCCGACATCGCGCCGCTGTTTCGCGCGGAGTTGACGCCCTCCATCCTGGCGCTACACCTGCTCAATTGCCTGCTGGGAGATCAGATGTCGCGCCTGCTGTTTCCACCGCAAGCCCAACCGGACGTGGCGCAATTGCGGGCCAAGGTAGCGCTCAGCCTGGACCTGTTCCTGCGCGGCACCTTGCGCCAGCCGCTCGCGGCCTGACGCAGGGCGGATTGACGGGGAAGTCAGCCAGGGCGGCTACAATCTTCCGGCACCGCCGCTGCAGCGTGTTCCTCGTTCAAGCCCAGCGCACGCAGGAAAGGCTGGGCCGCCGACGCGTCGCCAAGACCAAGTGAAGACTCACTTCCATCATGGCGTTGCGGGCCATAGCGCATCAGGTCGAACGAAGTTTCAAAGCGCTGCGCCAGGAAGTAGGTACGGAAGTAATCGAAGGAAAACGCCACCTGGCCATCGGCCAGCAGCAGCAAGCCATGCGCATACAGTGGCGTCAGCCAGTCCCTTGCCGCCATGTTCCAGCCCTTCACGCCACAATAGTCGCTGGCAAAACGCTGCAGTTCGGCTTCGCCAAGGAACAGGGTCTTGCCTTCAAACATCACGAACGCCAGCTCGATCAGGAATTCACGCACATCGGCAGCCACCCCAGCGTCCTCACATTGCTGCGCGCCGGCCTTGCCCAGCAAGCCATCGAAATAGGCGCGTTCGCCTGCCAGCTGCGGCAGCAAGGTGGCAAACACATATTCGGCGTCCATCTGCCCCGTTTCCTGGCCATTCGGCGTGTACAGCACAGACAGGGCGAAATTCTTGCTCACTTCGTCGAACTCGTGCAGGGAGACCTTCCACTGCGTGCCTGGCGCGTCGCCATCGGCCCCGCCCGCGCCGAACTCGAGCACGGAAAACGCCGCCATCTGGCCAGGCGCACCGTACAGGCTGCCGGGATTGCTCTTGAACAGGATGCCTAGCGACTTCATCAGCGAACTGGCGTCACCCGTATGCTGGTGGCCGTGGAACACGGCGTGGATATTCTTGTAGTGCGCGCGCTGCTCGGCACTGGCGTGCTCATCGGCGGAGAAAAAACTGAAGCCGGCATTGCCCAGTGCCGCAGCCGCGACACCCTGCACGCGGCTGCCCGGCACCAGGTAGAAACGCGCACCGGGCAAGCTGGCCGCCTGGAGCAAGGGGCGCAGGAAATATTCGTAGACATACAGGGGCGTCGTGCCGGCACAGGCGTCCAGCGCCACCAGCTGGCCCGTGAAGAAAATCGCATCGATCTGATTGCCCGCCGCCAGAATATCAGCCACATCCTGGTACAAGGCATGCAGCATCACGGCTTGCTCTTGCTCATCAGCCCGACGCAAACGAACATCGGCAATATGAAGGGCGGTAAATTTTTTCATTGTTGCAAAACTTTCTCAGTACAGCGGAATTTGACCATATCCCACGCTGGCAACATTCCTGGAAAAATCACACGCTTCCGTTGAAGCAAAAGAAAAACATGGTTACAGACCTCCATTCTGCCACTTTTTCCACACGGCAATACTCACCAATTTTCACAAGACACCGCTGCGCCACGTTTTACTATGCCGCAGGTCAAGGGAAATAAAAAAACCGGGAACATGTCCCGGCTTTTTTATACTGAAAGTTAACTCTTTATCAGCGCTTGCGCGGTGGCGGCAAGTCGGTGCACACGCCTTCGTACACTTCGGCCGCCATACCGATCGACTCGCCCAACGTCGGGTGCGGGTGGATGGTCTTGCCGATGTCGGTGCCGTCGCAGCCCATTTCAATGGCCAGTGCTATCTCGCCGATCATGTCGCCCGCATGCGTGCCGACGATGGTGCCGCCGATGATGCGGTGCGTTTCCGCGTCGAAGAGCAGTTTGGTGAAGCCTTCGGCGCGGCCATTGGCCACAGCGCGGCCGGAAGCTGCCCAAGGAAAGTGACCCTTCTCGACCTTGATGCCCTTGGCTTTAGCTTCGTCTTCCGTGATGCCGGCCCATGCCACTTCCGGGTCCGTGTAGGCAACCGATGGAATCACCTTGACGTCGAAGTGCGACTTCTGGCCGGCTGCAGCTTCCGCTGCCACGTGGGCTTCATGCACGGCCTTGTGCGCCAGCATCGGCTGGCCCACCAGGTCGCCGATGGCGAAGATGTTCGGCACATTGGTGCGCATCTGGCTGTCGACTTCGATGAAGCCGCGGTCCGTGACGCTCACGCCGGCCTTGTCGGCGGCGATCTTCTTGCCGTTCGGGCTGCGGCCCACGGCGACAAGCACCAGGTCATAGACTTGCGGTGCTGGCGCCGTGGCGCCCGCTTCAGCCGCTTCGAACGTGACCTTGATGCCTTCCGGCAACGCCTCGACGGCCACCGTCTTGGTCTTGGTCATGATGTTGTCGAAGCGCTTCTCGTTGAACTTCTGCCACACCTTGACGGCGTCGCGGTCGGCGCCCTGCATCAGGCCATCCATCATTTCAACCACGTCGATGCGCGCGCCGAAGGTGGAATACACGGTGGCCATTTCCAGGCCGATGATGCCGCCGCCGATGACCAGCATGCGTTTCGGGATCTGGCGCAATTCCAGCGCGCCCGTCGAATCGACGATGCGCGGGTCTTCCGGCACGAACGGCAGTTTCACCACGGACGAACCGGCGGCGATGATGGCTTGCTTGAACTGCACGACTTTTTTGGAGCCGTCAGCTGCCGTCACTTCGATGTGGTTCGCGCTGAGGAACTGGCCCACGCCGGTGACGACTTGCGTCTTGCGCGCCTTGGCCATGCCGGCCAGGCCGCCCGTCATGTTCGAGATGACGCCTTCCTTGTACTTGCGCACCTGGTCGATGTCGATGCTCGGCTTGGCAAACGTCACGCCCGTGTTGGACATGTGCGCCGTTTCATCGATGACGGAAGCGACGTGCAGCAGCGCCTTCGACGGGATGCAGCCCACGTTCAGGCACACGCCGCCCAGGGTGGCGTAGCGCTCGACGATCACGGTGCTCAGGCCCAGATCGGCCGCGCGGAACGCCGCCGAATAACCGCCAGGACCGCCGCCCAGCACCATCATGTCGACATCGATGTCAACCTGGCCGCTGTAATTGCCGGCCGGGATGGCGGCGACAGGTGCCGCCGGTGCTGCAGCGACTGCGGCTACCGGAGCGGCCGCCGCAGGTGCTGGCACGGCAGCTGCCGCGCCTTCAGTCGCTTCCACCACCAGCAGCGCGCTGCCTTCGGCGATCTTGTCGCCAACCTTGACCTTGATTTCCTTGACGACGCCCGCGTGGGTCGAAGGAATCTCCATGCTGGCCTTGTCCGATTCGACCGTGATCAGCGACTGGTCCACCTTGATGGTGTCGCCCACCTTGACCATCAATTCGATGACTTCGACTTCCTTGAAATCGCCGATATTCGGTACTTTTACCTCTACTGTGCTCATCAATCGCTCCTTACAGCAGAATTTTGCGCATGTCGGCCAGGACTTCGCCGAGGTACACGGAGAATCGCGCGCCCATCGCGCCATCGACCACGCGGTGGTCGTAGGACAGCGAGGTGCCCATCATCAAGCGTGGCTGGAAGGCCTTGCCATCCCATACCGGCTTGATCGAGGCTTTCGACAGACCCAGAATGGCCACTTCCGGCGCATTCACGATAGGCGTGAAGTGCGTGCCGCCGATGCCGCCCAGGGACGAAATCGTGAAGCTGGCGCCCTGCATGTCGGCCGGTTTCAGCTTGCCTTCGCGCGCCTGCAGCGACAGCTCCGTCATTTCGCGGGCGATCTGCGAGACCGACTTCTGGTCCGCACCCTTGATCACCGGTACTACCAGGCCATTCGGCGTGTCGGCGGCGAAGCCGATGTTGTAGTACTGCTTGAGGATCAGGTTTTCACCCTTGGCGTCGAGCGACGCGTTAAACGCGGGGAATTTCTTCAGCGCGGCGACGGAGGCCTTGATGACGAAGGCCAGCATGGTCAGCTTGGCCGCATCCTTGTTCTTCGCATTGGCCGCGTTGGTGTCGACGCGGAACGCTTCCAGGTCCGTCACGTCCGCTTCGTCGAACTGCGTGACGTGCGGGATCATGACCCAGTTGCGGTGCAAATTGGGGCCCGAGATTTTCTTGATGCGCGACAGCGGCAGCAATTCGGTCGTGCCGAATTTGCTGAAGTCCAGCGACGGCCATGGCAGCAAGTCCAGGCCCACGCCGGAACCGGCCTTGGCGACAGGGGCCGCATTGGCAGCACCTGGTGCGGCAACGGCGCCCGACATCACGCCCTTGACGAAGTTCTGCACGTCTTCCTGGGTAATGCGGCCCTTCGGACCGGAACCGCCCACGCGGGTCAGGTCCACGCCCAATTCGCGCGCGAACTTGCGGATCGATGGCGACGCGTGCGCCAGCTTGCCATTTGCGGCAGGTGCGGCGGCAGGGGCAGCAGCGGCGACCGGTGCCGAAGCGACGGCGGCGCTTGGCGCGGCAGCGGCTTGCGCGGCCGGTGCAGGAGCGGCGGCAGGGGCAGCAACAGGAGCGGCAGCGCCACCGGTCGTTTCCACGACCAGCACCAGCGAACCCTTGGCAACCTTGTCGCCAACCTTGACTTTCAATTCCTTGACGATACCGGCGTGGCTCGATGGAATTTCCATGCTGGCCTTGTCCGATTCAACTGTCAGCAGCGACTGGTCGACCTTGATCGCGTCGCCGACCTTGACCATCAGTTCGATGACTTCGACTTCCTTGAAGTCGCCGATATCGGGCACGGTCACTTCGACCAGACCGCCAGCGGCAGCGGGTGCGGCGGCAGGTGCTGGCGCAGCAGCGGGGGCGGCTTCAGCTGCAGGTGCTGCCGCCGGGGCAGCAGCGGCGGCAGGCGTAGGCGCCGAGGCGTCGTCCGCCACTTCCAGCAGCAGGACCAGCGAACCTTCGGCGATCTTGTCGCCCACGTTGACTTTCAATTCCTTGACGACACCGGCGTGGCTCGATGGAATTTCCATGCTGGCTTTGTCCGATTCGACCGTGATCAGGGACTGGTCGACCTTGACCGTGTCGCCTGGCTTGACCATCAGTTCAATGATCTCGACTTCCTTGAAATCGCCGATATCCGGGACTTTGACTTCCACAATGCTCATAGCTTGCTCCGTTATTTTATTTGTCAGATGGACCCGCACACACGCCAGGGCGGCACTTTCGCACCGCCCTGGCATCATCGGGTCCGCACAACGATTACTGGGTCACCGGATTCGGTTTGTTCGCGTCGATGCCATACTTGGCGATCGCCTGCTCCACCACCGACACGTCGATCTTGCCTTCGTCAGCCAGCGATTTGAGCGCGGCCACGGTGACATAATAACGGTTCACTTCGAAGAACTCGCGCAGCTTGGCGCGGCTGTCCGAGCGGCCAAAGCCATCGGTGCCCAGCACTTTATAAGTGCGGCCCTTCGGCATGAAGGCGCGGATCTGTTCTGCAAACGCGCGCATGTAGTCGGTCGTGGCGACGATCGGGCCGTCCGTGTCCTGCAACAGCGACGTCACGTACGGCACGCGCTGCTGTTTCGACGGGTTGACCATATTCCAGCGCTCGGCATCCTGGCCATCGCGGGCCACCAGGGTCAGCGACGGCGCCGACCACACGTCCGCAGCCACACCCCAGTCGTTGGCAAGCAATTCAGCGGCGAAGATCGATTCGCGCAGGATGGTGCCGCAGCCGATCAGTTGTACGCGCAGCTTGGCGTCAGCCTGGCCTTCCTGCAGCTTGTACATGCCTTTCAGGATGCCTTCTTCCTGGCCTGGCTTGATGCCTGGCTGGGCGTAGTTCTCGTTCATGATCGTGATGTAGTAGAACACATCTTCCTGGTTGGCGATCATGCGGCGCAGGCCGTCCTGGATGATGACGGCGACTTCATGGCTGAAGGTCGGGTCGTACGGCATGCAGGTCGGGATGGTCGCGGCGAAGATATGGCTGTGGCCATCTTCGTGCTGCAAGCCTTCGCCGTTCAGGGTCGTACGGCCAGCCGTGCCGCCCATCAGGAAGCCACGGGCGCGCATGTCGGCCGAAGCCCATACCTGGTCGCCGATGCGCTGGAAGCCGAACATCGAGTAGAAGGTGTAGAACGGGATCATGATGCGGTCGTTGGTCGAATACGACGTCGCCGCGGCGATCCACGAGCTCATGCCGCCCGCTTCATTGATGCCCTCTTGCAGGATCTGGCCAGCCTTGTCTTCACGGTAGTACATGACCTGGTCTTTGTCGACCGGTTCGTACAACTGGCCTTTCGGATTGTAGATGCCGATCTGGCGGAACAGGCCTTCCATGCCGAAGGTACGCGATTCATCGACCAGGATAGGCACCACGCGCTGGCCGAGGTTCGGGTCTTTCAGCAGAGTCGAAATGACGCGCACGAACGCTTGCGTGGTCGAGATTTCACGGCCTTCAGGCGTCGCTTCCAGCACGTTCTTGAACGCATCCAGGCCAGGCACAGGCAAGGTTTCTTCCGACTTCTGGCGGCGCTGCGGCAAGTAACCACCCAGGGCCTTGCGGCGCTCGTGCAGGTAGACCATTTCCGGCGCGTCGTCTGCAGGCTTGAAGAACGGGATGTCGGCCAGCTTGTCGTCAGGGATAGGCAGCGAGAAGCGGTCGCGCATTTCACGAATCGCTTCGTCATCCAGTTTTTTCGTCTGGTGCGCCGTGTTGCGCGCTTCGCCCGACTTGCCCATGCCGTAGCCCTTGATGGTTTTCACCAGCAGGACGGTCGGTTGGCCCTTGTGTTCCTGGGCAATCTTGAAGGCCGCGTAGATCTTGTGCGGATCGTGGCCGCCACGGGTCAGGCGCCAGATGTCGTCGTCGGTCATGTTGGCAACCATTTCCAGCAACTTCGGATGCTTGCCGAAGAAGTGCTTGCGCACGTAGGCGCCATCCTTGGCCTTGTAGTTCTGGTACTCGCCGTCGACGGTTTCCATCATCACGCGCTGCAGGATGCCTTCCTTGTCTTGCGCCAGCAGCGCGTCCCAGCCCGGACCCCAGATGACTTTGACGACATTCCAGCCAGCGCCACGGAATTCGCCTTCCAGTTCCTGGATGATCTTGGTGTTGCCGCGCACCGGGCCGTCCAGGCGCTGCAGGTTGCAGTTGACCACGATGACCAGGTTGTCGAGCATGTCGCGCGCGGCCAGGCCGATCGCGCCCAGGGACTCCGGCTCGTCCATCTCGCCGTCGCCGCAGAAAGCCCATACCTTGCGGTTGTCGGTCTTGGCGATGCCGCGTGCGTGCAGGTATTTCAGGAAACGCGCCTGGTAGATCGCCATGTGCGGACCCAGGCCCATCGACACGGTCGGGAACTGCCAGAAGTCAGGCATCAATTTAGGATGGGGGTACGAGGACAGGCCCTTGCCATCGACTTCCTTGCGGAAGTTCAGCATTTGCTCTTCCGTCAAACGGCCTTCGAGGAAGGCGCGCGCGTAGACGCCGGGCGAAGAGTGGCCCTGGATGTACAGCAGGTCGCCGCCGTGGTCGGCCGTTGGCGCGTGCCAGAAATGATTAAAACCGATGCCCAGCATGTTCGCCAGCGAGGCAAACGAAGACAAGTGGCCGCCCAGGTCGCCGTCGGCGCGGTTGGCCTTGACCACCATGGCCATGGCGTTCCAGCGCATCCACGAGCGCAGGCGCTCTTCGTATTCCAGGTTGCCGGGACAGTGTGCTTCTTGTTTGGTGGGGATGGTATTGACGTAGGCGGTGGTGCTGGAGAACGGGATCTGGGCGCCGCGGCGGCGAGCCAGGTCGACCATGCGCTCCATCAGGTAATGCGCGCGTTCCGGACCTTCATTTTCCAGCACGGCTTCAAGCGCGTCCAGCCACTCCTTGGTTTCCTGCATATCCGGGTCGGTGCCGATCTGTGTCGTTACCTGGTTCAGTTGAGCTGACATCTGTTGAGTCTCCTTTGTGAACGCCCCACCCCGATTTTCCGGATCGCTGTCGGACGGTATTTCGCTGATTATTTACTATTAAGTCGGTTTAGTGTGGGGATTCTAACAGCGTATTTAGTATTTTTCAAATTACGATATAGCATTTCGCATTGTGAAAACACTCTATGAAGTTTATGCTGCACTGCCGCAAATTCTGCCCGGAAACTATGATGTGCGCACCAGCAAAACGAATTAACACCCCGGTCGCCCGCACAGGCATACCGGGCCAAGCGGGCCTGAAAAATGTCGAGGGCAAGGCGCGGCGACGCAGACAGTACGCCAGTACGGCAAGGAGCTGCAACGCCGCCATCGGCATTTTCTCAGGCCCGCGTCTCTGGCCCGCTTTTTAACATAACGGCTTGGCGCCAAAACCGCCCCTTTGCGCCGCCCGGCTTTATAATCTGTCTTTTCCCTCCCACACAGCCTCCCTACTATGCCAGCACAACTGATCGACGGAATCGCCCTCTCCCAAAAACTGCGCAGCGAGATCGCCACCCGCGCCGCCGCCCTCACGGCCAAGGGCACCCGGCCCGGTTTGGCCGTGATCCTCGTCGGCGAAGACCCGGCCAGCCAGGTGTATGTCCGCAACAAGGTCAAGGCGTGCGGCGACGTGGGTTTTCACTCGGTGCTGGAGAAATATGCAGCGGACCTGCCGGAAGCGGACTTGCTGGCACGCATCGCCAGCCTGAACGCCGACCCAGCCATCCACGGCATCCTCGTGCAAATGCCCTTGCCCAAGCACATCAACCCGCACAAGGTCATCGAAGCCATCGCCACGACGAAAGACGTGGATGGCTATTCCGTCCTGAGCGCCGGCGAACTGATGACGGGCTTGCCCGGCTTCCGTCCCTGCACGCCGTACGGCTGCATGAAACTGATCGAAAGCACGGGCGTGGACTTGCGCGGCAAGCACGCCGTTGTCATCGGCCGCAGCAACACCGTCGGCAAGCCGATGGCACTGCTGCTCTTGCAAGCGAACGCTACCGTCACCATCTGTCATAGTGCGACACCGGATTTGGGCTTGTACACGCGCCAGGCGGACGTGGTCGTGGCCGCCGTCGGCCGCCGCAACACCTTGACGGCCGACATGGTCAAGCCGGGCGCCATTGTCATCGACGTGGGCATGAACCGCGACGATGACGGCAAGCTGTGCGGTGACGTGGATTTTGCCGGAGTGAAAGACGTCGCCTCCCACATCACGCCCGTGCCCGGTGGCGTGGGTCCGATGACCATCACGATGTTATTGATGAATACGGTCGAAGCCGCAGAACGTATTTAAAAGAGGAGCACCTGAGAAAATGCCCCTGGCGACGTTGCAGTGCCTCGCCGTACTATTCGTACTGTCTTCGGCACCGCGCCTTGCCAGGAACGTTTTTCAGGCGCTCTAGTATGCAGGCGGCGTTGCCGCCTGAAGATATAAAGACAGAATGGACGAACCGACGATGAATACCAATCCCCTGCTTGATTTTTCCGGACTGCCACGCTTCGACGCGATCACGCACGAGCATGTCACGCCTGCCATCGACACCCTTTTGGCCCAGGCGCGCGCCACGGTGGCGCGGCTGGAAGCGCCCATGCAAGAAGTAAGCTGGGAAAACTTCGTCGCGCCGCAGGACCAGATCGCCGAAACCCTGGGCCGCGCCTGGAGCATCGTCAACCATCTCAATAGCGTGATCGATACGCCGGAACTGCGTGCCGCCTACAATGCCAACCAACCCAAGGTGACGGAATTCTTGACCGAGCTGGGCCAGAACGAAATCCTCTTCGGCAAATACAAGCAATTGCAAGCCCGCGCCGATTTCGCCAGCCTGTCGCCGGCGCGCCGCCGCATCGTCGACAATGCCGTGCGCGACTTCCGCCTGGGCGGCGCCGAGTTGCCCGAGGACAAGAAAGAGCGCTTTGGCGCCATCCAGGAAGAACACGCGGCCGTCTCCACGCGCTTTTCCGAAAACGTGCTCGATGCCACCAATGACTACAAGTTGCTGGTCGAAAACGAAGCCGAGCTGGCCGGTCTGCCCGACGATGTAAAGGCCGCCGCGCGCGCCGCCGCCGAGAAAGCTGGCAAAGCGGGCTATGAATTTTCGCTGCACTTCCCGTCCTATTACCCGATCCTGCAGTTTGCCGACAATCGCGCGTTGCGCGAAACCGTCTACCGCGCCAACGCCACCAAGGCATCGGACCAGGGAGCGGTCTTCAGCAAGAAAGACGAGTGGGACAACACGCACAACATCGTCACCCTGTTGCGGTTGCGCAACGAAGAGGCACAGCTGCTCGGCTACGGCAATTTCGCCGAAGTGTCGCTGGTCTCCAAAATGGCCACCTCGCCCGCGCAAGTCATTGCTTTCCTGGAAGACCTAGCCAAACGCGCGCGCCCGTTCGCCGAGAAGGACCTGGCAGAACTGAAACAATTCTCCCGGGAAGAACTGGGCATCGCCGAGCTGCAAGCCTGGGACGTGCCGTACGCCTCCGAAAAGCTGCAGGAACGCCGCTATGCGTTTTCGGCCCAGGAAGTGAAGCAATATTTCCCTGAGCATAAGGTGATCGATGGCTTGTTCCGCCAGATCCAGAACTTGTTTGCGGTCGAGATCAAGCTGGATACGGCACCCGTCTGGCACCCTGACGTGCGCTTTTACCGCATCGAACGCGAGGGCAAGCTGGTCGGCCAGTTCTATCTGGACCTGTATGCGCGCGCGGGCAAGAGCGGCGGCGCCTGGATGGACGACGCGCGCGGCCGCCGCGCCGATGCGCAACACGTGCAAACGCCGATCGCCTACCTGACCTGCAATTTCACGCAACCGGCCGTGGTCGACGGCAAGGTTCAGCCGGCGCTGTTTACCCACGACGAAGTCATCACCCTGTTCCACGAATTCGGCCACGGCCTGCACCATATGTTGACAGCCGTCGACGAACTGGGCGTGTCGGGCATTGCCGGCGTCGAATGGGATGCAGTGGAACTGCCATCGCAATTCATGGAAAACTTCTGCTGGGAATGGGAAGTACTTGAGCACATGACGGCGCATGCCATCACGGGCGAGCCGCTGCCGCGCGCGCTGTACGACAAGATGCTGGCGGCCAAAAATTTCCAGTCCGGCTTGCAAACCCTGCGTCAGGTGGAATTTTCCTTGCTCGACATGCATTTGCACTATGACTACGATGCCAGCACGGGCCAGAGCGTGCAGCAGCTGATCGACGGCGTACGCGCCAAGTTCGCGCTGCTCATCCCGCCCCCGTTCAACCGCTTCCAGAATGCCTTCGGGCATATTTTCTCCGGCGGCTACGCGGCCGGCTACTACAGCTACAAATGGGCCGAGGTGTTGTCCGCCGATGCCTATGCGGCGTTTGAAGAGGCAAAGGCGCTGGGGCCGGCCGCTACCACGGCAGCGGGCAAGCGCTACCTGCAGGAAATCCTGTCCGTCGGCGGCTCGCGCCCCGCGCTGGAGTCGTTTACGGCCTTCCGTGGCCGCGAGCCGTCCATCGACGCCCTGCTGCGCCATAGCGGCATGGCAGCCTGAGCCCCGCCATGAGCCGCGTCGATTTTCACAGCAACGTGCCGGACAAGCTGGCGTATGCCTGCCGCCTGGCGCGCAAGGCGTATATGGCGGGCAACAAGGTCGTCGTGCTGACGGCCGACAGCGCCCAACTCGACGCCTTGAACAGCGCCATGTGGACCATTTCCGCCACGGATTTCCTGCCGCACGTGTTGGCCGGCGACCCGCTGGCGGCGCAAACGCCCATCATCCTGACCGATGACGAAGCGGCCGAGCTGCCGCACCACGACATCCTCGTCAACCTGTCGCAGTTGCCGCCCGCCAACTACGCGCAGTTCCAGCGCGTCTTCGAGATCGTATCCATGGAGGAGCAAGATGCGCAGGCGGGCCGCCAGCGCTTCCTGCACTACCGCCAGCAAGACGTGCAACCGACGCACTTTGTGGCGGGCAACTCAGCGGGCAAACCATGAGCCAGCAGCCATTCGACCAGGGCATCCCGCTGCTGACGGAGGTGCTGCTGGGGCCGGAAGTGGCTCCCATCATGGCAGTCGAACCTGCTGTCGAGGCAACGCCGGCGTTGCCGCCAACGGTGGCGCAGCCCGACTGGGACGCCATCGAACAGCGGCTGACGCAGCGCATCCTGCACCAGGTGCAAGGCAAGATCGACCATCTGCTGGAAGAGCGCATCTCCCATATCTTACAGACGGCCCTGCAAAACGCCCTGATCGGCATGCGCGGCGCCCTGCGCGAAGATTTGCAGCAGTCGCTGGAACAGATCGTGGCCCACGCGGTCAGCCATGAACTGGGACATTTGCAGTGACACCTGTCAAAACCTACTGCGCGTCGGTTTAGGCGGCCTGCGATGCTCACCGTACTAAAGTACGGTTGCGCTTCTTAGCCACCTCTCCCTTCCGCTCGCTACGGTTTTGTCAGGTGTTGTCAGTTTCAGGACCTTTGAGGTCCGACTTCTCCTACACCTGTATTCTCTACAACGCCATTCTTTGGTGCGCTCGCGCCTGCGAAATCGGTGCATCGCGCCTTACTTTGGTGATTGTTGCGACAAAATGTAAAAAGCCCGAAATGCGGCTTTGCGCCGCCTGTTTTTTGTTGTACCTTTCTTCACACGTACCGCCTGTCGTAGCGGTTTTCACGAGACGCCGCCGTATCTTTATCCATTGGAGAATGTTTATGCTGCTCAAGACCAAAGTCCTTCCTCTCGCCCTCGCCCTCGCTTTTGCCGGCCATGCGGGAGCGCAGGAAATCATCAAGATAGGCCACGTCGCCCCGGTCTCTGGCGCCAGCTCCCACCTGGGCAAGGATAACGAGAACGCGGCCAAGATGGCGATCGAGGACTTGAACGCCAAAGGCTTCAAGATCGACGGCAAAGCCGTGAAATTCGTGCTGGTGCCCGAAGATGACGCGGCCGATCCCAAGCAGGGCACGGCCGTGGCGCAAAAGCTGGTCGACGCCAAGGTCAACGGCGTGGTCGGCCACCTGAACTCGGGCACGACGATTCCCGCCTCGCGCATTTACTTCAATGCCGGCATTCCGCAGATTTCGCCGGCCGCCACCAACCCGACATATACCCAGCAGAAGTTCAACACGGCCTTCCGCGTGGTGGCCAATGACAACAAGCTGGGGGGCACTTTGGGCGCGTATGCCGTGGGCAAGCTGCAAGCGAAGAAAATCGCCGTCATCGATGACCGCACGGCGTACGGCCAGGGCGTGGCGGAACAGTTCGTCAAGGGCGCCAAGAAGGCTGCGCCAGGCGTGCAAATCGTCGGCAAGGAATTTACCAATGCCAACGCCACCGACTTCAATGCCATCCTGACCAGCATCAAGTCGAAAAATCCCGACCTGATCTTCTTTGGCGGCATGGATTCCGTGGGCGGCCCCATGCTGCGTCAGATGAAGGCGCTGGGCATCAAGGCCAAGTTCATGGGCGGCGATGGCTTGTGCACGGAACCGCTGGGCAAGCTGGCGGGCGACGCCGTGGGTGAAGACATGGTCACCTGCGCGGAAGCGGGCGGCGTGACGGGCGCACAGCAAAAAGGCATGGACGATTTCCGCGCCCGCTACAAGCAGAAATACAATATGGAAGTGCAGCTGTACGCGCCCTACGTCTACGACGCCGTGATGACCATGGCCACCGCCATGGCCGACGCGAAATCGTCGAAACCATCCGTCTACCTGCCGTTCCTGGCGAAGGTGCAGTACCAGGGCGTGACGGGGCCGATCTCGTTCGACGCCAATGGCGACATCAAGGATGGCGCGCTGACCTTGTTCACCTACCGGGATGGCAAGAAAACCAAGATGGAAGTGATCAAGTAAGCGGCTGCTCAGCCACGTAAGCCTTCGACCAACGCGTCGAAGGTGGCGCGGCAGCGCAGGCTGCCCGCTGCAGGGCCGGTCCGATATCGCCCACCTTGCGCGCCACCAGTTACTTCTGGCGCGCGCGCAGCATCCCTGGAAGGTATGGGCAACTTGCGGGCGCAGCAAAAAAAACGCGCCGGGTTTGCCGGCGCGTTGATTGCAGGTACTGCGGCACAGATTATTTCTGTGCCAGTACCCATTTGACCAGGGTGCGGGCTTCCGCATCGCTCACTTGCGGATTGGCTGGCATCGGGATCGCGCCCCAGGTGCCGGAACCGCCCTTCATGACTTTCGCCACGAGCTTGGCTTCCGCGTCTTTTTGGCCGGCATACTTCGCCGCCACGTCTTTATACGCAGGACCCACCAGTTTCGTGCTCACCGCGTGGCAAGCCATGCAGTTTTTTGCTTTCGCCAGGTCCGGATTGGCCAACGCTGCTTGCGATGCCAGAGCCGATACGGTCAATACACTCACCAACATAAAACGTTTCATTGTCTTTTCTCCAAAGTTACTTCCTGCGGCATTTTACTGTGTTTCCGCAGATGCACCACGAGCCCAGATCAAGCGTTTCAATGTAGTAACGCAATGTAGTAACGATTAGGCATTCATATTCTGCCCCATCTGCGCGCGCATGACCATGTTGTTTGTAAGGCGATGTAACGACATGCGGCCCCGCATCGTCAAACGGGGCCGGCCGTCGCACTTATGCAACAAATCAGCGTTTCTGCTTCTTCAGCTGGGAGAGATCACGCACGGCACCCCGGTCAGCCGACGTCGTCAGGGCCGCATACGCCTGCAGCGCCTGCGACACGTAGCGCTCGCGGTTGACCGGCAGCCAGGCGCAATCGCCCTTCGCTTCCATGGCGACGCGGCGCGCGGCCAGCTGCGCATCCGTCACGCGCAGCTTGATGCTGCGCTCGGGGATATCGATGTCGATGAAGTCGCCCTCTTCCACCAGGCCGATGGCCCCCCCTTCGGCCGCTTCCGGCGACGCGTGGCCAATCACCAGGCCTGAAGAACCGCCCGAGAAGCGCCCGTCCGTGAACAGCGCGCACGCCTTGCCCAGGCCCTTCGACTTGATGTACGACGTCGGATACAGCATTTCCTGCATGCCGGGGCCGCCTTTCGGACCTTCATAGCGGATGATGACGACGTCCCCTTCATGCACCGTATCAGCCAAAATCGCTTCAACAGCGGTATCCTGGCTTTCAAACACGCGCGCCTTGCCCGAGAATTTCAAAATGCTTTCATCGACGCCCGCCGTCTTGACGATGCAACCCTTTTCGGCCAGGTTGCCGTACAAGACGGCCAGGCCGCCATCCTGCGAATAGGCGTGGGCCTTGTCGCGGATGCAGCCCGTGCTGCGGTCCATGTCGACGGCAGCGAAGCGCTCCGATTGCGAGAACGCCGTCTGCGTCGGCACGCCGCCAGGTGCGGCGCGGAACAGTTCATGCACGGCAGGGTTGTCGGTGCACATGATGTCGTTTTGCGCGATGGCGTCGGCCAGGGTAGGCGCGTGGATGGTCGGCAGGGTCGTATTGAGCAGGCCGGCACGCGCCAGTTCGCCCAAAATCCCCATGATGCCGCCCGCGCGGTGCACGTCTTCGATGTGGTATTTGTCCGTCATCGGCGCCACCTTGCACAGGCACGGTACCTTGCGCGAAATGCGGTCGATGTCGGCCATGGTGAATTCCACTTCCGCCTCATGCGCGGCGGCCAGCAAGTGCAGCACAGTATTCGTCGAGCCGCCCATGGAGACGTCGAGCGCCATGGCATTCTCGAACGCGGCCTTGGTGGCGATGGAACGTGGCAGCACCGAGTAATCGTCCTGCTCGTAGTGGCGCTTGGCCAGTTCGACGATCAATCGGCCCGCGCGCAGGAACAACTGCTGGCGGTCCGAGTGCGTAGCCAGGACGGTGCCGTTGCCAGGCAGGGCCAGACCCAGCGCCTCGGTCAGGCAATTCATCGAGTTGGCCGTAAACATGCCGGAGCAGGAACCGCAGGTAGGACAGGCCGAACGCTCGATTTCCGCCACGTCGGCGTCGGACACGCTGCTGTCGCCCGCCTTGATCATGGCGTCGACCAGGTCCAGCTTGATGATCTTCTGCGTGCCGTTGACAACCTTGATGACCTTACCCGCTTCCATCGGCCCGCCGGAAATAAACACGACGGGGATATTGATGCGCATGGCGGCCATCAGCATGCCCGGCGTGATCTTGTCGCAGTTCGAAATGCAGACCATGGCGTCGGCGCAGTGGGCGTTGACCATGTATTCGACGGAGTCTGCGATGAGGTCGCGCGAGGGCAGCGAATACAGCATGCCGCCGTGGCCCATGGCGATGCCGTCATCGACGGCGATGGTGTTGAATTCCTTGGCCACGCCGCCGGCCGCCTCGATTTCGCGCGCCACCATCTGTCCCAGGTCTTTCAAATGCACGTGACCTGGCACGAACTGCGTGAACGAGTTGACGACGGCGATGATCGGTTTGTCGAAGTCGCCGTCCTTCATGCCGGTGGCGCGCCACAGGGCGCGGGCGCCAGCCATGTTGCGGCCGTGGGTGGTGGTGCGGGAGCGGTATTGCGGCATGATGGGGACCTTCCGAGAAATGAATAATGCCTGAAGCACGGATTTCAACAAAACCCTGCATGCAGTGGGGGTACGCCAGATTGCCTTGCGCGCGCGCCACTGTCAAATATATGATACACGTGTCTGTGAGTCGATTTATATATCACAGCAATCAAACCGCATGGAAATACATATGAAACGTCCAGCATGAACCTTGAGCTGCGCCAGCTGCGCTACTTTGTCACCGTCGCCGAAGAATTGCACTTCGGCCGCGCCGCCGCGCGCCTGCACATGACGCAACCGCCCCTGTCGCAAACCATCATGGCCCTGGAAGAGTTGCTGGGCGCGCCCCTGTTCGTGCGCACGCGCCGCGAGGTGCAACTCACGCCGGCAGGCAGCGCCCTGCTGCCCGAGGCACGCCGGCTGCTGGCGCAGGCGCTCGATCTGCCCGCGCTGGTACAAAGGGCCGCGCAGGGCGAGGCGGGGCGTTTGAGCCTGGCGTTTGTCTCCTCGGCCGACTACAGCGTGCTGCCGCCATTGCTGCGCGCTTATCAGACAGCCTATCCGCAAGTGCAGATCCAGTTGCAGGAAGCCACGTCCGACCTGCAACTGGACGAATTGCTGGCCGGGCGCACGGATGCGGGCCTGTTGATCCCGCCCCTGCCCGAGAAGGCGAAAGGGGCGCTCGATTACCTGCCCGTGCTGGCCGAACCGCTGGTGCTGGCCGCGCCGTCCGGCCTCGACATCTTGAACACGCCGGGACCCGTGCGCCTGCGCGACCTGCCACCCCTGCCTTTGATCATCTTCCCGCGCGCGATATCGCCCGCCCTGCACGACGCGATACTGGGCGTGTTCCGCGCTGCCGGCATCACGCCACAGATCGGCCAGGAAGCGATCCAGATGCAAACCATCGTCAGCCTCGTCTCGGCTGGCATGGGTATCGCGCTTGTGCCACAATCGGTATCGAATCTGATGCGCCCGGGCGTAGAATACAGGCCGCTGCAGGACGCCACGCCGCTGGTGGAAACGGGCCTGGCCTGGCGCCGCGACAATCCATCCGCCGTGCTGCAGGGTTTCCTGGCGCTGTTGCGCAAGCAGATCGGCGCCACCACCCCTTAAATTAAGTGGCCGCTAAGGCAAAAAACCGCCGGCGCCGCCATACTACGCAACCTTAGCTTTAAACAAAGAAAGAAACCCCATGCTGAACCACCCGATGCCCGACCCGATAGCTATCCAGATCGGCCCGCTCGCCGTGCACTGGTACGGCCTGATGTATGTGCTGGCCTTCGCCCTGTTCATTATCCTGGGCCGCGTGCGCATCAAGCAGCCGCATATCGCCGTGCTGGGCTGGAAGAAGGAAGACCTTGATGACATGCTGTTCTACGGCATGCTGGGCGTGGTGATCGGCGGGCGCCTGGGCGAAGTGCTGTTCTACCGCCCCGCATACTTCCTGCACAATCCGCTGGAAATCTTCATGGTCTGGCATGGCGGCATGTCCTTCCATGGCGGCTTCCTCGGCGTCATCCTGGCCATGTATCTGTGGAGCCGCAAGGCGGGCCGCAACCTGTTCGACGTGCTCGACTTCATCGCTCCGCTGGTGCCGCTCGGTTATGCCGCCGGCCGCCTGGGCAACTTCATCAATGCCGAACTGCCGGGCCGCATTGCGCCGGAAACGCTGCCGTGGGCCATGCAGTGGCCGGGAATTCCGTATCCCGTGCACCCGTCGCCCCTCTACCAGATGCTGATCGACGGCATTCTCGTGTTCATCATCCTGTGGCTGTATGCGCGCAAGCAACGTCCGCGCATGGCCGTCGGTGCCATGTTTACCCTGCTGTACGGCTGCGCGCGTTTCTTCACGGAATACTTCCGCACGCCGGACTGGGAAGTAGTGTGGCTGGGCGTGCCGATCACCTCGGGCCAGATGCTGTCGCTGCCGATGATCGTCGGCGCCATTGCGCTGCTGGTGTGGGCGTACAAAAGCCAGGTAATGGGGACGCCGCCCACCAAGGCCCGCCCGGCGGACGCCTGATCGGCCTCCCTATGCCTGCAAGCTGTTGGTGATCACGGTCCATTGCGCCGGCGTCACGGGCGTGATGGACAAACGACTGCCCTTCTTCAACAGCAGCATGTCTTCCAGTTCCGGCATCTGGCGCATCTCGGACAGAGGCAGCAACGCCGTCTTCTTCACGCCCCGCACGTCGATGCTGATCCAGCGCGGCTGCTCAGGCGTGGCCTTGGCATCGAAATATTTGCCACCTTCTTCAAACTGGCTGTGATCGGGATACGCGCCGCTGGCCACTTCGGCCACGCCCGCCACGCCAGGCTGCGCGCAGCTGGAGTGATAAAACAGCACGCCATCGCCCGGCCGCATGCCATC
The DNA here is from genome assembly GCF_049897325.1 of Janthinobacterium sp. DSP2-3-3. Classification (NCBI taxonomy): domain Bacteria; kingdom Pseudomonadati; phylum Pseudomonadota; class Betaproteobacteria; order Burkholderiales; family Oxalobacteraceae; genus Janthinobacterium; species Janthinobacterium sp. DSP2-3-3. The sequence continues at coordinate 169,111 of NZ_JAFCWA010000003.1, read as the reverse complement.
ACGCATGAAGTTGCGCGCCTGGTAGTTACGCACGCCGAACCAGGGCATGGTGTGCTGCGGCGCCGCCATCAAGTCGTCGATGCTCACTTCATCGGGTTCGGATTTCATCAGCCAATATTGTTTCATCTAGACTCCGTGTGAAAGCGGCAGACGTAAAAAAACGGTTGCGCATGATGCGGCAACCGTTTTCAGTTGTACTTACAAATGCAATGCAAATTGGGCCCCGCCTGTGCCGCTATGCCGGCATCCCGAACCAAACGGTTCAAGGTGGTCACGTTAGTTCAATTTCGGGTTCGTCGAACGAGCGACGCTCACTCCCATCAAACAAAATTCGCAACCGATGCGCATAAATGGTTCAAGGAATATATGGCAATCGCGAACACCGCAGGGTAGACCCAAGTTTACTCCTTTGATCGCGCATCGCAAAGAAAAATCGTAGCGTACGCGCTTAAAAAAGATTTTCCTGGGGCGTCAGCGCGCTATCCAATACTGTGTGCATGGCCGAGATTTTCTGTTTCACTTCGAGTATCGTCAATTCCGACAGCGGACCTTGTGGCGACTTCACGGAGAGGAATTCTGCAGCCACGCCCAAGGCGGCCAGCACGGCGATGCGGTCATTGCCCTTGACCTTGCCCGCGTCGCGGATGGCTTTCATTTTGCTATCGAGATAGATCGCCGCTTCGCGCAGCGCGCGCTCTTCGCCGTCGCGGCACACCATGCTATAGGACTGGCCCATGATATTGACATCGACACGCGGCATTACGCTTCCTTCTCGTTCTCGGCAATGTAGGCGCCCGCTTCCGAAGCAGCTTGCTCCAGGCCAGCTTGCACCAGTTCGGGAATTTTTTCCAGCAACGCTTCCACCCGCTCCTGCGCCTCGCGCATGCGTTGCACATACTGCGCGTTGTCGGCGGCCAGCGCGGCATTGTCCTTGCGCAATTGCGCGTTTTCACGGCGCAGCGCATGGGTCATTTCGGCCAGCAGGCCTATTTTGTCGGATAATTCGTTGAATTCGGAAATCATCCCGCCACTATAGGGCGGACGCTCCATGGGCGTCAATCGAATCACGCCGCTGTCACACATATTTACATCAATGCAGGACAGTTGGCGGACAATACACGATTTTTCCGGCGCTTTTCGCCAAGTGCGCGCATCTGCCCGCGCCGCGATGGCAGCGTTTTACTCGTCGACGTAATCGGCTTCGATATCGAGTCCGCCGTAGCGGTTTTCGCAAGAGCGGCGCGTCAGCGTCTGTTGTCCGCCCTTGCCGTCAAGCACCATCGTCAAGTCGCGGCAAGTACGGCGGTAGCTGCCAGGTTTGGCGTCCGTCCCCGAGGGCGTCAGGCGCACTGCCAGCGGCGCCGCATTGCCCAAGCCCTTGTTGCTCCATTGGCGCGTCTTGCCATCCTCTTCATCTTTCAAAGTGCGCACGGCGGCCGTCAGCAGGGCTTTCTGTTCCTTGGCATTCAGCTTGGCGATGGTGACGTCGGACAGGAAAGGAGGATACACGACGGGCGCCGGATCCTTGCCCTGCACATCCCAGTTGCCCCTGTTCTGCGAGCAGGTGCGGCGACTCAAGTCCTGCGACTTGCCGCGCGCCGTAACGACGAATTTCAGGTCGCGGCAGACGTGTGCCTTCAGGCTGTGCTCCGTCATGCCGGAATTGCTGAAGTTATACGTCACTTTCACCAGCACGCCACTGTCGCCGCCGTTGTCCCATACGTGCGCTTCCTGGTCGTCGTCATCCTTGTTGAGGTCGTTGAACAGGTCATTGAGCAGCATCTTCTTTTCCAGCGGCGTCAAGGTCGCCACGGTGATTTCATCGACGATGGTGGGTGTTTGCGCGGCGGCATTGCCCAGGCAGGCGAGACCGATGACGGTGGCGCCCAGCAGGCGCAGGGCGGGACGGGAAACAGGAAATGGCATGGTGTTCTTTCTGGCGCAAGTGGCGATATGTGGCGATATTAATATGCAATTGCAATCATCTTATCAAATTCCATAGTAAAACTCTGTTTCCTGCGCGTACAGGAACGCCCCCCATCCCGGCGGCATGCTAGAGTCGCTGCTGTTGCTGACGCCCGGGAAGTTGGCTTGCGCCAGCGCAAACCCTGTGTAAATGCAGGCTGCGCAGAACGTCTATGCTTATCTTTCCGGAGAATAAGCCCTTGAATAAGCCCCTTACCGTCCCTATAATTAGCACTCGTTAGTAGAGAGTGCTAACAAACTCTTTCGTAGCAATCCTCAGGAAATGATGGTGCTTGCCAGGTAACTGCAGGGAACGCTACGCGGCGGGCGACGCCGCGATGCACCACTGCCGGAGACAGGCAAGGACAGGATGACATGGGGTTTGCTTGACCGTTGCGGGCTGCTTTCAACGGCGGTCACTGAAAGCACGTCTGGCGCTGTGCCAGGCATGTATTCATTTAGCAACACTTATCCATTGAACTTTAAGGAGTTTTGTATGAATCTGCGCCCATTGAACGATCGCGTCATCGTCAAACGCCTCGACCAGGAAACCAAAACTGCGTCCGGCCTCATCATTCCTGATGCAGCTGCTGAAAAACCGGATCAAGGCGAAGTCCTTGCCGTAGGCAATGGCAAGATTCTCGACGACGGCAAAGTCCGTCCTCTGGATGTCAAAGTGGGCGACCGCGTCCTGTTCGGCAAGTACGCCGGCCAAACCGTCAAAGTTGACGGCGATGAGCTGCTGGTCATGCGCGAAGAAGACATCATGGCGATCGTCGTCAAGTAATTGTTTCCACGTTGTAGACAGATACATCCCGAAACTCAGGAGAATTGAACATGGCAGCTAAAGAAGTAGTATTCGGCGACGCAGCGCGCGCCAAGATGGTCGAAGGCGTCAATATCCTCGCCAACGCAGTCAAAGTAACGCTGGGCCCGAAAGGCCGCAACGTGGTCCTGGAGCGCTCGTTCGGCGCCCCTACCGTCACCAAGGATGGTGTATCGGTAGCGAAAGAAGTTGAACTCAAAGACAAGCTCATGAACATGGGCGCGCAAATGGTCAAGGAAGTTGCTTCCCGTACCAGCGACAACGCCGGCGACGGCACCACCACCGCCACCGTGCTGGCACAAGCCATCGTGCGCGAAGGCATGAAGTTCGTTGCCGCCGGCATGAACCCGATGGACCTGAAGCGCGGTATCGACAAAGCGGTTGCAGCGACCGTCGAAGAACTGGCGAAAATCGCCCGTCCTTGCACCACGACCAAAGAAATCGCCCAAGTTGGCGCGATCTCGGCGAACTCGGACTACTCGATCGGCGAGCGTATCGCTGAAGCGATGGAAAAAGTCGGCAAAGAAGGCGTCATCACCGTGGAAGACGGCAAGTCGCTGAACGACGAGCTGGACATCGTTGAAGGCATGCAGTTTGACCGCGGCTACCTGTCGCCATACTTCATCAACAACCCAGAGAAACAAGTTGCCGTACTGGACAGCCCATTCGTCCTGCTGTGCGACAAGAAAATCTCGAACATCCGTGACCTGCTGCCGGTACTGGAACAAGTCGCAAAAGCTGGCCGTCCACTGCTGATCATCGCAGAAGACATCGAAGGCGAAGCGCTGGCCACCCTGGTTGTCAACAACATCCGCGGCATCCTGAAAACCTGCGCAGTGAAAGCACCTGGCTTCGGCGACCGCCGCAAAGCCATGCTGGAAGACATCGCTGTCCTGACGGGCGGCCAGGTCATCGCTGAAGAAGTCGGCCTGACCCTGGAAAAAGTGACCCTGGCCGAACTGGGCCAAGCGAAACGCATCGAAGTGGGCAAGGAAAACACCATCGTTATCGATGGCGCCGGCGAAGCTGCCTCGATCGAAGCACGCGTGAAACAAGTGCGTGTACAGATCGAAGAAGCGACCTCGGACTACGACCGTGAAAAACTGCAAGAGCGCGTAGCCAAACTGGCTGGCGGCGTTGCCGTGATCAAGGTTGGCGCAGCCACCGAAGTCGAAATGAAAGAAAAGAAAGCTCGCGTTGAAGATGCACTGCACGCCACCCGCGCTGCCGTGGAAGAAGGCATCGTGCCTGGCGGCGGCGTAGCCCTGCTGCGCGCACGCGCCAACATCACGGTCAAGGGCGACAATCCTGATCAAGATGCTGGTATCAAGATCGTCCTGCGCGCAATGGAAGAGCCACTGCGCATGATCGTGCAAAACGCTGGCGAAGAAGCTTCGGTCGTCGTGGCAGCCGTATTGGCTGGCACGGGCAACTACGGCTACAACGCTGCCAACGGCACGTATGGCGACATGGTGGAAATGGGCGTTCTGGACCCAGCCAAAGTGACCCGTTCGGCGCTGCAAAACGCCGCTTCGATCGCTTCGCTGATGCTGACAACCGACTGCATGGTCTGCGAAATCGCTGACGACAAAGCAGGCGGCGGCATGGGCGGCGGCATGGGTGGTATGGGCGGCATGGGCGGCATGGACGGCATGATGTAATGCCCTGCATCCCCGCGCCGACGGCGCGCGGGATGCCTATGCAGGGCCAGGACAGGCAGAGCAAAAGCTGCGTGCGCCTGCCCGGCAGCCCCAAAAAGCTATCTTCTACGGAAGGTAGCTTTTTTTTCGCCGATTGATTGGACAAGTCCGTTTAACAAACCCGTTTGGCCAGCCTGGCGATTGCCCACCTGCACGTTTTGCTTTAGCATGGCCGCCATCGTCCTTCTTTATCATGCCACCATCATGCCGCCACGCGCCTCTTCTTCCAAAACCACCATCATCGCCGGCATCCTGGCCGGCTTGCTGGCCGCCGGGCTCGGCGCTTTTTACCTGCACCAGCAGTCCGCGCCGCACAGTGACAATGCCCCGGCCGCGAGCAGCCAGACGGCGGCGCAAGAGCAGAACGCGCGCGCCGTCGATGCGCTGATGGCTTTGCCGGAAATAAAGGCGTGGTCGGCGCATATCGAAAAGGCTAGCGGCGGCCGCGCGCATGGTGCCGTGATGGAAACGTCGCCGGAAACGCGCCTGGTCGATGGCGTCGCCTGCTATCAGCTGAGCTTTTTCGAAAGCACGCCGGACGCGGCCCACCGCTGGGAAAGCTTTGTCGTGTCGCCCGACGGCAAGCGCATCCTCGTCGAGGATATCGTCAACGGCGGCCTGCTGAGCCTGGAACAATGGCGCAAGGACAACGCGCCCATGCAGCGCATCGCCACGCAATAAACCCGCCTACGCCGGCGCCCCCTGCGGCGCGGCGCCGCGCACGCGCGCCACCCACCACACCGTCCACAGCGACAAACCCGCCGCCAGCCAGCCATTGATGCCATAGCCACTGATGTGGCCGACCGCGTCCGTCTGCAGGGTCAGGCCGCCCAGCCAGGCACCCAGGCCGCTGCCCAGGCTTTGCAGAGCCGAATTGGCGCTGAGGAAGGCGCCGCGCTTGTGCGGCTCCGGAATCGTCGTCAGCAATGCCTGCAACGGTATCGTGCGCCCGGAGACGAGGGCCATAAAAAACGGAAACACCAACATCAGCGCCAGCAGCGGCAACTGGGGCAAGTGCGTCATGAACAGCAGCGGCGCGATCGACAACAGGGCTACCCAGCGGTACACCTGTTGCTTGCCGGCCCGGTCCGCCCAGCGGCCGATCACGCGCGCCGTGAAGATCGTGGCACAGCCGCCCGCAAGATACACCCAGGTGACGTCGGCCGGCGCCAGCCCCATATTGCCCACCAGCACGGGCGAAATGAAGGGGATCACCAGCATGCCCGCCGTCATGTTGACAATGGACAAGGCAAACGCTTCCATGTGGCGCCTTTCCCGCAACAGCGCCCCCAGCTTCGGCAGCACCTGGCGCACAGGCGTGGGAACCGCGCCCATGTGCGCCGTCAGCGAGGGCAGCACGCGCGCCGCGCCCAGCCAGATCAGCAGCGACAGCACGACCAGCAGGAAGAAGGGGGACGCCCAGCCAAAGTGCGCGGCCAGCACCACGCCGATGGGCACGCCGCCCACGGCCGCCATGGCAAATGAAGTCATGACGATGCCCGTGGCCGCGCCACGCCGCTCGGAAGGGATCACGTCGCCGATGATGGCCATGACGATGGCGCCCAGCACGCCGCCCGTCAGCCCGGCAAATGCGCGCGACCACAGCAGCACATGGAAGTTCGGCGCCAGCGCGCAAGCCAGGTTCGACACGGTAAACAGGCAAAACATGGTCAACAGCAGCTTCTTGCGGTCAAAGCGGTCGATATACGTGGCCGCCAGCAAGCCGGACAGGCCCGCGCACCAGGCGTAGGCCGAGACGGCGCCCGAGACGGCAGCCGGGCCGATGCCGAACGCCTGCATCAACTGGGGCGCCAGCGGCATCATCACCATGAAATCCATGATGACAGTAAATTGCGTCAGCGCAAGCAGCCACAGCATCGCGCGTTCGCGCGCCGGCGTCAGCATGGGAACCGGCGCGACCTTCGATGCGGCCATCATGCCAGCGCCTCGATATCGGTGCGGGCCTGACGCAGGATGGCGCGGATGGCGTCGAGGCGGCGGGCATCCACATCGCCCGTGCGCCCGCGCGCCAGCACCGCCGCCTTCAATTCGTGCATCAGGTGGCGCAGATCGTCGTCCGCGCCGGCCGGCGTATCGACCCTGGCGGCAATCGCGTCGACATACGCGCGGTTCGCTGCCAGGAAGGCCAGCCCTTCCGGCGTAATGCTGTGCAGTTTCTTGTTGCCATCGAGGCTGACGGCCACGTAACCGTGTCCCACCAAGCCATGCATGAGCGGATAGATGGCGCCGGGACTCGGGGCATAGGCGCCGCCGGCGCGCTGGGCGATGGCCTTGATGATGTCGTAGCCGTGGCGCGGCTTGTCGGCGATCAATTGCAGCACCAGGTAACGCAAGGTGCCCGCGTCAAACATTTTCGGCCCGCGCGCGGCGGGGACAGGGTTAGCAACGCTGGCAGCGGCGCCCGACGCGTCGCCCTGGCTGTGGGCTGCCACGCGCAGCGGGTGCGCGCCACAAAGAAAGAGGGACATGGCACTCCTTAAGATATATCGCAATAAGATATATCTTATGTTTGAAGCCGTCGCAATGCAAGGTTTACTTTCCGGCATCGAAGCCCGATACTCGTTCACATGCCCGCCACCACTGTCCGCCCCCTCACGCCAGACGACGCCAGCGCCTACCGCGCGCTGCGCCTGGCCGGCATCGCCGAACTGCCGGCCGCTTTCTCTACCACGCATGCGGCAGAAAGCGGCTTGCCGCTGGCACAGATAGCGCAGCGCTTGCGCGCCACCTTCCACCAAATAATATTTGGCGTTTTCAACGAGAAACAATTGATCGCCATTGCCGGCCTGCGCCGCGAACCGATCGCCGTCGTGCATGACAAGGCCAGCCTGTGGGGCGTGTATGTGGCGCCGCAGGCACGTGGACGCGGTGCGGGACGGCAGCTGGTGCAGGCGGCCATCACACACGCCTGCGCCATTCCCGAGCTGGGCCGCGTGCGCCTGGCCGTGGCGCAGGACAACCACGCGGCGTTGAGCCTGTACCTAAGCTGCGGCTTTGTCCTGGCGGACAGCTGCGCATCGGATGGCATGCTGCAACTGCAGCTGTTGCTGCCCCGTCCGGCGCGTGCAAGTGCAAGCGCAAGTGCCGATAGTAATGTCTTTATGAAAATCAATACCTTACAAATCCCTGCGAAATAGCGGACAGGCCGTTTTTTCTGTTGCAAGCAAACGCGGCAGGCCTTAGCATCGCGGCTTACAAAAAAAACTTGGGGAGAGCCAATGTCATCGGCCGAGACACAAACCGCCACGGGCAAGATGCCCCGGCAAATACCGTACATCATCGCCAACGAAGGCTGCGAACGCTTCAGCTTTTATGGCATGCGCAACATCCTGACGCCATTCCTCATCAGCACCTTGCTGCTGATGATCCCGATTGACCAGCGCACGGGCGAAGCCAAGCACGTGTTCCACACCTTCGTCATCGGCGTATATTTCTTCCCGCTGCTGGGCGGCTGGCTGGCCGACCGCTTCTTCGGCAAGTACAACACCATCTTCTGGCTCAGCCTCGTGTATTGCGCCGGCCATGCCTGCCTGGCCCTGTTTGAAAACAGCGTCAACGGCTTCTATTTCGGCCTGTTCCTGATCGCCTTCGGTTCCGGCGGCATCAAGCCGCTGGTGGCCTCGTTTGTCGGCGACCAGTTCGACCAGACTAACAAGCACAAGGCCAAGCTGGTGTTCGACCTGTTCTACTGGATCATCAACTTCGGCTCCTTCTTCGCATCGCTGCTGATGCCGATGTTCCTGCGCGACTTCGGCCCATCGATCGCCTTCGGCATCCCGGGCCTGATGATGCTGGCCGCCACCCTCGTCTTCTGGATGGGCGCCAAGAAGTACGTGCACGTGCCGCCAGCGCCGCCGAACCCCGATTCGTTCACCCGCGTGGCCCGCACGGCCCTGCTGGCGCGCGTCGATGGCGGTTCGCGTCCCGGCCTGTATGTGGCCTACGTCGGCGTGATCGGCGCCCTGTATGCGTTCTACAGCATTCCCGAATGGGGCTTCGTGATTTCAGCGTGTACCGCGCTGGTATTGCTGCTGGCCTTCGGCAGCATCGGCACGGCCATGCAGCTGGAGCGCGCGCGCGGCATCCACCCCGACGAAGCCGTCGAAGGCGTGCGTGCCGTCCTGCGCATCCTCGTCATCTTTGCCCTCGTCACGCCGTTCTTCTCGCTGTTCGACCAGAAGGCTTCGACGTGGATCGTGCAAGCGAACACCATGGAAAAACCAAGCTGGTTCCTGCCGGCGCAGATGCAGGCGCTGAACCCGATGCTGGTGATGCTGCTGATCCCGTTCAACAACTTGGTGCTGTACCCGATGCTGAACCGCTTCGGCTGGGAAGCGACGGCCCTGCGCCGCATGACGGCCGGCATCGGCTTTTCCTCGCTGGCGTGGATCGTCATCGGCTTGCTGCAACTGGCCCTCGACAGCGGCAACGCCGTTTCCATCATGTGGCAGATCCTGCCCTACGCGCTGCTGACGTTCGGCGAAGTGCTGGTCTCGGCCACGGGATTGGAATTTGCCTACAGCCAGGCGCCCGTCTCCATGAAGGGCGCCATCATGAGCTTCTGGAATCTGTCGACCACGGTCGGCAACTTGTGGGTGCTGATCGTCAACCGCAGCGTCATGAACGAGGGCGTGATCGGCAAGATCGCCGAGAGCGGCATTAGCGTGACGGCCTTCCAGATGTTCTTCTTCGCCGCCTTTGCCGCCGTCGCCATGCTGGCCTTCGGCCTGTACGCAAGGCGCTACAAGATGGTCGACAACTACCGCCAGGCCGTGGTGCCGGGCAAGGCATGATCTACAAGTAAGCTAAAATGAAGAGCGCCCACAGAACATCGTGGGCGCTTTTTTTTTGCCTGTCCTTGTCAGGTCGTCACTGTCGGCGCGTCGCGCCCCGTGCGTGCGCGGATCTGCGCCAGTTGCTCGGCCACGGCGATCAGTCCCGCCAGCGCTTGCTGCGCGGGGATGGCATGCTGCGCGGGATCGGCTTCGTAGCGCTCCAGGTACAGGCGCAGGGTGGCGCCTTCGGTGCCCGTGCCGGACAGGCGCAGCACGATGCGCGCACCGTCCCTCATGATGATGCGGATGCCCTGCTGCGTCGCCACGGAACCGTCGACGGGGTCCGTGTAGCTGAAATCGTCGGCCAGCGCCACCGTATAGCCATTGACCACCTGGCCCGGCAAGGCGGCCAGTTGGCCGCGCACGGCCTCCATCAGCTGCGCCGCAGCGGCGCTGTCGATGTCTTCGTAATCGTGGCGCGAATAATAATGGCGGCCATAGGTGGCCCAGTGCGCGCGCACGATCTCTTCCACCGATTGTTTTTTCTCTGCCAGCAGGTTGAGCCAGAACAGCACGGCCCACAGGCCATCCTTTTCGCGCACGTGGTTCGAACCGGTGCCGTAGCTTTCTTCGCCGCACAAGGTGGCCATGCCGGCATCGAGCAGGGTGCCAAAGAACTTCCAGCCCGTCGGCGTCTCGTAGCACGGGATGCCCAGCGCGCTAGCGACCCGGTCGGCGGCGCCCGACGTCGGCATGGAGCGGGCGATGCCCTTCAAGCCGGCGCGGTAGCCGGGCGCCACGGTGGCGTTGGCGGCCAAAATCGCCAGGCTGTCCGACGGCGTCACGTCGAAGCGCCGGCCGACGATCATGTTGCGGTCGCCGTCGCCGTCCGAGGCGGCGCCAAAGTCCGGTGCATCATTGTCACCATCTCCGGCCGCCATGATGGAAATCAATTCCTGCGCGTTGACGGGATTCGGGTCCGGGTGGCCGCCGCCGAAGTCTTCCAACGGCACGCCGTTGATGACGCTGCCCTTCGGTGCGCCCAGCATGCCTTCCAGGATGGCCGTCGCATACGGGCCGGAGACGGCGTGCATGCCATCAAAGCAGATGCGCAGGCCGCCCGCGAACAGGGCGCGAATGGCGTCGAAGTCGAACAGCTGCTGCATCAGTTCAGCGTAGTCAAGAACCGGATCGATCACCTCGACCGTCATCCGCTCGATGCGCACCGAGCCCAGTTTATCGAGGTCGATGTCGGCCGCGTCGCTGATGCGGTATTCGACGATGCCTTGCGTGCAGGCGTAGATGGCCTCGGTGACCTTTTCAGGCGCCGGGCCGCCAGTGGCGATGTTGTACTTGATGCCGAAATCGCCATCGGCGCCACCGGGATTATGGCTGGCCGACAGGATGATGCCGCCGCTGGCGCCATGCTTGCGGATCACGCAGCTGACGGCTGGCGTCGACAGGATGCCGCCCTGCCCCAGCAGCACGCGCGCGTAGCCATGCGCGGCGGCCATGCGAAGCACCGTCTGGATGGCCGCGCGGTTGTAAAAGCGGCCGTCGCCGCCCAGCACCAGGGTCTGGCCACGGCAGTCGCCGAGCGTGTCAAAAACGCTCTGCACGAAGTTTTCCAGATATTGCGGTGCACTGAAGACAGCCACCTTCTTGCGCAAGCCTGAAGTGCCGGGCCGCTGGCCTGCCATCGGCGCCGTATTGATAATTTGAATAGCCATGTTGCCTCCATATTAACTCCGATGGTAACGCATGCCAGGCGAGTGGCAAAGCGTTGTACGTCTGCCACGGTGCACCAAGCCACTTAGCGCTACCTCCCGGCATGCCATATAATGAGAATCATTCTCATATGCGGCATTCCTGGCTGCGGACTCATACATCGGACGCCGTGGTTGCACGCTATTACCAAGAACTGTTGAACTTTTGCTGGCGCAGCTTGCGCAACCGCGAGGCCGCTGCCGACCTGGTGCAGGAAAGCTATGCGCGCGTGCTGGCCGAAGCGGCCGTGCGCGAACCGCGCGCGCTGCTGTACCGCACGGCGCGCAATCTGCTGATCGACCAGCACCGGCGCGCGGCCCTGCGCCAGCACGAGGCGCTCGATGCCTTGCCGGAAGCCGCGCATCCGGCCGCGCCGCGCCATTTGCAGCCGGAGCAGGCGCTGGAAAGCAGCCAGGACTGGCAAGCCTGCGTGGCCGCCATCGACGCCTTGCCGCCCCGCTGCCGCGACGCCTTCGTGCTGCACGTCTTCGAGGAATTGCCGCACGCGCAGATTGCCGCGCGCATGGGCATTTCCATCAGCATGGTGGAAAAACATATCGCGCGCGGCATGCTCAGTTGCCAGGCGCAGTTGCATTCTTTGCGGGAAGCCACATAATGGCGCCCATGACCGCCCTCCCTCCCCGTCACGCTTTCGGCCCCTCCGCCCAGGACGAGGCGGACTTGCGCGAGCATGCCAACTTTGCCGCCACGCAAGCTCCGGTGGCGCTGGCGGCGGCCACCTGGTTCAGCCGGCGCGGCAACCTTGATGCGCAGCAACAGGCCGAATTTGCCGCCTGGCTGGCGGCCGATGCGCAGCACGCGCAAGCGTATGCGCAGCTAAAGGATACGCACCGCGTGGCGCGCCGGATTCCAGCACAGGTGGCCGCCCGCTGGGAAGTGCCCCGGGCAGCGCCAGCGCCAGCTCCCCGCCGCCCGCTTCTGCGCTCCCTGCGCGGGCTGCCATATGCGGCCGCCGCCATACTGCTGCTGAGCGTGGGCGCGGGCGGCTACCAGTGGTGGCAGCAGCAAGCCGTGTTCAGCCAGTCGTATGCCACCATGCGCGGCCAGCGCCTGGCCGTCGCCCTGCCCGACGGCAGCAAGGTGCAGCTCGATACAGCCACGCAATTGCACGTCACGCTATACCGCCAGCGCCGCGAAGTGCGCCTGGCGCACGGCGAAGCGCTGTTCCAGGTGCAAGCGAAGCAGGGCCAGCCTTTCGTTGTGCTGAGCGGCCCTGTGACGGTAACGGTGGTGGGCACGCAGTTTTCCGTGCGCAATACCCTCAAGCACGACGGCAAGCTGCGCGTGGCCGTACAACATGGCCATGTGCGCGTGACGGGCGCAGGACAAGACCAGGTCGACCTGCGGGCCGGCCAGGGCGTCAGCAGCGATGCCGGCGGCCGCCTGTCCGACGTCGCCAGCCTGGCACCGGACAGCGTGGCGCCCTGGCGCACAGGCAGGGTCACCTTCGACAATGTGCCGCTGGGTGCGGCGCTGGCCGAATTCGAACGCTATGGCGACACGGGCTTCGTCGTGCGCGATCCCGCCGTCGCGCAGCTGCGCATTGGCGGCAGCTTCAGCCTGACCCAGCTCGGCCGCTTTGCCGCCGCCCTGCCCCAGCTGCTACCCGTGCAGATCGTGCGCAGCGGCGGCGCCAACGAGATCCGCATGGCGGCAAAAATGCCTGCACAAGCCCCTGCGATGCGGCGGCCTGAAAAATAAATGCAAATAGTTCGCATTCGCAGGTGAGGATTATGTCCACTGCCGCGTCTACCAAGTTAATCGACAACACATTAACCTGGAGAAATGCAACATGTGGTCCCCCCGCCTCAATCTGACACCCGCCCCCTTCGCCCTGGCCGCCATGCTGGCCCTGGGCAGCATTTCCCTGGCACAGGCGCAAACGGCGCCCACCGTCAAACTGGCCATCGCCACCCAGCCGCTGGGGCAAGCCCTGAATGAGCTGGCGCGGCAAGCCAATTTGCAACTGCTGTTCGCACCCGAACTCGTGGCCGGCAAGACGGCACCGGCCGTCAGCGGCACGCTGAGCGTGGCCGACAGCCTGGAACGCCTGCTGGCCGGCAGCGGCCTGGCAGCTGCCATCGACGGCAACAGCGTCATCATCCGCCCCGCGCCCGCCGCCACGGGCAAGGTGGCGACCCTGGCGGAAATCACCGTCAGCGCGCGCCAGGAGGCGACGCTCGATACTGAGCTGACCAAGTCGTATGCGGCGCAAGCGGTGAGCATCGGCAAGGGCCGGCAAAGCCTGCGCGAAATTCCCCAGTCCGTCTCCGTGCTGACGCGCCAGCAATTGAACGACCAGAATTTGCTGAGCCTGGACGACGCCATGCGCGGCGTGACGGGCATCACCGTCGAAGCGAGCAGCACGGGCGGCAACCACGGTAACTTTTATTCGCGCGGCTATGCGCTCGATGCGGTGCAGGTCGATGGCGTGATGACGCCCGCCAGCACGGGCAACGACCTGTCGGCCGGCTTCGGCCTGGCCATCTATGACCGGGTGGAAGTGCTGCGCGGACCAGCCGGCCTGTTCCAGGGCGCGGGCGACCCGGGCGGCACCATCAACCTGGTGCGCAAGCGCGCACGCGACACTTTCGCCGCCAGCGGCGTGCTCAGCGCCGGTTCTTGGGACCGCTACTATGCGGAAGCGGACGTCACGGGTCCTCTGAGCGTGGACGGCAAGGTGCGCGGCCGCCTGGTGGCCGCCTACGAACACCGGCGCTCCTTCGTCGACCACGTGTATGCGGAAAAGCCCTTGCTGTACGGCACCGTCGCCGTCGACGTGGCACCGGGCACCGTGCTGACGGGCGGCGTCACCTACCAGCAATACAAGGGCCGTCCCGCCTTCGGCTTGCCCGCGTATGAAGACGGGCGCCTGCTCGACGTGCCCCGCTCCACCTACCTCGACCCGGCCTGGAACCACATCACGGAAAAGATCACGGAATACTTTGCCGAGCTCGACCATAAACTGGACAACGGCGGCCAGTTCAAGGTAACTGCCCTGTACCGCGAGCAGGACGAACCGTCGCGCAATTTCGGCTGGTCCGACTGCTCGGCCGATCCCGTCACGGGCGACAGCTGCCTGATCAGCTGGAACTACCGCAGCCACTGGAAGACGCAGGGACTGGATACCTACCTGGCCACGCCCTACCAGGCGTTTGGCCGCAGCCACGACCTGATCGTGGGCGCCGACTACCGCCAGGTGCACAAGAATTTCCAGTATGGCGGCGGCGACGGCGCGCCGATCAATATCTTTCACCCGGACAACAATATCGCCCAGCCCAGCGACACTTTTTCCAATGGCAATGACAACCGCAGCAAGCAGTTCGGCCTGTACGCGCGCACCCGCCTGCAGGCGACGGAGCGGCTGGCCGTCAACCTGGGTGGACGCCTGACGCACTGGGATAACCATACCGTCAACCGCAACGCGTACTTCAAGCAGTTCACCGATATCAGCAACACCATCAAGGCCAAGTTCACGCCGTACGCGGGCCTGGTCTACGAGCTCGACAAGCAAGTATCGGCCTACGCCAGCTACACGCGCATCTTCTCGCCCCAGACCACCACGGACGCGGCAGGACAAACCCTGAAACCGCGCACGGGCCAGCAATTCGAACTGGGCCTGAAGGCGGAGCTGTTCGACAAGAACGTCAACGCGCATGCGGCCCTGTTCCGCATGGAAGATGAAAACCGCGTCATGCCCGATCCGGCCAACCCGCTGTTTTCCATCGGTGCGGGCAAGATGCGCAGCCAGGGCATGGAAGCCGAGCTGAGCGGCAGCCCCCTGCCGGGCTGGAACATCATGAGCGGCTATTCCTACACCAGCACGCGCACCCTGGAAGGCAGCGACGACCAGAAGGCGCAGCTGTACTCCTTCATCGCGCCACGCCATAACTTCAACCTGTGGACCAATTACCGGCTGGCCGGCGCGCTCGATAAGATCAGCGTGGGCGGCGGCTTGCGCAGCGTCAGCAGCATGTACCGCTTGAACGGCCCCGTGAAATTCGAGCAGGGCCCCGTCACCACGGTGGGCTTGCAGGCCGGCTACCGCCTCAGTCCCAAGCTGGAGCTGTCGCTGACGGTGAACAATCTGTTCGACAAAAAATACTACACGCGCGTGTGGGCCGCCTATGGCTCGAACTTCTATGGCGAACCACGCAACGCCATGCTGACCCTGCGCGGCCAGCTGTAAACGCCCGCGCTTGCGCGCTTGCACGGCCGCCGCGACAGTACGGTGGCCGTGCTCGTTTACAACATCGCACTCTTGCATGTCTCGCAACCCCGCACTATAATAAGAATAGTTCTCATTCACATTTAAACTCCCACCAGAGTCCGCACGCAGTCGCCTGACGGATGCGCGGCTGGATGACACGCTGCGCCAGCCAGGCATCCCCGCCAAGCAAGCCTTCCATACCAAAACGCCAGCCGCTCGACGGTGGGCACACGAGAAGAAGGATGTTTCATGGCGCGAGTACGTTCGCTGGCTGGCATGGTTGCCGGCCCGTTTACCCCACCGGTTTCCCACCTTGCCCTGCGTCCGCTGGCCATCGCCGTGCATTCGGCATTGCTGGCGGCAACACTGGGGAGCAGCGTGGCTGTGGCTGCCGATACGCCGGCCACGCCCGCTGAAACCACCTTGAGCGAGATCAAGGTGCTGGGCCAGCAAGACAAGGCGGCGACGGAAAACACGGGTTCCTACACGACAAAACAGATGGCCACGGCCACGCGCCTGGGCCTGTCGATCCGCGACACGCCGCAATCGATTTCCGTAGTGACGCGCCAGCGCATGGATGACATGGGCCTGAACAGCCTGGCCGACGTGCTGGTGCAGTCGACGGGCGTGACGGTGCAGGAACTCGATAGCGAACGCATCAGTATTTCAGCGCGCGGCTTTTCCATCGGCAATTACCAGATCGATGGCGTGGCCGTCAATTCAGGCGCCAACGGACTGTTCGACACGGCCGTGTATGACCGCATCGAAATCGTGCGCGGCGCCACGGGCCTGGTCAGCGGCAATGGCGACCCGTCGGCCACTGTCAATATGCTGCACAAGCGCCCCGGCAAGGCATTGGCCGCCTCTGCCGGACTGACGGTGGGTTCATGGAACAAATATCGGCTGGAAGGCGACATCAGCGGACCGTTGAACGCGGACGGCAGCATCCGCGGGCGCGCCGTGCTGGTGGGACAGAACCGCCATTCCTATCTTGACGTCTACAAGGAGCGCAAGGTGGTCGCCTCCATGCTGCTGGAGGCGGACTTGACGGCTGATACCATGCTGACGGCCGGCATCGACTATCAAAAAAACACGCCGAAAGGCACGAGCTGGGGCACCACGCCCCTGTTCTTCAGCGATGGCACGCCGGCCAACATGCCGCGCTCGTTCAACATGGCGGCCAAGTGGAGCAGCTGGGAGCGCGAATTCCAGAACAGCTATGTCTACCTCGACCACCGCTTCGCCAACGACTGGAAGATCCGGGCCGCCTACGGACGCCTCGACAGCTCCTGGGACGGCAAGCTGTATTTCGGTGGCGCGGAATATCCGCGTCGCGACGGCTCCGGATTGAAGGTCTGGAGCGGCGCCTTCCCCTACGAAGAAAAACAGGACAATCTGGATATTTCCGCCAACGGCACCTTTCCCCTCTTCGGCCGCCAGCATGACCTGGTGCTGGGTATCAATGGCTGGAAACGCACTGGCACGACGAAAGCGGCAGCACTGCGCAAGCCGCTACCGTTCTCGGAAGAGATCGCCGACTACCGCAACTGGACGGGCAACGTGCCTGAGCCCGATGTCATGTACACGGGCGCGCGCGGCGTCGTCACCACGCAGCAGACGGGTGCCTTCATCGCCACCCGCATCAATGTCACGGACAGCTTCAAGGTGCTGGGTGGCGCCCGCGTGAGCAAATGGAAGACCTACAAGGAAAACTACGATACCGGCAATGCCTACACGGGACGCACTGCCGCGTATGACACCAAGGACGTCGTCACGCCGTACGCGGGCGTGGTGCTCGACGTCAGCAAGAGCACCTCGCTGTACGCCAGCTATACAGACCTGTTCAAGCCGCAAAACCTGAAGGACAAGAACAACGCCTTCCTTGACCCGATCACGGGCAGCAACGTGGAAGCGGGCGTGAAGAGCGAATTCTTCGACGGCGCCGTGAACGCCTCGTTCGCCGTGTATGAAGCCAAGCAGGACAACCTGGGTGAAGAAGATGCGTCCGTGCCGCTGAACGTCTTGCTGCCGGACGGCAGCCGGCCCTATGTCTCAACGGGCAAGGGCACGAAGAGCCGCGGCTATGAGGCGGAAGTGTCGGGCAGCCCGATGACCGGCTGGCAGCTGTTCGCCGGCTACACGCACAACCGCTCGAAGGATGCCAAGGGCGTGCTGACCAACACCATCCAGCCGACCAATATGCTGCGCGTCTCGACCACCTACCGCCTGCCGGGCGAGCTGCAGAACCTGACCATCGGCGGCGGCTTGAACTGGCAGAACGAGATCTACACGACGGCCACCCTGCCAAACAAGACGAAGACGCGGGTCAGCCAGGGCAGCTACGCGCTGGCCAACCTGATGGCGCGCTACCAGATCAGCCCGAAACTGTCGGCCAGCCTGAATGTCAACAACCTGTTCGACAAGACGTATTTCCGCCGCGTGGGTTTCTATAACGGCGGCTACTACGGCGAACCGCGCAACGTGGCGCTGAACCTGCGTTACCAGTACTGACGCACGCAGTCCTTGGGAACCCGGCCGATTTTCCATTCACATAACAAGATAAGGGATACACCATGCACCTCACTTCCATCGCGCGCCTCGGCGCCCTCGCCACCGCCCTGCTGGGCGCGGCCATCGCTTCTGGCACGGCCAGCGCGCACCAGATCTGGCTGCAGCAGGACGGCAAGGCAGCCAGCGTGTACTTCGGCGAATTCGGCGACAACCTGCGCGAAGCCTCGCCTGGCCTGCTGGACAAGTTCAGCATCAAGAACGTGACATGGATATCGGCCAAGGGAGCGCAGGCGCTGCAGGCGAGCAAGACGGCCGGCGCCTTCATCCTGAATGGCAAGGTGGGCGCCGGCGAAAGCATCATCGTCGAGGAAGACAACTATCCGTCTTGGGAAGAAAAAAAGGATGGCAAGACCACGCGCACCGTGTGGGTGCCGGCCGCGCGCCTGGTCGCCGACGGCAAGGCGCAGGCGCCGGCGCTGACGCTGGACCTCGTGCCGACCGGCAAACCAGGCCAGTTCCAGGTCAGCTACCTGGGCAAGCCGCTGGCGCAAGCCAAAGTCAACGCCGTGGTGCAATCGGGCTGGGGCAAGGAAGCGTGGAGCGATGCGCAAGGCCTGGTCAGCTTCCCGCTACCATGGAAGGGAGCCTATGTACTGGAAGTGCAGCACACGGACAAGACGGCCGGCCAGCGCGGTGCGCAAGCCTATGACAAGGCCATGTTCGTGACCACCCTGAGCCTGCTGCAGCCGCAAGGCGTGACGCCGCTGCCGGCCGGCCCGGCCCTGCCACCGAGCAAGGATCACGACTGACCATGCAAGCCCCAGCCAATACCAAATCCACCAGCGCGGCTGAAAAAATCGCGCGCCTGCGGCTCTCCGCCGGTGCGGCCTATCGCCTCGGCGTGGCTTCGCGCAGCGTGGCCGCCATCGTTGGCGGCTACGTGCTGGCAGCGCTGGTCACCATGCTGCTGTCGGTGAGCCTGCCCATGGCCCGTTCCGAAGCCGTCATGACGGCCACCCTGCTGTCGTTTGCCATCTATACCTGCGCCGTGATATGGGTCTTCGCCACGCGCAGCGCCCTGCGCGCCTGGCTGGGCCTCACGATCCCCGCCGCCGTCATCGCCGCCATCCTGCAGTCGATGGATGCACTATCCTGGAGTCTCGCATGAAAGAAGGTTTCCGCCAGTCGATGGCATGGCTGCACACCTGGTCCGGCCTGCTCGTCTGCTGGATCTTGCTGCTGGTGTTTTGCGCCGGCACGGCCAGCTACTACCGCAATGAAATCACCGTGTGGATGCAGCCCGAGCTGCACGGCGCCGCCGCCAGCCAGGTGAGCACCGAGGAAGCGGCCAGCGTCGCGCAAAAAGCGATGGAAGAGCGGGCCACGGGCGCCACGCGCTGGTTCATCAGCCTGCCCGGCGAGCGCAATCCCGCCACGCAGCTGGGCTGGAGCAAGCCATCGCAACCCGGTGAAAAGAAACGCGGACGGCGCGGCAATTTTCATAGCGAAAAAGCCGACCCGGCCACGGGCGAGGTGCTGTCGAAGCCGCGCGAAACGCGGGGCGGCGAATTCCTCTACCGCCTGCATTTCGACCTGCACTACATTTCCGCCATCTGGGGCCGCTGGATCGTGGGTTTCTGCGCCATGTTCATGTTCGTCTCCATCATCAGCGGCATCGTCACGCACAAGCGCATCTTCAAGGACCTGTTTACCTTCCGGCCGAAAAAGGGCCAGCGCTCGTGGCTCGACGCGCACAATGTGACGGCCGTGCTGGCCCTGCCCTACCACATCATGATCACCTACACGGGACTGGTCACCTTGATGTTCCTGTACATGCCGTCCGGCGCCACGGCCGCCTACAAGGGCGACCAGGATGCCTTCTTCGCCGAAGCCTTCCCCGGCCGCTCGGGCGACAGCAAGCCGGCCGGCGTGGCCGCGCCGCTGACGCCACTGGCGCCCCTCGTGCGCCAGGCGGAACAGCACTGGGGTGGCGGCAAGGTCGAACGCATCTCCGTGAATCACCCGGGCGACGCCAACGCCACCATTTCGCTGACGCGTGCTGGCGGACGCGACATGTCGTCGAAACAGCCGTCGTTGGAATTCGATGGCGTCACCGGCAAGCTGCTGTCGACCGGTGGCGACGCGCTGCCCGGCGCGGCCGCCACGCAGGGCGTGATGGTCGGCCTGCACGTCGCGCATTTCGGCGGACCGCTGCTGCGCGCGCTGTTCTTCCTTTCCGGCCTGGCCGGCTGCGCCATGGTCGCCACGGGCGCCCTGCTGTGGGCCGTCAAGACGCGCCAGAAGCAGGCCAAGGCGCTGGCCGCCGGCAAGCGCGCCAGCTTCGGCCTGCGCCTGGTCGAAGCACTCAACATCGGCGCTATCGCCGGCATCCCGATCGCCTTCGGCGCCTACTTCTGGGCCAACCGCCTGCTGCCGGTCGGCATGGAAGAGCGCCCGCAAGAGGAAATCGCCTGCTTCTTCGGCGCCTGGGCCCTGGCCGCCCTCATCGCCCAGCTGCGTCCCTCGCGCGCGATGTGGCGCATGCAGCTGGCCGTGGGCGCCTTCCTGCTGGCATCGCTACCCGTGCTGAACGTCTTCACCACCGAGTCGCACCTGGGCGTGACCCTGTTCCTGGGCCGCGGCCCCGTGGCGGTGGCCTCCTTCGACCTGGTGGTGCTGATGCTGGGCCTGGGCCTCGCGTATGCGGCGTTCAAATTGAAACCGCTGCCCGTGAAGGCATCGAAAGCGCAAAAAACAAGGGACGCGGCCAAGCCGGCGACGACAACGATGGAGGCTGCGTGATGGAGCTGCTGTCGAACTTCCTCGTCTTCGCGCTGTGCTATGCGGGCCTGTCGTCGCTGTGCCTGGCGATGGATCGCCACTACGCGGACCTGCACGGACGCGGCGCCGAACCACCCGCACCACTGCGCCGCCGTTTGCAGTGGGCGGGCGCGCTGGCGCTGGCGGCCGCCCTGGCCTGGGCCATGTACATCGCCGGCGGCGGCTATGGCCTGGTCTACTGGGTCGGCAGCCTGACGGGCTGCGGCTTGCTGCTGATCTGGCTGCTGCCCTATGCGCCGCAACAGGCCATGCGCCTGGCGCGCGTGATCGGCGGCGCGGCCGTGCTGGCCGTCATCGCGCTGGCAGTGCTGTAGTTATCGTGGCCATGCCAGGCAGTCCGTTCGCGCCCTCTCCCCTGCTGCCCACGCTGCTGGAAAGCCATTACCGCGAACACCACGGCTGGCTGGCACACTGGCTGCAGCGGCGCCTGGGCAATGCTGCCGAGGCGGCCGATTTGATGCAGGATACCTTCGCGCGCCTGCTGGCCGGCGCGCCATTGCAGCCGCAAACGCCGGCCCTGCGCACACCGAAAGCCTACCTGGCGACAGTCGCCAAACATCTGCTGATCAACCACTTGCGCCGCCAGTCGCTGGAACGCGCGTGGCAAGACGCGCTCGCTGCCCTGCCCGAACAGCATATGCCATCGACCGAGCAGCGCGCACAAATCCTGCAGGCGCTGCAAGCGGTCGATGCCATGCTCGATGGCTTGAAACCGAAGGTGCGCGCCGTCTTCATCCTGGCGCAGATCGAAGGCCATGCGTATGCGGACATCGCCGCGCAACTGGGCATCGGCGAGCGCTCCGTGAAGCGCTACATGGCCGAGGCGCTGACCGAATGCGTGCTGCTGGCGCCGGACCTGCTGCCATGAGCGCGGCCGCTCCACCATCTCCTCTGCTGTCGCGCAAGGTGGCGCGCCAGGCTGTCGAATGGTATTTGCTGGAGCAGTCGGGCCAGGCCACGCCGGATGACCTGGCGGCGGCGGCCCGATGGCGCGCACTCGACCCGGAACATGCGCGCGCCTGGCACAGGGTGCAGCAGGTGAGCCAGACGGCAGGCCTGCTGCCGCCCTCGCTGGCCGTGCCCGTACTGCGCCGGCAGCAGCGCCGCGTGGCCATGCAGGTGCTGCTGGCATTGATGGCGGCGCCCGCCGCCTGGCTGCTGGTGCGCCATGAGATGCTGGCCGACTACCGCAGCGGCGTGGGCGAGCGGCGCGAAGTGTCCTTGCCCGATGGCGGCACCTTGGTACTCAACACGGACAGTGCCGTCGATGTGGCGTATGGCGCCGATGAACGTTTGCTGACGCTGCGCCGCGGCGAAGTACTGATACAGACGCGCCCCGACCACGCGGGCAGCCGCCCTTTCATCGTCACCACCTGCCACGGCCGCATCCGCGCGCTGGGCACGCGCTTCACCGTGCGCGTCGACGACGCTGGCAGCCGCGTGACGGTACTCGAACACGCCGTGGAAATTACGCCGCGCGCGCCCTCGGCCACCGTGCGCACGGTCATGACGGGCCAGCAAAGCCGCTTCGACGCCAGCCACGCCAACCTGCCCGCGCCGGCGCCGCTGCAGGCCGATGCGTGGGCGCGCGGCATGCTGACGGCACAGGACATGCGCCTCGATGCCTTCGCTGCCGAATTGTCACGCTACCGCCCCGGCCTGCTGCGCGTGGAGCCGCAAGTGGCGGGCTTGCGCCTATCAGGCGCCTTCCAGTTCGACGACACTAACGCCGTGCTGGAAAACCTCGCGCGCATCCTGCCCGTCGACGTGCTGTACCGCACCCCGTACTGGGTCACCCTCACGGCCCGCAAAAAATAATTGTGAAAAGTTGGCCCTTTTTTTCACCATGGTCTGTCCTGTGAGTATTGCAAAGACATTTTGCAAAGACATTTTGCAAAGACATTTGCAACGACATTTGCAACGACATTTTGCAACGACACTCCACGAAAAAGGCCAGACCATGCACCCACCCCGTTTGACTCCCCTCGCGCGCGCCATCGGCAGCGCTTTGATCCTGCTGGCGCTGGTGCAGGCGCCGGCCATGACGGCAGAACTGCCCACCGCGCCGGCCGCCGCACAAACGGCCTTTAACCTTCCGGCTGGCGAGCTGTCTGCCGCCATTGCCAGTTTTGCCATCGAGGCGAAGGTGAGCGTGGGCGCGGCGGCCGAACTGCTGCAGGGCGTGCGCACGCCGGGCCTGAACGGCAGTTACACGGTGCCGCAGGCACTGGCCCGCCTGCTGGCCGGCACGGGCCTCGATGCACTGCCCATCGGGGAACGTAGCTACGTGCTGCGCAAGTCGGGCGCTGCATCGCCCGCCGCGCCGATAGCCGCCACCCTGGACGAAGTGGCCGTCAGCTCCAGCGCCCTGCGCGACGGCACCACGGAAGGCAGGCGGAGCTACGCGGGCCTGACCAGCGCCACGCGTTTGAACCTGTCGCTGCGCGAAACGCCGCAAGCCGTCAGCGTCATCACGCGCCAGCAGATCGACGACCAGGGCTTGCGCACATTGCAGGATGTGCTGCTGCAGGCGCCCGGCATCACGGTCGACCATTCCTCGAGCACGCGCGAATACGACCAGGTGTTTTCACGCGGCTTCGAAGTGACCTCATATATGTTCGACGGCATCCCGACCAGCAAGAACCTGGAAGCGCGCACCTACGACATGGCCCTCTACGACCGCGTCGAAATCATCCGCGGCGCCACGGGCCTGATCAGCGGCACGGGCAGCCCGTCGGCAGCCATCAATCTGGTGCGCAAGCGCCCGGGCCGCAGCTTTGCCGCCACGGCCGGCGCGCAGCTGGGATCGTGGGACCGCTACCGCATCGAAGGCGATGTCTCGACGCCCTTGACGGCGGACGGCAAGGTACGCGCGCGCCTCGTCGCCGCGCATGAAGAGCAGCGCTCTTTCATCGACCGCTACCAGCAGAAAAAGGATGTGCTGTATGCGATCGTCGAAGCGGACCTGTCGCCCTCCACGGTGCTCAGCGCCGGCATCAACTACCAGAAGGAAAAGCTGAAAGGCGCAGGGCGCGACTTTCCCATGTTCTATGCCGACGGCTCGCAGACCCGCTTCCCCCGTTCGATGAACGGCACGGCTGCGTGGAGCACGTATGACCGCGAACAGAGCATGCTGTTCGCCACCCTCGATCATTATTTCGACAACGACTGGATGGCCAAAGTGGCCGTGAGCCGCAGCAGCAACCAGTACGACGCCTTGCAAGGCTTTTCCGGCAACGGCTACCCGGACCGCGTGACGGGCGGCGGCATGCAGCTGTGGCTGGCCAACTGGCACAGCAAGCCGCAACAGACCTCGCTCGACGCCTATGTCAGCGGCCCGTTCCAGGCCTTCGGCCGCAAGCACGAATTGGTGCTAGGCGTGAGCGCCTCGGAACTCAAGACGAATAGCCCCATCTATCCGGGCTGGCGCCTCGAAGGCTATGCCTATACGGTGCCCGATATCCACGCTTGGAATGGCGCCATGCCGGTACCCGACTACAGCGGCACGCGCCGGGGCAGCTCGTACGACAAGGAACAGGAAAGCGGCCTGTATTCGACCCTGCGCCTGCGCCCGACGGACGCGCTGTCGGTGATCCTCGGCGCGCGCCTGTCGTACTGGAAGCGCGACATCCGCAGCGATTATGTCAACGACACGGACCTGCACGACGCCATGCGCGAAAACGGCAAGATCACGCCGTATGCGGGTCTCGTCTACGACCTGGGCCGGCACTGGTCGGCCTACGCCAGCTATACCAGCATCTTCACGCCGCAAAGCCAGCGCGACGTCAACAGCCGCTTCCTGGCGCCGCTGGAAGGCAAGAATTACGAAGTGGGCGCGAAAGGTGAATTCTTCAGCGGCAAGCTCACCACCAGCGCCGCCGTCTTCCAGCTGAAGCAAGAAAACCTGGCCGAAGCCGATCCGGGCAATGTCTGGATCATCGGCACGGGCGGCGGCTCCTACGCCTACCACACGGTCAAGGGCGCCACCACGCGCGGCGTCGAGGCGGAAGTATCGGGCCAGCTGCGTCCAGACTGGCAACTGACGGCCAGCTATGCCTATAGCCGCATCCGCAATGCCGCCGGCGCGCGCATCCAGACCAGCCAGCCGCAGGGCATGGCCAAGCTGTGGACCACGTACCGCCTGGCGCAAGGCCTGCCTGGCCTGGTGCTGGGCGGCGGCGTGAACTGGCAAAGCGATATCTACATGGATGACCGCGGACCGAATGGCGAACGCTTCACGCAAAAGGCGTATGCTGTGGCGGGAATGATGGCGCAGTACCAGGTCAGTGCGCAGCTGGTGGCGACCTTGAACGTGAATAACGTCTTCGACAAAAAGTATTACTCGACGGGCATGGGCGGCTATTACGGCGACCCGCGCAACGCCATGCTGTCGCTGCGCTATCAGTTCTGAATGACTTCACTACTTTTGAGCACCATCTCGATGCCCTCGGGCGCCGTGGCGCGGCCCAGGTAGTAGCCAAACGCCTCGTCGCAGCCCATCTCGGCCAGCAGTTCCAGCTGCTCGCCGCTTTCCACGCCGCTGGCGATGGTGCGCAGTCCGAGCGTGCGCGCCATCGCCACGATGGCGCGCACCATGGCGCTGTCGCCACCGGGCTTGCCCAGGTCGTCAACGAAGCACTTTTCGATCTTCACGGCATCCGTGGGAAAGCGTTTCAGGTAATTGAGCGAAGCATCGCCCGTGCCGAAATCGCTGATGGCAATCGCCATGCCCAGCTGGCGGAACTGGCGCAGTATCAGTTCGCAGTTCTGGTTGCGCTCGATCAGGATGCCGGCGGCGATTTCCAGCTCGATGCAATGCCCCGGTACGCCGGCCGCCTCCAGCGCGGCGGCGAAATTGCGCGCGATATCGCGCTGGTAGAACTGGCGCGCCGACAGGCTGACGGACACCGTCAGCATCTGCCCCTGCGCGATCCAGCTGCGCGCCTGTTCCACCGCCGTGGCCAGCACCCAGGCGCCCACCGGCAGGATCAACGCACTTTCTTCCAGCACCGGCAAAAAATCGAGCGGCATCATCAATCCCAGTTCCGGATGCTTCCAGCGCAGCAGCGCCTTCACGCCCGTAATCCTGCGCGTCTTCAGGTCCATACGCGGTTGGTAGAACAGGGCGAATTCGTTGCGTTCGAGCGCATGGCGCAGGGCCGTCTCAAGGATGGTGCGCGAATACGACTGCGTCTGCATGCGCGCGGCATAGCGCAAACAAGTGCCCGGCGCGTGGCGCTTGGCCGCATACATGGCCAGGTCGGCCTTTTCGATCAGCGCATTGACATCGTCGTCATCGTCCGGGTACAGGGCCACGCCCACGCTGGCCGCCACCGACAAGCTGTATTCGCCGATGACGAAGGGGGCGGCGATGGCGGCGACGATTTTTTCGGCCACCCGCTCGGCATCGTGCGCCGTGCGCAATTCCGTCAGCAGGATAATGAATTCATCGCCGCCCTGGCGCGCCACCGTATCGACCTTGCGCACGCACTGCTGCACCCGGCGCGCGAACTCCGTCAGCACCTGATCGCCCACGTCGTGCCCCAGGCTGTCGTTGATGGATTTAAAGCGGTCGATGTCGACGAACAGCACGGCCAACAAGCCCTGGTGGCGGCGCGCGTAGGCGATGCCGTGCTCGAAGCGGATCTGGAAATGCAGCCGGTTCGGCAAACCCGTCAGACCATCGTGGTGGGCGATGAATTCCAGCTGCTGCTCGGCGCGCCGGCGGGCCGAGACATCGTGCAGCAGCAGCACCGCACCGCCCTGCGCCAGCGGCGCGCAGCTGTACTGCACGTCGATGCGCTTACCGTCGAGATGACGCAGCATCACGGCGCCGCGCGCCACCTCCAGCACTTCCTGCCGCGCCACGCAGTCGCGCACCTGGCGCGCTGCATCGACGGGCGTGCCGTCATGGAACAGCGGTAGCAACTGCGTCACGGGCTGGCCCAGACCATCGTCACCCAGCAAGCCACCCATGGCGCTGGCGCGGGGATTCAGGTACCGCACCACGCCATCGCGGTCGGTGCCGATGACGGCCGCCGGCAGCGCGTGCAGCAGCGCCAGCGCATCTGCCATCTGCTGCGCTAGCGCCGCCTGCAGCACCACTCCCGTCGCATGGTGCAAGCGCCACGTGCGCGCCGCCTGCCACTGGCAGGCCAGCAGCACGCTCAGCATCACGGCCAGGCCCAGGCACAGCGCCAGCAGCAGCGCCGTCATGCGTCACCCGGCAAGCGGGAAGTAAAGAACATGGTTTTCCTTTGCAACGCGCGCCATGCGGCCGGGCGCAGATCCATGCGGAAAGGAAATAGTATAAGAATTTCGCCGGACTTTTTGCCTGATCGGGCGCCGTTTGACTGGCATCAAGCGGCGCGGCGCGGACTCGCATCAGGTCAGCGACAGTCTCCGGGTTGGCGCGGCCACGCCGGGAACGGCATGCAGTTTGAAGATGCTGACGGCGTCGGCCAGGCTGGCAGCCTGTTGCTGCAGCGCGTCCGCGGCGGCAGCGGCCTGCTCCACCAGCGCCGCATTCTGCTGCGTCACGCCATCCATCTGGCTGATGGCGATGCTGATCTGCTCGATGCCGTCGCGCTGTTCCACGCTGGCCACGGCGATCTCGCCGATGATGGCGTTCACGCGCTGCACGCTGCTGACCACGTCATCCATCGTGCGCCCCGCCTGGCCGGCCAGCACGCTGCCCTCTTCCACCGTGCGCACGGATTCGCCGATCAGCTGCTTGATTTCCATGGCCGCCGCGGCCGACCTGTGCGCCAGGCTGCGCACTTCGGTGGCCACGACGGCAAAGCCGCGTCCCTGCTCGCCCGCGCGCGCCGCTTCCACGGCCGCATTCAGCGCCAGGATATTTGTCTGGAAGGCAATGCCGTCGATGACGGCGATAATATCGACGATACGCTTTGACGACGCATTGATATGGCTCATGGTCCGCACCACCTGCGCCACGGCCTCGCCACCCCGCTGCGCCACGTCGGACGCACCGCCGGCCAGCTGGCGCGCCTGGTCCGCGTTGTCGTTATTCTGGCGCACGGTGGAAGTCATCTCGATCATCGAGGCGGCCGTTTCTTCCAGCGAGCTGGCCTGCTCCTCCGTGCGCGAAGACAGGTCCATGTTACCGCTGGCAATTTCACCCGACGCCGTGGCGATGGCGTCCGTGCCGGCCCGCACCCGTCCCACGATGTCGGCCAGATTGCCGCTCATCGCCTTCAAGGCACGCAGCAGGTCGCCGATTTCATCGCGGCCGCTGTCGGCCACTACGGCGCGCAAATCGCCGGCCGCCACTTGCTGGGCGATGCCGACGGCTGCACCCAGCGGCACCGTGATGCTGCGGATCAGCCACCATACGGTGGCAGTACCGACAACCAGGGTCACCAGCACGGTGGCAAGCATGGCGATGCTGGCGCTGCGGTGCGCGGCGGCGTCCTGTTCCTTCATCTGCGCCATCAGGCCGTGCGACTGTTTGCCGATGGCCGCGACGATAGCATCGATCTGGCGCGTCGGTTCACGATCGATCCCCTTGACCAGCGCATCGACGGCCTGCGCGCTGTCGGCGCGCGCGCCGTCATATTTTTGCAGCGCCGCCAGGTAGCTCACGCCCAGCGCATCGTGCGCCTGCATGGCTTGCGCCACGGGCGCCGTATCGAGTTTCAACGCGGCCATCATGGCTTGCAGGCCGGCCAGTTCCTTGCGCGTCTGCGCACCGCTGGCGACAAACGCTTCGCGGTAGCGCTGGAAGGCGGCCGCATCGCCGCCGCGCAGCAGGATGTTTTTCCATTCCTGCACCTGGATCTTGAATTCCACTTGCGCGCTGCGCGCCGCGTCGACCGCTTCCGTCAGGGCCACGGAGCGTTGCATGGCGTCCGCGCTGCGCGCACTGGCGGCGTCGAGCGCGCTCCAGCCGCGCGCGCCAACGAATACCAACGCTAGAAAGAAAAAGGCGCCCAACAGACCCAGGCGGACGGAGATTTTCAGATTCGCAAGTTGCATGTATTTCTCCCGGCGGCAAGAACAGGATGGCAACAACAGCGCCGCCAAAAACTATCCAATTCTCACCAATTGAGAGAATCATGCAGCGTGCTCCGTGAAAAACCAAGTGACGCTTTCGCTAGAGAAACACTTTCAGCATAGAAACAACAAATTACATATGAAAGTTGACTGTCTGGCCATATTGCCGGGCTCACAGCATGGTCGGGCCGGCAATCTTGCCGGCCCATCAGCGCGCAGCTGCAGCCGCTCCCGCAAACTCTTCGCGCAGCAGCGGATACAAACGCCGGTAGCGCGCCAGGCGCTCATCGAGCACGCCAGAGTCCTGCGGCACCACCGTTTCCTGCACGGGCGGACGCGTGCACACCTGCGCAGGCGGCAAGCCCGTCACCGCCATCTGCGCCAGGCGCGCCGCGCCCAGGGTGCCGCCAGCCACGCCGTGGTCGTGGCGCAACACGTTCAAGCCCGAGGCATTCGCGCACAGCTGGGCCCAGAAGCGGCTGCGCGAACCGCCGCCCACGAACGACGCTTCCGTCAAGCGCGTGCCGGCGCTGCGCAGGGCCGCATTGCCGTCTGCCATGGCAAAGGCCACGCCTTCCATCACGCTGTAGGCCAGTTCCGCGCGCCCGTGTTCCGTCGACAAACCGAAAAACACGCCGCGCGCGGTGGCGTCGTTATGCGGCGTGCGCTCGCCGCTCAGATATGGCAGGAACAATGGCGCCTTGCGCGCCTCCACGCCTTCGGCCAGCGCCACCAGGGCACCAATATCGTGGGACTGCGTCAACTGCGCCACCCAGCTCAGGCTGGACGCGGCACTGAGGATCACGCTCATCTGGTGCCAGCGTTCGGGCAGGCAATGGCAGAACGCGTGCACGCCCTGGCCCGGATTAGGCGCATAGCCATCGCTGCCGGCGAACAGCACGCCCGACGTGCCCAGCGACAGCAGGCCGGCGCCCGGTTCCACCACGCCCAGGCCCACGGCGGCGGCGGCATTATCGCCCGCGCCACCGGCCAGTAGCACCGCGTGCGCGATGCCCCATTCCTGACACAGGGCCGGGCGTATCTGCGCGGCGGCGTGGCTGCCCTCCACCAGGCGCGGCATGTGTTCGCGCCCCAGGCCGGTCGCCGCCAACATGCGCTCGGACCAGTCGCGTTTGGCCACGTCCAGCCACAGGGTGCCGGAAGCGTCGGACATGTCGGAGACGCAGTCGCCCGTCAGGCGCAGCGCCACGTAATCCTTGGGCAGCAGGACCGTGGCCGTGGCGCGGAACAGCGACGCTTCGTATTTTTGCAACCACAGCAGCTTGGGCGCCGTGAAGCCGGGCATGGCCTGGTTGCCCGTAATAGCGCGCGACTCGGGCACCAGCGCTTCCAGTTCCACGCATTCGGCAAAGGCGCGTGTATCGTTCCACAAAATGGCCGCGCGCAGCACGTGCTGCTGCTTGTCGAGCAGCGTGGCGCCGTGCATCTGGCCCGACAGCGCGATGCCGCGCAAGCCGGAAAACGCCACCGGCTGGGCGCTGCGGATGGCCGCGATCACGTCCAGCGTGGCGTGCCACCAGTCTTCCGGATTTTGCTCCGACCAGCCGGGATGGGGGCTGGACACGCGCAGGGTCACGCCGCTGCTGGCCAGGATAGTTTGCGCGTCGTCGGTCAGGATGGCCTTGACTTCGGAGGTGCCGATATCGATACCGAGATATGTCACGATGGTTCCATGTATAAAAGTGGGTAAAGCCGGACGTCAGGGGAACGACTCGGGCATGTTCATGTGCAGGCAGGAGCGGAATTTCGACGGCGACATCTGCTTGTGGGCCAGGAACTGGCGGTTGAAATTGGACAGATTGTTAAACCCCGTGCGGTAGCAGATATCGGTGACCTTCATGTCGGTATTCATCAGCAGTTCGCAGGCCAGCGCGATGCGCTCCTGGTTTACGTAATGGATGAAGGAGGTGCCCGTATGCTTGCGGAAGAAACGCGTGAACTTGAGCGTGTTCATCTCCGCCACGTCGGCCACGTCCTGCTCACAAAAATCGAGCGTGATGTTTTGCTTGATATACGCCAGCACCAGGTTGATGGTCGACGACATGTAGCGCCCCGCCTGCGCCAGATAGGTGACGCTGGCCAGCGGACGCCGTTCGCGGCAGTCGCACAGGTCGCCGAACAGGCGCGCGAACAATTCCACCCTGCGCGGGCCCTGCGCCGTCGTCAGTTCCGCCATTAGCGGCGCCAGGCGCAAGCCCAACGCGTCGGGAAACTGCAAGCCCCTGCCCGCCTCGCCCAGCAGGGTTTTCAGGGGCGCCATTTCCGGAAACAGCAGCGCGCAGCGTTCAATGAAGTCGCTGGAAAACTGCAGCACAAGGTCGCGCGCGGGCAGGCTCACGCCTTCAGCCAACTCGCTGACCCAGTTGTGCGGCAGGTTCGGTCCCGTCAGCACCAGATTGCCCGGCGCGTAGCTGCCGATATGGTCGCCGACAAAGAACTTGCCGGTCGAGGTGGTAATAATATGCAGCTCGTACTCGGGATGGAAATGCCATTTCGCCACCACGTGCGGATAGCCGTGCGCCCACGCGCGAAACGATTCGTGTATCGGTTTGTGGATCAGTTCCAGGTCAGGCGTCACGGCAGTTCCCTTGCACAGTCTCGGTCACCTATTCTAACGACTTCAGTCGAGGGCCAGTGCCAGTTCAGTTTCGGCGTCGAACAGATGGATGTGTTCTTCGTCGAAGGCCAGCGCCAGCATCTGCCCCACCTGCGCCCCGCTGTTGGCGGCATTCGCCGGCAGCAGGGCCGACAGGGTCAGTGCGCCGCACTGAAAGCTGATCAGCGCTTCCGCGCCCAGCAATTCCACCAGGTCGATCACGCACGCCAGGCCATGCACTCCGCCGCTGCCGGGCTGCTGATCCTGCGGCGTGGCGGCACGCAAATGATTCGGCCGCAAGCCGAACACCACCCGCGTGCCCGGCTTGAGCGCCGCGAAGCGGGGCGAGGTCAATGGCCAGCGGTAGCTGGAGCAAATGAGCAGGGTGCGCTCGCCATCCTTCTCGATCACGCCGTCGATGAAGTTCATCGCCGGCGTGCCGATGAAGCCAGCCGCGAACAGGGTGCGCGGATGGTTGTACAACTGGGCCGGCGTGCCGATCTGCTCGATATGCCCGCCCTTCATCAGCACCACGCGGTCGGCCAGAGTCATCGCTTCAAGCTGGTCGTGCGTCACGTACAGGGTGGTGGTGCGCAGGCGGCGGTGCAATCGCTTGATGTCGGCGCGCAGCTGCGCGCGCAACTTGGCGTCCAGATTCGACAGCGGTTCATCGAACAGGAATACCTGCGGCGTCTTGATCATGGCGCGCGCAATCGCCGTGCGCTGCTGCTGGCCGCCCGACATGGCGCGCGGCTTGCGGTCGAGCAGGCTGTCCAGGCTGAGGATGGCCGCCACTTCGCGCACGCGGCGCTCGATCTCGTCGGCCGGCACCTTCAGGCGGCGCAGGCCGAAGGCGATATTGTCGTACACCGTCATATGCGGATACAGCGCGTAGTTCTGGAACACCATCGCCACATTGCGTTCGCGCGGCGGCAAGTCATTGACGACGACGCCGCCGATCAGCAGCTCGCCGCCGCTGATGTCTTCCAATCCCGCGATCATGCGCAGCAAGGTGGATTTGCCGCAGCCCGATGGCCCCAGCAGGACGATGAATTCGCCGTCATCGATTTCCAGATCGAACGGCTGCAGCACGGCCGTCTTCTCGTCATACGTCTTGTGCAACTGCCTGCAAGCGATATTTGCCATGATTAGTCTCCTGCCATTTCAATTTGTATCTTGACATCGCGCGGGTGGCCCTTGGCCGCTTCCTCGAACGCCTGCACGCCGTCGGCAAAGCCGAAGGTGCGCGAAATGAAGGGCTTCACGTCGATCTTGCCCGAGGCCAGCAGCGCGATGGCGCGCGGGAAGATATTCGCGTAGCGGAACACCGACTCGATGCGCACCTCCTTGGCCTGGATGGCAACGATATCGAAAGGGACGTTCTCGGGCGGCATGCCGACCAGCACCAGGCAGCCGTTGGGACACAGCAGGTCAACGATGTTGTCATAGGCGCGCATGCTGCCGCTGGCCTCGAAAACGATGTCGGCGCCCCAGCCATCGGTGGCCTCGCGCACCGTGTCGGCCAGGCTGGCATGGCGCACGTCGACCGTGGTCACGGCGGGATTACCGGCGAACAGGGCCAGTTTTTCCGGCACCAGGTCGGCCAGGATCACGCGCGAACAGCCGCCCGCCAGCGCCGCCAGGGCATTCATCGCGCCAATGGTGCCGGCGCCGATCACCACGGCCACGTCGCCCGGCTTGATGGCCGCCTTCTTGGCCGCCTGCAGGCCGATGGCCAGCGGCTCGACAATGGCGCCTTCGCCGAAACTGACGTTGTCGGGCAGCTTGAAGGTAAACGAAGCGGGGTGCACCACGTATGGCGTGAGGCAGCCATGGATGGGCGGCGTGGCCCAAAAGCGCACAGCCGGGTCCAGGTTGTAGAGGCCGCGCATGGTGGCCGGCGAATCGAACTGCGGCACGCCCGGTTCCATGCAGACGCGGTCGCCCACTTTCAGATGTGTGACTTCCGCGCCCACTTCGGCCACCACGCCCGACGCCTCGTGGCCCAGCACCATCGGCGCTTCGACCAGGAAGGGGCCGATCTTGCCGTGCTTGAAGTAGTGCACGTCGCTACCACAGATGCCCACCGTGTGCACCTTGATCTTGACGTCGCGCGCGCCGACGATGAGCGGCATGTCGATGTCGCGCAAGGTGATTTTTTCAGCCTGTTCCAAAACGAGTGCTTGCATGATGATGTCCTTTTTATTTGTGTTTGAGCATGGAGTTGAGCAGCCGTCCCAGGATGCCGACGAACAGCAGCGGCGGTAGCGCCAGCAGCACGGTGGACGCGTTCACCACGCCCCACGGCACTTCCTGCCCCATCGAGGTAAAGGCCGACGCCACCACCGGCAGGGTCATGCTTTTCGACGAGGTGAGCGCCAGCGCGATCATCAGTTCATTCCAGACCAGCACGAAGCTGAAAACGATGCCGCCCATCAGGGTCTTCGAGGCCACCGGCAGGGCCACGTACCAGAACACCTGGTAAGGGCCGTAGCCATCCAGGGCCGCCGCTTCCTCGATCTCTTTCGGGATGCGGGCAAAGGCGGGAATCGACAGCCAGATGATGGTTGACAGGGTCACCAGCAGATACGTCACCACCATCGACAGGCGCGAGTCGTACAGGCCCAGGTCGATCCAGATCGAGATCAGCGGAATGGCCACGGCCACTGGCGGCAGGAAGCGCAAGGAGAGCAGGAAGAACTGGATATCCTTCTTGGCCGGGATCGGATAACGGGCGATCGCGTACGCGGCCGGCACGCCCAGCACAGCGCCGGCAAGCACGGCCAAGCCAACGATGGCCACGCTGTTGCCCAGGCCCGTCAGCACCTCGGGACTGGCCAGCACCTGCTTGTAATTGGCGAGTGTCGGGCTGAAGAAAAAGCGCGGCACGGGCGTGACGATATCCATCAACTCCTTGAAGGAATTGAGCACGGCCCACAGGATGGGAAACAGCGCCACCAGCACAATCAGCGTGGTGACGGCGGTGGTGGTGACGGCGCCAAGGCTGCGCGCGATAGTCAGTTTTCCCATTTGGCGACTCGCTTCCAGAGTAAGGTGAAGATGACTGTCGTGGCCAGCATCATCAGCACGGCCATGCTGGACGCATACGAGACCTTGCCCATCAGGCCGATGCCTTGCGCATATGCATACATGTCCAGCGTTTCGGTGGCGATGCCGGGGCCGCCCTTGGTCATCACGTAGATCAGGTCAAATGAGCGCAGCGATTCCACCATCTTGATGAACACCAGGCTCATGATGGGCACCTTCAGCATCGGCAGCGCGATATACGCATACACTTGCAGGGTGCCGGCGTAATCTAGGCGGGCCGCTTCCAGCGGCTCGGTGGGCAGGGTCTCCAGCAGCTTCAGGATGACGGCGCCGAAAAACAGGCCCCATTGCCAGATGTCGACCAGCGCCACCGCATACAGTGCCGTGGCGGGATCGGACAGCAGCGCGCTGCCGCCCAGCCCCACGATCTCCAGCAGCCAGTTGAGGATGCCCATCAGAGGCGAATACATGAACTTCCAGATGAAGGCGGCCGACACGCGCGGCAGCAGCACCGGCACGATCAGCAGCAGCGCGAGAAGATCGCGGGTGCGGCCCTTGACCTTCTCGAACAGGAACACGGCCAGCAGCACGCCGACGATCAGCGAGCCGGCCACGGTGACGACTTCCCAGATGGCCGACACCTGCACGGCATTGAGAAAGCGGCGGTCACCGAACAGGCGCAGAAAATTGGCAAAGCCCACGTACTCGCTGTCGCTGTAGCGCAGCACGCGGTTTTGCAGGGCCAGGTTGATGGCGGCGATACTGGGCACCATGCCCAGTATCAGCAGGACCAGCAGCGGCAGCGTCAGGAACACGGCCGGCAGCCATGTATGGCGTTTTTTACGGATGGTATGCGGCATAGAAGTAGACTCTCGCAACGAACTTTCAGACACAGGGAAGCTGGCCGCCGCCTTTACGGGCGGCGGCAAAACGGCATGCCGATTACTTTCTCTTTTGCGCGCGCTGCATCACTTCTGTGGCGTACTCGTTGGCTTCGTCGAGGGCGCTCTGCACGTCGCCGCGCGTGCCCGTAAACACTTCTTCCAGCACCACGCCCAGGTTGTCGCCGATGTCCGGCCACTCGGGGCTGGGCCAGATGGTGACGCGCGAGACGGGCGTGGTGTCCGTCAGGCCCGCCTGGATCTGCGGCTTGACGTGCTTGCGAAAGTACTCGCTGGCGATGGTGCTGCTGCGGTTGTAGTCGCTGAAGACATTGTCCTTCAAGCGCGCCTGCTCCTGCTCCTTGCCCGTGGCCCAGGCGATGAACTTGCCGGCCGCTTGGCGCGTGCATTCATCCTTCGCGCCCGTGGCGGAGATGGCCAGGCCGTGGCCGTAGGCGGCCGATGGCAGCGGCGATGGCGGACGCACATAGCCCACCTTGTCCACCACCGAGGATTTTTTCGGGTCTTCCATCCAGTCGGCGAACGGCGTCGATTCGATCATGAAGGCCACCTTGCCGGACCTGAACGCTTCGAGCGCATTGCTCCAGTCGTAGGTGGCGCCGCCCGGCGGCGAATACTTGAACAGTTCGCGGTACAAGGTAGTCGCCTTGACGGCCTGCGGCGAATTGAAGGTGGGCACGCCATCCTTTTCCCACTTGCCGCCGGCGGCCAGCATAAACGGCGCCCAGCGCCAGACATTCATGCCCGAGCCGCGCTGACCGCGCGCCGCCCAGCCGTAGACATGCGGCGGATTATTCAGTTTCTTCACGGCGGCGACAAGTTCGTCGAGCGTCTTCGGCACGGCGATGCCGGCCTTTTCCAGCAAGTCGCGTCGATAGAACAGGAAATCGCTGCCGCCGATCAGGGGCGCGAAATAGGCCACGCCCTTGTACGAAGCGACTGCGCGGCGGCCCGGCAGGAAGTCCTCGTAGTCGGCCTCCTTGGGCAGGTATTTGAGCAGTGGGACGACCCAGCCGGCCGTGGCGAATTCGGCCACGTTGGCTTCGTCGATGTAATAGATCTGGTAGGAGCCGGCCCTGGTGGAAGCATCGAGCCTGGCCTTGGAGCGGCGGTCGTTTTCGCCGAAATAACTGATCTGGACCTTGGTGCCGCTTTTCTTTTCATACTCGGCCAGGGTCTTTTCCATCACCGTCAAACCCAGGCTTTTTTGCGCCAGCACCTTGAGCACGGGCACCGAGCAATTTTGCGCCGATGCCGACGGCATCGACAGGCAGGCGGCGGACATGACGCCGCCCCATGCAATAGCAGTAACGATTTTCATCACGAGTCTCCATTTTTATAGTCCGGCGTTCTGCCACCGGTAGTCCAACTATAAAAACAAAGCCGCCGCGTCACCACTACAAAAGACACGGCTTTCTAAATACTTTTTTTCATTTTTTCAATACGGATTTGCCGTTTCAGTGCTGGCGAAAATCCTTGCGATAGATATTCGTCTCCTTGCCCGCCGGCGGCAGCCGCGAGAAGCGCTCGAAGCGCAAGCCGAGTTTATTGAGCAAATTGATCGACGCCTGGTTCTGCGGCGAGGTGATGCCGTACAGGGTAGGGATACCCAGTACGTGCCGGGCATGCTGCACCACGGCGGCGGCGGCCTCGTAGGCATAGCCCTGGCCCCAGTATGCGGGCAGCATGGCGTAGCCGATGTCGGGGCCGGGCAGGCTGTCGCGGCGTATCATGCCGCCCATGCCCATGCCGGCGCCGTCGCTGCGGCGTTCGATGATGTAAAAGGAATAGCCATGCTCGCGCTGCTGCGCCATTGGACCGGCTTCCAGCGCCGCGCGCGCCGATTCCAGGGTATGGATGTTGCGGTCGCCGATGTTGGCGATCCATGACGGTTCATTCACCAGTGCCAGGTAGAACGGTGCATCGTCCAAGGTGGCGGTGCGCAGGCGCAAGCGGGGCGTCTCGATGACAATCATCGACTCTGTCATGGCAGCGCTCATGCCGGCCACTGCATCGGATCGGTCAGCAGCTGGTACATCACGTAGGCATCGACGTAGCCCAGGTGCGCGTGGCGGTACGCCAGCGGCAGGGTGCCGATGATGGAAAAGCCCAGCTTTTTCCACAGGGTGACGGCGGCCAGGTTGGTGCTGACGACGAAGTTGAACTGCATCGCCAGAAAGCCGGCGCGGCGCGCCTCTTCCATGCAGTGCACGCCAAGCAGGCGGCCCACGCCCACGCCCTGCGCGGCCGGATCGACCATGAACGAGGCATTGGCCACGTGCGCGCCATGGCCCGGCTGGTTCGCGATCAGCTTGTACATGCCCAGCAGGCGCTCATTGCCCATCGTCGCCACGCAACTGCGCACGCCGGGACCGAACCAGTAAGCGTGGCAGTCTTCGCGCGTGGTCGCGGCAGGCAAGGTGTAGGTGTCGCCGCTGGCGACGAGCACCTGGAAAATCTGCCACATGTCTTCGAAGTCGGATTCCTGGGCGGGGCGGATGTCAATTTCTTTCAAGGGCAACTCCGGCTGAAATGAGTAAATGGCAAAATCCGATTGTCGGGGATTTGCACAAGGGCGTCCAGTGGCGCGCGCGCCGCGCCGTCAGCGCCCCAGGCGGAAATCGACGCTCTCGGGACGGCCCGGCAGCGACAGACGGGCGCTGGCGCGCGGCGCTACACTGACCACCTTCCCGCGCCGCAGCACCAGGCGCCGCGCCGCGCGCAGTCGTAGCGCCTCCACCGTGGAAGCGCAATCGAGGATCAGCAAGTCCGCATGGCAACCGGGCGCGATGCCATAGCCGTCCAGGCCCAAGATGCGCGCCGGCGTTTCCGTCACGGCCAGGAAGCAGTCGTGCATGGCTTGCTGGCCCGTCATCTGCGCCACGTGCAAACCCATGTGCGCCACTTCCAGCATGTCGCCTGAACCGAGGCTGTACCACGGGTCCATCACGCAGTCGTGGCCAAAGGCGACGGGAATGCCGGCGGCCAGCATCTCGGGCACGCGCGTCATGCCGCGCCGCTTCGGATACGTATCGTGGCGCGCCTGCAGGGTGATGTTGATGAGGGGGTTGGCAATCGCCGCCACGCCCGCTTCGCGCATCAGGGGCAAGAGCTTGCTCACATAATAATTGTCCATCGAATGCATGGACGTCAGGTGCGAGCCCGTCACCCGGCCCTGCATGCCAAGACGCTGGCTGTGGAAGGCCAGGGTTTCGATGTGGCGCGACAGCGGGTCATCCGATTCGTCGCAATGCATGTCCACCATCAGGCCACGCTCGCAGGCGAATTCACACAGCAGGCGCACGGATTCGGCGCCGTCGGCCATGGTGCGTTCAAAATGCGGGATGCCGCCCACCACGTCCACGCCCATGGCAATCGCCCGCTTCAGGTTATCGAAGGCACCGGGACTGCGCAGGATGCCGTCCTGCGGAAAGGCCACCAGCTGCAAATCGAGGTAGGGCGCCACCTGGCGCTTGACGTCGAGCAGCGCTTCCACGGCCAGCAGGCGCGGGTCGCAGATATCCACATGCGAGCGGATGGCCAGCAGTCCCCGCGCCACGGCCCAGTCGCAATACTGCAGGGCGCGTCGCACCAGGGCGTCCTGCGTCAGCTGCGGCTTCAGCTCGCCCCACAAGGCGATACCTTCCAGCAAAGTGCCGGAGGCGTTCATGCGCGGCAAGCCATAGCTGAGCGTGGCGTCCATGTGGAAGTGCGCATCGACAAACGGCGGCGTGACGAGGTCGCCTGCGGCATCGATCTCCTGCGCGCCCTGCACGGGCAAGGCGGGGCCGACGGCGGCAATCCGGCCGTCCTCGATGGCGATGTCGATGGCACGGCGCCCATCGGGCAGGCTGGCATTGCGGATGACAAGGTCCATGCGGACGCTCCTTCGGTTGACTACGGCGCCTGATGCGTCCAGTTAATTGCCACTTTTTACACTTTTCGGGATGCTGCAGTGCACGAATGCAGTCACTGGCAAAAGCATAGCCATAGATTCGTTGACAACACCTTGCGCGTGCGCAAACTTCCCCCAAATGCTGCCGGGCGCATGAATAGGGCAAGCATGCGCCGTACGGGCTGAATAAAATAACTTTCAACTAACTCGAATCACCGCTAGAATATTCATATTGCGTTGCATCATAATCAGGCTCTGATCAGTTACTCAGCACGCTACCCACTTTACAAAACGCGGCCAACTCTGGTTTTCGGGATTTTGCAGAGCGTTTTGCCAGCATTTTAATCCGTACAAGGAGTAAATATGTTTCCGATTCCCGAACAAATTTCCAGCGCCGCCAAATCGCAACTGGAAAGCCAGCTGCAAATCTTCAGCACCCTGACCAGCAAAGTCTTCGAAAGCGCCGAAAAAATCATCGCCCTGAACCTGAACGCAGGCAAGGCTGCCCTGTCGCACACGGCGGAAACGGCACAGCACCTGCTGGCAACGCAGGATCCGCGCGACTTCTTCAGCTACAGCACCAGCCAGGCGCAGCCGAATATCGAAAGCCTGCTGGCGTACAGCCGCCAGCTGTTCGGCATCGCCTCGATCACCCAGGCTGAATTGCTGGCCTCGGCCAAGGCCCGCGTCGATGCCGCCGCACCTGCTGCCGTCCCCGCCCCGGCAGCGGCCAAGCCGGCGCTGGCCGTCGTCGCGCCTGCACCCAAGCCGGCCGCCGCACCGGCACCGTCGCCAGTGGCAGCAGCACCTGTGCCCGCCGCCAAGCCTGCGCCAGCCAACCCGGTCGAAGTGGCCAAGCCTGCCGCCAAAGCCC
Source organism: Janthinobacterium sp. DSP2-3-3 (assembly GCF_049897325.1). NCBI lineage: Bacteria > Pseudomonadati > Pseudomonadota > Betaproteobacteria > Burkholderiales > Oxalobacteraceae > Janthinobacterium > Janthinobacterium sp. DSP2-3-3. The sequence continues at coordinate 129,122 of NZ_JAFCWA010000003.1, read as the reverse complement.
CACCCGCGCCCGCCACTGTTGCTGCGCCAGCAGCCAAGCTAGCGGCAGCGCCCGCCAAGGTTGCCGATAAGATTGCCGACAAGGTTGCCGACAAGCCCGCCGTGAAAGCAGTCGAAGCCAAGCCAGCGGCCAAGCCTGAAGCGGTCAAGCCAGCACCTGCCACCGCCGCTGCTCCAGCGAAAGCCGCCGCACCAGCACCCGTCAAGCCTGCCGCCAAGCCATTTCCTTCCAGCAAGCCAGTCGCCAAACCGGCCGGCGCCGCCGGCAAGACCGTGGCCAAGGTTGCCGTGAAGCACACCCCTGCGCCAGCCGCCAAGCCGGCAGCCAAAGTGGCGCCCAAGGGCACGCCATCGAAACAGCTCGACATGCTGGGTGGCGGCAAAGGCAGCGGCCGCAAGTAAGCATCGCGCAGCAAGCTGGCGCAGCAACACAACGGGCTACGGCCCGTTTTTTTGCGTCCCCCTCCACAGCGCAGTTTTCCGCCTTGTTGTATCCTACGCGTACTTTCCGTCCGCGTGCCCGTCCTTCCGCCCCGCGACACCCCAATACTAAAAACAAAAGGTAACCATGAGTTTATCGAGGCTCATCGCCGGCTTCGTGCGTCAGCATAGTCCGGCGTATGCCGCTGCCGCCGTCATGCTGACAGGCGTGGCAGCACTGACCGTCTGGATCCCGCGCCGCGTGGGCGCCATCATCGACGCGCTGGCAGCGCACCGCATGACGGCTGCCGAACTGTGGCTTGAGCTGCTGACCCTGCTCGCCGTCGGCGTCGTCATCTACTTCCTGCGCGTGGGCTGGCGCATCACCTTGTTCAAGGCCGCTTACCAGTTGGGCGTGATGCTGCGCACGCGCTTCTACACGCGCATGTCGCAGCAGGGCGCCGCGTTTTACCAGAACCAGCGCACGGGCGACCTGATGGCGCTGGCAACGAACGACATCGACGCCATCGAAATGGCCGCCGGCGAAGCCATGCTGGCCGGCTTCGACGGCACCTTGACCTTGCTGATGGTGCTGGGCATCATGCTGCTGGGCGTGGATTGGCGCCTGGCTTGCATCGCCCTCTTGCCCTTCCCGCTGATGGGACTGGCCTTTTGGCGCATTTCCAGCCATATCCATACGGCGTCGACGGATTCATTGAATCGCTTTTCCGCGCTGAACGACCATGTACAGGAATCGCTGTCGGGCGTGCGCACCCTGCGCGCGTTGGGCTTGGAAGAGCGCAGCAGCGCCCAGTTTTCCACCCTGGCCGGCCATGCGGCTAACGCCAGCCTGACGGCGCAGCGCTGGGAAGCGGCGTATGAACCGGCCGTCGGCCTGACCCTGACGGCCGCCACGGCGCTGACCCTGGGCCTGGGTGGCTACCTGGTGTGGCACGATCAATTGACCATCGGCGCGCTGACGAGCTTTTCCATGTACCTGGGCCAGCTGATCTGGCCCATGTTCGCCGCCGGCTGGGTACTCTCGCTGATCGAACGGGGCCGCGCCGCCTGGCAGCGCTTGCAGCCGATGCTGGACGCGCCGCTGGCCATCGACGACCATGGCAGCATCGCCACGCTCACGCCCGGCCCCCTGCAATTGCAGGATATCGGCTTTGCCTACGCGGGCCAGACGGCGCCCGCCTTGTCGCATATTTCGCTGCGCTTGCAGCCGGGCCAGACCCTGGGCCTGGTCGGCCCCACGGGCAGCGGCAAGTCGACCCTGCTGCGCGTGCTGCTGCGCCAGGTCACGCCGCAAGCGGGCACGGCCACGTGGAATGGCCACGCGCTCGACGCCTACACCCTGCATGCGCTGCGCGCGGCCATCAGCTGGGTGCCGCAGGAATCGTTCCTGTTCTCCGCCACCATTGCCGACAATATCGCCCTTGCCCGTCCCGGCGCCACGCGCGAGGAAGTGGAACGGGCGGCGCAGCTGGCCGACATCCACGCCGATATCTTGCAATTCCCCGACGGCTATCAAACCCACGTGGGCGAAAAAGGCATTACCCTGTCGGGCGGCCAGCGCCAGCGCGTGGCGATTGCCCGGGCTCTCCTGGCCGACAACGGTTTGCTGCTGCTCGACGATGCCTTATCCGCCGTCGACACGGGCACGGAAACGCGCATCCTGCAGCACCTGGAAGAACTACGCCGCAAGCGTCCCGAGCGCAGCGCCATCATCGCCAGCCACCGTCTGAGCGCCGTCGTCAACGCGGACCTGATCCTGGTGCTGCGCGACGGCCACGTGAAAGAAACGGGCAACCACGACGCGCTGATGCAGCGCGACGGCTGGTACGCCAGCCAGTGGCGCTATCAACAACTGGAGGCCAGCCTCGATGCCATCTAAGACCATCCAAACGGACAGCGCCACGCCATCCGTGCGGCGCCAGGCCGCGCAAGCGATCGGCCTGCTGCGCCGCGCCGCCGCGCCCGACCTGCGCCATTTGTACTGGGCCACGTTCTGGCTGATCCTCGCCGCCGCCCTCGAAGTGACGGGCCCGATCCTGGGCAAGGCCCTGATCGACCAGCACCTGCTGCCGCGCCACCTGGACTGGACGCGCATGTCGCTGCTGCTGGGCGGCTGCCTGCTCACGGGCTGGGTCGCTTCCGGCCTGCGCTACCTGCAGCTGGTGCGTCTGTCCGGCCTGGCCATGCGCTCGGTGCAGCGCCTGCGCGAAACCGTCTACCAGCACGTGCTGCGCCTGCCCATGGCGTTCTTTGACCGCGCCATCACGGGGCAGTTGGTCAGCCGCGTCACCAATGACACGGAAGCGGTGAAATCCCTGTACGTGCAAGTGCTGTTCGTCATCCTCGACAGCTCCATCGTGCTGGTCGGCACCATGGCCGCCATGGCTTTCCTCGACTGGCGTTTGATGCTGATCGTGCTGGCCCTGCTGCCGGCCGTGCTGGTCATCGTCTTCCTATACCAGCGCTGGAGCGCGCCGGCCGTCACGCGCGCGCGTGCCCTGCGCAGCGAAATCAATGGGCAAATCGCCGAATCGATCGGCGGCATGAGCGTGCTGCAGGCGAATAACGCGGAAAAGCGCTTCGGCGCGCGCTTCACGGGCATCAACCAGGACCACTACACAGCGCGCATGCAGGAGTTGCGCGCCAACGCCTGGCTGCTGCGTCCCGCGCTCGACATGCTCAACATCGTGCTGCTGGCCGTCGTCATTTTCAGCTTCGGCCGGCGCGACATGGGCGCCGTGGAAGTGGGCGTGCTGTATGCGTTCATCAGCTACATCGCGCGCGTGATCGAGCCGCTGATCCAGATTACCATGCAATTCAGCCAGCTACAGCAGTCGGTGGTGGCGACGGCGCGCGTCTCGGCCCTGCTGGACGAAGCGCAGGCGCTGGAACACGCGCAGGGAAGGCAAACAAGGGCAACACCGGCCCTGCGGCATGCGCAAGCGGACATTGACCTGCCCGCCGTGGATATCAAGAACCTGACCTTCGCCTACGTGGAAAACCAGCCCGTGCTGCACGACCTGTCGCTGACCATCCCGCAAGGTGCCTTCTTTGGCATCGTCGGCCACACGGGCAGCGGCAAGTCGACTTTGCTCTCCTTGCTGCTGCGCTTTTATCCCGTCGAGCAGGGCAGCATCGCCATCAATGGCGTCGCCCTCGACAGCATCGACAACGAGCATTTCCGCGCCGACGTGGGCCTGGTGCCGCAAGATCCTTTTCTGCTGGCCGCCTCGGCGCGCGAAAACATCGACATGGGCCGCGGCTACACGCAGCAGCAGATCGAGACGGCAGCGCGCGCCGCGCATGCGCACGACTTCATCGCCGCGCTGGAACACGGCTACGACACGCCGCTGGGCGAAGGCGGCTCGCGCCTGTCGTCGGGACAAAAGCAGCTGATTGCGATTGCCCGCGCGCTGGCCGGCCAGCCGCGCATTTTGCTGCTCGACGAAGCGACCTCGCGCATCGATAGCCAGACGGAGCAGATCGTGCAGCTGGCCCTCAACGAATTGCGCGGCAAGGTCACCATCATCGCCATCGCCCACCGCCTGTCAACCATCCGCGATGCCGAGCGGATCATCGTGCTCAACCATGGCCGCATCACGGAGGCGGGACCGCACGAGGAACTGATGCAGATCGAGGGCGGTTTGTACCAGCGCCTGTACCTGCTGCAGCAATTGGCGGTGTAAGCCAGGCGGCGCCGTTGCGCATCCACTGGGACTGCGTGGCGGCGGGCATGCCCGTGCCGGCGGCGACAGACCCCGCCGTGTCGTTGACGGAACTGATGCGCAAAGCCGGCTTGAGCGAACATGAATTCGCCAAACTGCAAGAGGCCCAGGCCAATTCAGACGGACTGGTCAAGACTGAGGTGATCGAGATGCACGCCGTCAAAGGTTTGTTCGACGACGGCAGCGGCAGGTTTAGCAAGACGGGGCCGCCCGACCTGGAAATGGCCAGCAAGATCATGCACGATGCCGAATACCACCGCAACAAGGGCAAGATCAGGCAGCCGGTGGGAATTTCTCACGCTGCTCGATCAATGCACGAGCGCGGCCGTGCAGACGGCGAGGGAAATCAAGACCTTGGTCGGCGCATCGGTGGAGCGGGTCGACGCCGGCAGCAAGCTGGTCGACGAAGCCGGCCGCACCATGACGCTGGTGGTGGATTCGATCAAGAAAGTGGCTGCCATCATGGGCGAGATCACCAGCGCCAGCCACGAGCAAAGCGCCGGCATCAGCGAGGTCAACCAGGCCATCACGCAAATGGACGACATCACGCAACAGAACGCTGCCCTGGTGGAGCAGGCGGCGGCCGCCGAGAGCCTGCAAGAGCAGGCCCAGGCCTTGATCAAGGCTGTCGCCATCTTCTGTCTGAGGGATGCGCCATCGGACCGGACGGTCCTCGCCCTGCACTGAAGCGGCCTTTTCCGACACCTACGCGTCCACTTTCACAAAAATCTACGCGCGCCATGATATTTCTTGATTGCAACAGAATATAATCTTTGCAAATCAAGTCGGTCATTGCGGAGGCGGCACGTTGGCAGGTAAAGAGAAACTGGCATCACGGCGAGGGGCACACTGGCTGCTGGCTTTGGCCTGCCTGCTGCCCTTGCTCGCCTGCGCTCAGGATGACTTGGAGCAGCAACTCTTCGCCGTGCGCGAGGATGGCCGCTTCATGCCCGCGCGCGCGCTCGAGCGCCTGCAAGAGGTGGAAACGCGGGCGCGCAGCGCACCCCTGCCAGTGCGCGCGGAATTCCTTACCCAACTGAGCACCGTCCGCATGCGCCTGGGGCAGAACGATCTCGCCATGCAGCTGGCCGACGAATTGATCACTTACGCCCGCCTGCACAAGAGCGACGTGGCGTTGGCGAAAGGCATGCTCAGCAAGGCTTACATCACGTTTGCCAGGAACGAACGCCGCGCCTCGCACCTGCTGGCCTTCGAAGCGGAAAAGATCGCCAACCGCACGGACGACCTGCCCGTGCGCGTGCAGGCCACCATCAGCGCGGGACAGTCGTTGGCCGAGGAAGGCAATTTCCCGTTCGCGCTGGCCAAGCTGCAGGCGGCCGTGGATCTGGCGCGCCAGAGCAATTCCCCCTCCAGCCTGGCCGCCGCCCTGAATGCCCTCACCCTGCTGCACACGCAGATGCGCGAATACGACAAGGGCTTCGAAGTGCTCGATGAGCTGCTCGCCGTCTCGGCCACCCTGGCCTCACCGGGCCGCATGGCGCAGGCGAAGAATACGGAATACGGGCTGGCGCTCGACGCGCAACAGCCGCAGCGGGGCCAGCGCGCCCTGCTGGCCGCCCTGGCGCTGGAACGCCAGTTGGGCGCGCGCGGCATGGTGGCCGTTACGCTCGTCAATCTGTCGGACAGCTATCTGAAGGAAAACGACTATGCGCGTGCCTTGCGCTATGCGCATGAAGCCATCACGGCGGGGCGCCTGGTCAACAATGAACAGGTGGAGGCGACGGCGCGCCTGAACATCGGCCAGGCGCTGATCGGCCAGGGACATCTGCAGGAAGGCAAGCAAAGCGTGGCCACGGGCCTGGCCTACTACGAGCGCACGGCCAACCAGCCGGACATGCAGGCCGTGCTGCTGGAGTACGGCATGGCGCTGGAAAAGGCGGGGGACATGCGCGGCGCCGTCACGGCATACCACCGCGAGCGGGGCATTTCCAACCAGCTGTTCGAGAAGCAGCGGCAAAAGGCCGTGTATGAATTACAGGAGAAGTATGCGGCGGAGAAGAAGCAGCGCCAGATCGAGCTGCTGAGCCGCGAAAATCAGCTCAAGAGCACGGAAATCGACAACCGCCGCCTGCAGCAGCGCGTGTGGTGGTTGCTGGCGCTGGTGCTGGCCATGGCGTCCGTCATCGTCGGCTTGCTGTACCGCAAAGTGCACCACGCGAACGTGCAGCTGAAAGTCAAGAACCAGGAACTCAAGCGCCAGAGCTCGCGCGACCCGCTGACGGCCCTGTACAACCGCCGCCATTTCCAGGAATTCATGCGCAGCCATGCGGGCAAGCCGCTACCGGCCTACGCCGGCGCCGATGTCGTGGGCGCGCTGTTCCTGCTCGATGTCGACCATTTCAAGCACATCAACGACCGTTACGGCCATGCGGCGGGCGACCTGGTGCTGACGACGATCGCCGAAACGCTGCACGACGTGTTGCGCGAAACGGACATGATCGTGCGCTGGGGCGGCGAGGAATTCCTCGCCTTCCTGCCTGCCGTCGCGCGCGACGGACTCGACGATATCGCGCGGCGCATCCTCAACGGCATCGCCGCGCAAGACGTCCATTACCAGGGGCAAGCTATCCAGGTGCACGTTTCCGTGGGCTTTGCGCCCTATCCGCTGGCGCCGCAGGGACGGCCGCTCACGTGGGAACGCAGCGTCAACCTGATCGACATGGCGTTGTACCTAGCCAAGGCGCACGGGCGCAACCGGGCGTATGGCTTGCGCGGTTTTCAGCAGGTGGAAAGAACTACGCTGGAAGCGGTGGAGCAAGACCTGGAACGCGCATGGCGCGACGGCTTTGTCGATTTGAGCGTGGTGCTGGGGGGAACGAACGTTACTGACGGTGCGGATACAGCGAGTGCGGCGCATCGCAGGCAGGCTGACGCCAGCGATGGCGTCGCTGCAGCTGCCATCATTTGACGGCAGCTGCGGGCGCCGGGCCGACAGCGGTCGGCCCTGGCGCGCTTATTACGAGGATTACTTGTGCGCGGCGTCCTGCATCTTTTCGCCGGCTTTTTCCACTTTCTTGCCGACCGCATCGGCCGCTTCGCTCATTTTCTTGTCGGCGTCAGCGGCGACCTGGTCCATCTTGGCGCCCGTATCGGCAGCGGCCTGGCTCACGGCAGCGTCAGCTTTGCTAGCGGCGGCCTTGATGTCGGCTTCAGCCTTGGCAGCGGCCGCATCGATCTTCTGACCCGCTTGTTCCGCAGGACCGGCAGCAACATCGTCCTTCTTCTGGCAGGCAGCCAGTGCCACAACCATCATCCCGGCGGCGCACACGGTCATCCAATTTTTGCTTACTTTCATGATATTCCCTTTCATTATTATCAAAAGACACAAATCAGTTCGCAATATACACCTGCCTAAAATTTTCTAGCGTGCGCTAACGCACATAAAAACAGGCTTTTATGGCGTAGTTGTAAGCAATGGTATCTTGATATTTTTCAGCCATGTTTTCCCAGCGCGGTATGGGGGGCATGATAGCCATCCGTCAAGGTATGCAGGAAGGCAATCACGTCGGCGATTTCCCTTTCGTTCAGGGCGGGCGCCTGGCCCGGCTGGCGGTCGAACGGCGCCTCCTGGTTCACGTTGGCGTCCAGGCCGGGCGGCAGATCGTTGTATTTGTGCACCTTGCCACTCTTATCTTTCGGATACCATTTTTGTGGCGCCGTGTCGCGCTGTACGTAAAAACGCAACACCTGCTCCAGGCTGTCAAAGCTGCCGTTGTGGAAAAACACCTTGCGCAGGGCGACGTTGCGCAGGGACGGCGTCTTGAAACTGCCGCAGTATTCCTTGTGCTCCATCAAGTCGGTGCGATCCGGACCGCACAATCCCAGGTCAAAGAACGCCGGGTCGGCATTCGCCGGCAGTTTGGCATTGCGCGGCACGCCGATATTGATCAAGCCGTAGTCGGTAAATTGTGGAAAGGCGCCGCCGGGCGAGATCCGGCTGATATGGCAGGACGCGCAATTGCCCTTCGCTTCAGCGTTGAACAGGGCCAGGCCGCGCGCTTCCTGCGGCGTCAAGCTGGCCTGCTTGCGCAGGAAGGCGTCGTACTTGCTGGTGTACGGATAGAAGTCCAACGGACTTTCCTGGAACACTTCCAGCGACATCAGCGCCCAGCGCAACGCCTGGCCAGGCTGTTCGAAGATATCCGCGCCATACGTCTGGCGGAACTGCGCCGCCAGGGGGCCGGCCCGTAACTTGGCGACGACGGCGGCCGCGTCGCGGTTGCCCATCTCGCGCGGTGACAGCAAGGGCGCCAGCGCCTGTTCGTGGCCGGACTGGGCGCGGCCATCCCAGTTGTGCCCGCCCGTCGGACCCGCGTCGACGCTGTCGTCGCCATCGTCATCATGAAAATGTTCGGTAAATGCGGGCGCGTTCTGGAGGTAGCGCAGCGAGGGCGCGGCACGCGTGCCCGCGTCCTTCAACTCCGGGCCGCCCAGCTGCACCGCCAGCGCGTTCGGCGGACCATACGCGTGTTCCGGACTGTGGCAGCTGGCGCAGGCCAGCTTGCCCGACACGGACAGGCTGGGTTCAAAAAACATGGCGCGGCCCATGGCCGTCATTGCCGCCACCGAAGGCTGGCGTTTCAGGGTGGGCGTGTAGGCCCCGGCAAGGTAGGCGGGCGCGGACGCGGCCTGTTCGTCTTTCGGCGGCGCTGGCTGGCAGGCGGAAAGCACACAGGTCGCGCTTATTGCAGCCAGCAGCAGAGAGGGTATCGGTTTCATCATGGGCTGGCAGCGTAGCAACGGCATGTGACAACTGCGTGACAAGTCCCTGCAAAACCTAATGTATCAAGTCCGTACATTACGTCATGTAACAGGCGCTGACATGTCACAGAGCTGACATATTGCCTGCCTAGCATGCGACGTTTTCCATCCAGAAGGCACGAACATGAACTTGCACGCCAAAACCGCTTTACGCCCCTCTTTACGTCCCCTGCCCTTGCTGCTGTCGCTGGGCCTGGCCGCCTGCGGCAGCGACTACGCGATCACGCCCGGCACCACCGGCCAGGTGATCGGCAGCTACTATGAGAACGCCCAGGTGTGCCTGGAAAGCAGCATCGCCAAGCTGACCTGCGACAGCGGCTCGGCCGCCGTACGCACGGCGGCCGACGGCAGCTATACGCTCGATGGACAAGGCGCCGTGTTGGTGACCATCGGCACGGATGCCATCCGCCATGAAACCATCGGCGACGCAGGCAGCAAGGTCACGCAAAAACTGCTGCTGCGCGCACCCGCCGGGCACAGCGCCTTCGTCAGCGCCCTGTCGACGGAACTGGCGCAAATCATGGACGGCAACGGCAGCGACTTTACGGCCGCCAGCAGCAAGCTGGCCGCGCGCCTGGGCGTGTCCGAAGCGGGCCTGGCGTCCGACTTCAACAAGGCCAGCGGCGACGAACTGGCGAAACTGAAGGCGGAAAACGCCAGCGTGACGGCCTTGATCGCCAGCGCCAGCACACAGGCGGCGCCCGCCGACGCGCTGGCCGCCCTGAACGGCGCACTGGCGCTGAACAACATCCAGACCATCGTCGTCATCTACGCGGAAAACCGCGGTTTCGACAATCTGTACGGCCTGTTCCCGAGCGCCAACGGCGTGCCGGGCGTCAACCCCACCTCCAGCGCCGCCTACGTGCCGCAAAAAGACATCGACGGCAGCACCCTGCCCGTGCTGCCGCCGACCTGGGGCGGCATGACGGCGGCTGGCCAGAGCACCGTCATCACCCAGGCGCAATCGGCCAACCTGCCGAACAAACCATTCCAGATCGATGACGCCAGCAGCCCCCTGTACCTGCCGCAATCGGTGATCACGCGCGACCTGGTGCACCGTTTCTACAACAACCAGATGCAGATCAACGGTGGCGCCAACGACAAGTTCGCGGCCTATTCCGATGCGGGCGGCCTGTCCATGGGCTATTACGACGGCAGCAAGATGCAGCTGTGGGACATCGCCAAACAATATGCGCTGGCCGACAATCTGTTCATCGGCGCCTTCGGCGGCTCCTTCCTCACGCACCAGTACCTGATCTGCGCCTGCGCGCCCACCTATCCGAACGCCGACACCTCGGTAGCCAAGGGCTCGATTGCCAAGATCGACGTCGATGCCAACGGTAACTTCGTGCGCCTGACACCATCCGCCACGGCCCCCAACACGGTCCTGAACGGCGCGCCCGCCTATGCCAACGACGGCGCGCTGACGCCGGCCGACAGCACGGGCATGTTCTACGCCGTCAATACCATGCAGCCGCCGTTCCAGCCCAGCAGCAACGCCCCCGCGTCCGGCGACAGCAGCAAGCTGTATGCGGACACGGGCAAAGCCAACACCCTGCCGCAGCAGACGCAGACGAATATCGGCGACTTGCTCTCTGGCAAGAACATCGACTGGGCCTGGTATGCGGGCGCCTGGAAGGATACGACGGCCCTGGCCACGGCCAGCGCGCGCGCCGGCAGCTTCCCGAATCCGCCGAACTTCCAGTTCCATCACCAGCCGTTCAATTACTTTGCCAATATGGACCCGGTGAAGGCGCCCGCCTACCGCGCCGCCCACCTGCGCGACTTCGACAGCCAGTTCCTCAGCGACGCGGGCGCCGGCAAGCTGCCGCCCGTGGCCTTCTACAAGCCGCAGGGCAATTTGAACCAGCATGCGGGCTACGCCAGCGTGGCCGACGGCGACGCGCATATCGCCAGCGTCATCGCCCAGCTGAAAAAGAGTCCGCAGTGGAAAAACATGCTGGTCATCGTCACCTACGATGAAAACGGCGGCTTCTACGACCACGCCGCGCCGCCGAAGGGTGACCGCTGGGGTCCGGGCACGCGCGTGCCCGCCATCCTCGTCTCGCCGTACGTGAAAAAGGGCTTGGTTGACCATACGCAATACGATTCGGCCTCGATCCTGCGCGCCATCACGCACCGCTTTGCCCTGCCCGTGCTCGACGGTTTGACGCTACGCGACAAGGCACTGGTGGCCAACGGCGGCAAGCCGATGGGCGACTTCAGCGCGGCGCTTGCGCTGGTGCCGCAAGAGTAAGCGTCGGTTCAAACGGCAATACGACGCCCGCCCGGCTTGGCCGCGGCGGGTGCTTTAGCTGCTGGCGCCAGGTTATTGTCCCGGCGCCGCGTCCAGCAGCGAGCGCTCGAGCAGTTGCGACAAGGCCGTGCGCAGCGCCTGCGTGCGCGCTGCCAGTTCCGGCCGTTTGTAGCGCTCGGCGGCGATCAGGCTGCTTTCCAGGCAGGCGCGGTCCGACCTGGCCAGGCAAGTGTCGGCCACGTCGAGCTGGGCGCTGGCTTGCGCCACTTTCACCTTGGCGTCGAGTTCCAGGCTGTCGGGATCGTCGCCCCAACGTTTCACGTAGATGGCCAGGCGCGTGGCGGCCAGATCCGGCTTGCCCGCATCGAGCGCCTGCTTGACGCCGTCTTGCAGCGCCGTCCATGCCTGTGCCCGCTGCTGTTGCCGGTCGCACGCGGCGGCCGACTTGGTAATGGTCGCTTGCAAGCGCTTGAGGTGCGCGGCGGGCGCCTTGGCGCTTTTCAGCATGGCCAGCGTACTGCGCGCCCCGTCCAGGTCGCACTGCGCCGCCAGCGCAGTGGCGGCCTCGACCTGTTCCGCCACGCTGGCCGGCTTGTCGGCGGGCTTGTTGAAGAACCAGATACCGGTCAGTACCAAGGCCGCCGCGATCCAGGTGCGCAAGCGCACGGGCGGGCGCGGCGGCGGTACTGAACCCTTGGCGGCCGGTTTCGCGGGCGGCGCCTTGGCTGGCACGGAAACCGGCGGCGGAACGGGCTTGGGAGCGGGAGCAGACTGCGGCGCGGGCGGCGGCACAGGATCGGGCGGGACGACGGGAACCGGCGGCGGTGGTGGCATGCGCGGCACCGGCGGCGGCACTACTTTCTGCAAAACAATGGGTTCGGCCGCCTGGCGCGTGCCGCAAAATGGACAACAAGCCACGCGCAGCAGCAATTCCCGGCCGCAAGCGGCGTTAATACAACGTTCATTCACTTTTTCAAGCACATTCCAACCTTTTCCTGGGTGCGCCCCGTCGCCCTGCGCACGTCTTGCTGGTTCATATCGTCATTCCTCTTGGCGAGCGCAGCGGCCAATGCTGTCGCCAGATCCCGGCTGCGCCTTGTCGCAATATTACCTTACGCGACGGCAAAAACGGCACGACGACCTGGCGCTGGGAGGAGAGACCACGCCAGGCCGGCCGATCGCCGAAGGCAAGCGGCCCTGCCCGCTCCAGGCGCAGGCGAATATTATCGTGGTGTAGGGAGGGTACAGTCAGCCAGTACAGCAAGGCAAAGGCAAGGCAAAGGCAAAGGCAACAACAACGCCCTGGCCAATCGTCCGCATGCCATGAACGCCTGAAAAATGCCCAGGGCTGGGCGCCACGCCGAAATCAGACTTTGACGCTTTCGGCTTTGGCGATAACAGTGCGGGGAATAATCTCATTCTCGGGGCAAGTCTGCATCGCCTCCGAATACGTCAGCCAGCGTTTCAGGCTATCCATATGGCGGATGGTGATGCCCTTGCCATTGATATAGCCGATTTGCTCGAAATTGGCGGGGCTGGTGGTGAGCTTCGATACGGTGGGGGCATTATCGATCAGGCGATCATAGGCCTTGCGCGCCTTGTGTTCCCACTTCGCCAGCGCAGGATCGTCGAAACGGTTGCTTTCAAAATACACGGTGACGGTACGGTCGTGGTTGGCGAAGCCGACGATGGCCGCGCCCCTGCGTATCGTCAACAGCACATCTTCCTTGACGCTTGCGATGGGCACAAGCAGGGCCGCGCGGCCATCCGCATCGGGCCGTTCCATCGGAATATCTTGTCCAATCACACTCATCGCATCACACTCGTCGAAGTCTATTCATTGCACCATCCTTATCAGGAGGGTGTCGTCCCGCATCATATTGCAAAAACCGCCATGCGTACACGCCGCATGCCGCTCGTGTATCTGGCCTGTTTTACAAATAATACATTGCCATACAGCACTACACAAGATAATCGGCCTTCCCCGGTGGGGCTTGAGCATCCCTGCCACAGAAGCAAGCCTGAAACGGCGCAGTATCGACGACACGCCCGGCAATCGCCTTATAATGCCTGGTTTACTATACGCCAGACGAAATCCGCACCATGACGCTTCCCGAGAATGACACCAGCCGGCTCGATGCCATCAGCGCCGCCGCCACCGAAGTGGCCGCGCAAAACGTGGCCGACCTGCTGGCCATGGCCATCTGTCACCGCCCGGACGAACCGGCGCTGATCGTCTGCGACAAGCGCAGCTGGCTCAACGTCGTGTTGACGGAAGCCTATCGCCAGGCCTTGCCGGACGCGAGCTTCATCGATTTCGACGAGGTCACGCCCGACGCCGTGCTGGCCGCGTTTGCCGAACTGCCGGCCGGCAGCCTCGTCGTGCTGATCCAGTCGACCAGCTTCCGCCTGGAAGCGTTCCGCATCCGCATCGAGCTTTTCAAGCGGGGCTTGAAAGTGATCGAACACGTGCATTTGTCGCGCATGCCTGGCGTGCAGGGACTGCACTACATCGCTTCGCTGGCCTACGACCCGGCCTACTACCGGGGCGTGGGTCATGCGCTCAAGGCGCGCATCGACCGCGCCCGTCATGGCATGGTCGACAGCGGCGGCGAGCAACTGGTGTTCGCCTCACCGTTCGAATCGGCCAAGCTGAATATCGGCGACTACAGCGGCATGAACAATATTGGCGGCCAGTTCCCCCTGGGCGAAGTGTTTACGGAAGCGCAGGATCTGGAAGCGGTGAATGGCCGCGTGCGCATCTTTGTCTTTGGAGATACGCACTTCATGGTCAACCGCCCCGATACGCCGATTACCCTGATCATCGAGAAGGGCCGCGTGACGGGCACCGAACACGCCACGCCAGAATTTACCGCCATGCTGGAAATCATTCGCGCCCACGAAGGCGACGTGTGGGTGCGCGAACTGGGCTTCGGCATGAACCGCGCCTTTTCGCGCGAGCAGCTGGTCAACGATATCGGTACGTATGAACGCATGTGCGGCATCCATTTGTCGCTGGGCGCCAAACACGGCGTCTACACCAAACCGCAATTCAAGCGCAAGGATGCGCGCTACCATGTCGACATCTTCGCCGTCACCGAAGCCGTTTATCTGGACGACGAGCGCGTGTATGCGGATGGCGCGTGGACGCTGGAACCCGTCGCCTTCAACTGACCGTCAGTTGAAGAATCCCGCCGCTTGCAGCTCGCGGTCCCATGGCGGCACGGGCTGGTATTCGGCCACCAGGAAATCGATCAGCGCGCGCACCTTGGGCGATGGCTGGCGGCTGGCCGGATACAGGGCGCTCAAGTGATTCAGCGGCAGGTCCCAGCCGGACAGCACGGGCAGCAGGCTGCCGTCGAGCAGATTGCGCCAGGCGAGGAAGGTAGTGCTGTAGACGATACCGAGCCCCCGCTGCGCCGCCTGGTGCAGCACCAGGCCATTGTTCGCCGTGAAGCCCGCCTGCACGCGCACGCTCACCTCTTCTTGCTTGTCGCCCACCCCGCGCTGGAAATGCCAGTTCGTGCCATCGGTCAGATGGCTGAAATGCAGGCACTGGTGCTTCAGTAGCTCTTGCGGCGTCTGCGGCACACCCCACTGCGCCAGGTAGGCGGGACTGGCGCACAGCACGGCGCGGCACGGCGCCAGCGGTCGCATGGCCAGCGCGCTGCTGTCCGGGATGCCGCCCACGCGGATGGTCAAGTCAAAACCATGGCGTATCGGATCGAGCAGCGCATCGTCGACAAACAACTCGGCCTGCACCTGCGGGTGCAGCAGGCTGAAACGGGCGACGGCGTCGGCCAGCCACACGCTACCGAAACTCGATGGCGCCTGGATGCGCAGCGGCCCGGCGAGCTCCGCCCCCGCACCGGCCTGCGCCACGTGCGCCACCATGCGCGCCGCTTCTTGCGCCTGGCTGACGGTGGCCATGCACGGCGCCAGGTAGGCACGCCCCGCATCCGTCAAGCTCACTTCGCGCGTGGAGCGGTGCAGCAGGCGCGCATGCAGGCGTTCTTCCAGCTGCATGATGGTCTTGCTGACCATGGCCCGCGTCAGACCCAGGCGCTGGCCGGCCACAGTGAAGCTGCGCTGGCGCGCCACTTCGACAAAAATTTCCATCGCTTTTAGTTGATCCATATCAAATATTGTCTTCGTTTTAGCGACAATCTGTCAACCTACTGCCAATTGTTTGCCGCCTTCGCCCATCCTACAATGGCGCTTTCCATTGACCTCCGGAGCCGCCGCCATGCTGAATCAATCACAACAAGAACAATACCAACGCGACGGCTACATCATCTTGCCCGATTTCAAGGGCGCGGACGAAATCGCCGCCTTGCGCGCGCGCGCCGAGCAGATTGTCAACGAATTCGATCCCAGCGTCAGCCAGTCCATCTTCACCACGCGCGACCAGGCCAAAAACACCAACGACTATTTTCTCGCTTCCGACAACACCATCCGCTGCTTCTTCGAGGAAGAAGCGTTCGGCGCGGACGGCCAGTTAAAGCAGGCGAAATCGCTGTCGATCAACAAGATCGGCCACGCCATGCATGACCTGGATCCCGTCTTCCGCGCTTTTTCGGCCGACCCGAAGCTGGCCGAAGTGGCGCGCGACTTGGGCCTGGCAGACGCGCAGGTATGGCAATCGATGTACATTTTCAAGCAGCCCGGCATCGGCGGCGAAGTGCGCTGGCACCAGGACGCCACGTATTTCGAAACCACGCCGATCAGCGTGACCACCTTCTGGTTCGCGCTGGAAGACGCGACCCTGGACAATGGCTGCCTGTGGGCGGAACCGGGCGGCCACCGCGGCCCCTTGCGCGAACGCTTCATCCGCAACGGCGACGCCGTGCGCGTGGAAAAACTCGATACCATGCCGTGGCCCGACGACAGCACGGCCGTGCCGCTGGAAGTGAAAGCCGGTGCCCTGGTCTGCTTCCACGGCTTGCTGCCCCATTACAGCGCGCCGAACCGCTCGCCCGTCTCGCGCCACGCCTATACCCTGCATGCGACGGACGGCCAGACCGCATACGCAGCCCACAACTGGATCCAGCGCGACGCGGCGTTCCCTGTGCGGGGCTTCGTCTGATGCGCATCGAAGTCTACGCCGCCCACTGGGGCAATAACCACCTGGCGCCCGAGGTCTTCATCGACAAGGTGCTGGCGGCCGGTTTCGACGGCATTGAAATGTCGCTGCCGCTGGACGCTGCCCTGCGCGAGGAATGGACGGACCGCATCGCGCAAGCAGGCCTGGAACTGATCGCCGCGCAATGGGAAACTGTGTTCCACCGCGACTTCGAGCAGCACCGCGCCGCCCTGGCGGAACTGCTGGAAAACGCCTGCCTGGCGCGTCCCGTGCTGGTCAACACGCACACGGGCAAGGATTACTACAGCCAGGCACAAAACGCAGAGCTGCTCGACCTGGCCGCCGCCATCGCGGAAAAGCACGGTGTGCCCATCGTGCATGAGATCCACCGCAGCCGCTTCAGCGGCCACCCGATGCTGCTGCTGCCCTACCTGGCGCAGTATCCGCAATTGCCGCTGACGGCCGACCTGTCGCACTGGTGCTGCGCCTGCGAATCCTTGCTGGAAGACCAGCCGCCAACCCTGGCGCAGGTGCTGCCGCTGGTGCGCCACGTGCATGCGCGCGTGGGACATGCACAAGGCCCGCAGGTGGCCGACTTCCGTGCGCCGGAAGCCAAGGCAGCGCTGGATGCCCACCTGGCGTGGTGGGATACCATCGTCGCCCTGCGCCGCGCAGCCGGCGCCGAGCGCATGACATTCACGCCGGAATTCGGCCCCGCGCCATACACGCAAACCCTGCCCTGGACGCAGCAACCGGTGAGCGACGCGTGGGAACAGAATGTCGCCATGCTCGAACTGCTGCGCCAGCGCTACCAAGACTGAACGGAAGGCACCGGCCAGGGCAAGCCGGTGTGCCATCTACCCGCCGGCACTCGCTTGCAATTGAATAGCGCGCTATATATACTATCCCTATGGATACCACTGCCGCCCCCAACCCCTTGCACCAGGTGCCGCGCCTGGACAGCCAGCTATGCTTTGCGCTGTACTCGACCTCGCTTGCCATGAACAAACTGTACCGCAAGCTCCTGCGTAAACTCGGCCTGACGTATTCGCAATACCTGGTAATGATGGTGCTGTGGGAACGCGACGGCTTGACGGTATCGGAAGTGGGTGAGCGCCTGTTCCTCGACTCGGCCACCCTGACGCCTCTGCTCAAGCGCATGGAGCAAGCGGGCCTGTTGACGCGTGCGCGTGCCGCCAGCGACGAGCGCCAGGTCATCATTTCCCTCACACAGCAAGGCGACCAGCTGCGCCACGAAGCGGCCCTGTTACCCGAAGCCATCCTGACAGCCAGCCACTGCAGCGTGGAGCAGGTTGTGGACATGAAACAACAACTGGACCAGTTGCGCGACAGCCTGATGAAAAGTGAGTAAAAGCGCTACTTTCCCGAGCAAAATCAGGTAAAGCATCCTCCTGACAGCGCCAGGAAAAAGCTGGAGCAAAATCCGCCTTTCCTTATTACAAATCGATACAAGGATGGCCCCACCCTGCGTATAGAATAGTTGCCACTATTTCTTTACAACAACATCAGGGTGACTATGCGCATACCTTTCAGCTCCGTAGCCTCGTTGGCTCTCTGCTTTACCGTGTCGGCTTTCGCTGCCGAACCATTCGACGACAAGTTCCGCCAGCTCGAAGAAGTACTGCCCACCCCGAATACCTACCGCACCGCCTCCGGCGCGCCGGGCCACGCCTACTGGCAGCAACGCGCCGACTACACCATCCGCGCCACGCTGGACGAAGCCAAACGCGAGATCGCCGGTAGCGGCAGCATCACCTACCATAACCAGTCGCCTGACACCCTCGGCTACCTGTGGGTGCAATTGGACCAGAACATCTACCAGCCCGATTCCGACGCGCGCCGCATGACCACGGCGCCCTCGCGCCAGGCGTGGGCCAAAACGACGGGCGAAGAAACGATGAAGTTCGAAGGCTTGCGCGGCATCTTGGCGCGCGGCGACTTCCAGGGCGGCTTCCATATCCGCCGCTTGACAGGCGCGGATGGCCAGCCTTTGAAACATGTAGTGAACCGCACCATGATGCGCATCGACCTGCCGCAGCCTTTGAAACCGGGCCAGGATTTCGTCTTCCAGATCGACTGGGATTACCGCATCAATGAACAGAAGGTGCTGGGCGGGCGCGCCGGCTATGAAGTCTTCGACGACAAGAACGCCCTGTTCGAAGTGGCGCAGTGGTTCCCCCGCATGGCGGCCTATTACGACGCAGCCGGCTGGCAGCACAAGCAGTTCCTGGGATCGGGCGAATTCACGCTGGAATTTGGCGACTACGACGTGCAGCTCACCGTCCCCGCCGACCATATCGTCGCCTCCACGGGCGAGCTGCAAAATCCGCAGGCCGTGCTGTCTTCCGCGCAGCGCGAGCGCCTGGAAAAGGCCCGCAGCAGCGACAAGCCCGTCATCATCGTCACGCAAAAAGAAGCCGAGGCGGCCGAAAAATCCGTCAGCCGCGCGCAAAAGACCTGGCACTTCAAGGCGGCCAATGTGCGCGACTTCGCCTGGGCCTCGAGCCGCAAGTTCATCTGGGATGCGCAGGGCTACAAGAAGGGCGGCAGCGACGTGATGGCCATGTCCTACTATCCGAAAGAGGGCAATCCGCTGTGGGAAAAGTACAGCACGCAAGCCATCGTGCACACGATCGAACAGTACAACAAATACAGCATAGACTACCCGTATCCGACGGTCATCTCCGTCAACGGCCCCGTTGGCGGCATGGAGTATCCGATGATCTCGTTCAACGGCCCCCGTCCGGTGAAAGACAAAAAGACGGGCGAGCTGACTTACTCCAAGCGTACCAAGTATGGCTTGATCGGCGTGATCATCCACGAGGTGGGTCACAACTACTACCCGATGATCATCAACTCGGACGAGCGCCAATGGACGTGGATGGACGAAGGCTTGAACACCTTCGTGCAATACCTGGCGCAGCAGGCCTGGGAAGAGAACTATCCGGCCTCGCGCGGCGAGCCGCGCGAGATCGTCGACTACATGCGCAGCCGCGACCAAGTGCCGATCATGACGAACTCCGAATCGCTGCTGCAGTTCGGCAACAACGCCTACGCCAAGCCGGCGGCGGGCCTGAACATCCTGCGCGAGACCATCCTCGGGCGCGAACTGTTCGACTACGCGTTCAAGGAATATGCGCAGCGCTGGAAATTCAAGCGCCCCACGCCCGCCGACTTTTTCCGCACCATGGAAGACGCGTCCGGCACGGACCTGGACTGGTTCTGGCGCGGCTGGTTCTACACCACCGATCCGGTCGACATCAGCATTGACGGCATCAGCGAATATGGCGTGAGTTCCAAAAATCCGGCAACGGAAAAAGCCTGGAAGAAGGCGCAGAAGGATGCCCAGCCCGAATCCGTCACGAGCCGCGCCAACAAGGGTATGCCGCGCCGCGTCGACGCGCATCCGGAACTGAAGGATTTCTACAACCAGCACGACGACTTCACGGTGACCAACAAGGACCGCAACAGCTATGCCGAAGCGCTGGCCGGCCTGGAACCATGGGAAAAGGACTTGCTGAAACAGGGCAAGCACCTGTACCTGGTCGACCTGTCGAACCTGGGCGGCATGGTCATGCCCCTGATCCTGGAGATCGAACTGAAAAGCGGCAAGAAGTACGTCGAGCGCGTGCCGGCCGAAGTGTGGCGCTACTCGCCCAAGAGAATCACCAAGGTCGTCATCACGGATGAACCGATGGTGGGCCTGGTGCAGGACCCGTACTGGGAAACGGCCGACATCGACACCAGCAACAACGCCTGGCCGAGAAAAGTCACGCCATCGCGCCTGGAACTGTTCAAGAGCGAGAAGTCGCCCAAGGATAACCTGATGCGCGATTTTCATACGCCATTGAAAGGCAAGAACGGCGGCTCGGACAAGGGCGACGAGGCATGAAGCGCTGGCGCATGTTCGCGGCAAGCCTGCTGGCCTGCGCCAGCATGGCCGCTGGCGCCCACAATTTCCACATGGGCATCGCCGACATCAGCTATAACGCGGCCAGCGGCAACACGGAAGTAGTGCACACCTACACGGGCCACGACGTCGAGGCGCTGCTGACGCAGTTGTACCAGCGCCAGTTCGACCTGGGCCAGGAAGACAGCGAAGCGGCCCTGCGCCGCTATGTCGAAAAACAGTTTTATCTCGTGGCGCCGGACGGCAAGCGATTGCGTCTGAACTGGGTCGGCATGAAGGTCAATGCCGACAACGTGGTCATCTTCCAGGAAATCGAGCACACGCGCCTGGCCCCCGCCACGCGCATCCACAACCAGTTGCTGATCGATTTCCTGCCCAGCCAGCGTAACACCCTCAATGTGCAAGACAGCGGCACCATCCAGACGCTGACTTTCGACCGCCAGAACACGGAACTGCCGATCCGGTAAACACCGCCAGGACCCACCGCCGCCATACCCAGACACCCATGACGCCACGCTATCTTGCCCTCCTCCTCGCCGTCCTGTTTTCACCCGCCGCCCACGCCGACGACATGTTCCAGCGCGTGCTGGTCGACGGTTCGCGCATGAACCAGCTGGGCGTGGCCGATTCGGCCAACGCGGGCAGCGTCACGCAAAAGCAGCTCGACGCGCGCACCAACTACCGGCCCGGCGAATTGCTCGAAGCCGTGCCGGGGCTGATCGTCAGCCAGCATAGCGGCGAAGGCAAGGCCAACCAGTTCTACCTGCGCGGCTTCAACCTTGATCACGGTACGGACTTGCGCACTACCGTCGACGAGATGCCCGTCAACCAGCGCAGCCATGGCCACGGCCAGGGCTGGACGGACCTGAACTTCCTGATCCCCGAACTGGCCATGCGCCTCGATTACAAAAAGGGGCCGTATTCGGCGGCGCAAGGCGATTTTTCCTCGGCGGGAGCGGCGTCCATCGTCTACGCGAACCGCCTGACGCAGGGCATCGCCAGCGTGGGCATCGGGCAGAACGGCTTTCGCCGTGCCCTGCTGGCCGATACATTCGATGCCGGCGACGGCAGCCTGCTGTACGCGCTCGAAGCGCAGCATAACGATGGCCCGTTCACGCAGCCGGACCGCTACCGCAAGCTCAATGGCGTGCTGCGCTACAGTGTAGGCTACGCCAACAACGGCTTCAACGTCACGGCCATGGCGTATGACGCCAGCTGGCATGCCACCGACCAGATTCCGCTGCGCGCCGTGCAGGACGGCACGCTGGGCCGCTTCGACGCCATCGATGCCAGCGATGGCGGCAAGGCGCAGCGCTACAGCCTGTCAGGCGCCTGGCGCCAGACGACGAACGACATATCGTCCAAAGTCAGCGCGTATGTGATCGCCAACCGCCTGGACCTGTTCTCGAATTTCACGTATGCGCTGGACGATCCCGATAACGGCGACCAGTTCGCCCAGCCCGACCGGCGCGTGACTGCCGGCCTGGATGCCAGCCATACCTGGCACCGCCACACGGACAGGGGCAGCAGCGACACCACCATCGGCCTGCAGCTACAGAACGACAATATTCACAATGGCCTGTACAACACGCGCCAGCTCCAGATCCTGTCGACCACGCGGCAAGACCATATCGTCGAAACCAGCATCGGCGTGTATGGCGAAAACAGTACGCGCTGGTCGCGCTGGCTGCGCAGCGTGGCCGGCCTGCGTGCGGACGCCTACCGCTTCGACGTGCGCAGCGACCGCGCCGCCAATTCGGGTACGGCCAGCGACCATTTGTTCAGCCCCAGCCTGAGCGTGATCGCGGGGCCGTGGCGCGACACGGAAGCGTATATCAACATCGGCAATGGCTTTCACAGCAACGACGCGCGCGGCACGACGATCACAGTCGACCCGAAGACGGGCGAGGCGGCCGACAAGGTCACGCCCCTGGTGCGCTCGCGCGCCCTGGAACTGGGCTTGCGCAGCGACGCCATCGCCGGCCTGCAAACGTCGCTGTCGCTGTACCGCCTGGACTTCGATTCCGAGCTGCTGTTCATCGGCGACGCTGGCGCCACCGAGGCGGGCCGCCCCAGCCGCCGCTACGGCATCGAGTTTTCCAGCTACTACAAGGCGGCCAGCTGGCTGTCGCTGGACCTGGACCTGGCGTATGCGCGGGCGCGCGCGCGCGGCAGCGACCCGGCGGGCGACTTCATCCCCGGCGCCATCGAAGGCGTGGCCCAGCTGGCCATGACGGTGACGCCGCGCGGGCCATGGTCGGGCTCTTTGCGCCTGCGCTACTTCGGCCCGCGTCCTCTGATTGAAGACAACAGCGTGCGCTCGTCGGCCAGCGTGGGCTTGAACGGGCGCATCGCCTACCAGATCGACAAGGCCTTGCGCGTGGAGGTCGAAGGCTACAACCTGACCAACCGGCGCGACTCGGCCATCGATTACTACTATGCCTCGCGCCTGCCCGGCGAGACGCAGCCGGTCGACGATATCCACTTCCATCCGGTGGAATCGCGCTCGTTGCGCCTGACCCTGGTAAAGAATTTTTAACGCAACAAGCATAATTCCTGGCGGACGTAACACAAGAGTTGCCGCGAAGTCGTAGAATGCCAGGCTGGATAAACTGATACAGGCCGCGTTCCGGCCCGCACCGCCATGAGCACTTCCGCACCGATCTTTACCGACCCGTCCCACATCAAGGACGCCTTGCGCGACGATGGCTATGCCGTCTTGCGCCCGCAGGACGTGGCCGCGCTGGCCGGCTGCCCGCTGGACGCGTTGCGCGCGCTGGAACCGAGCTGGAATACCCTGGCGCTGGACAATTACCTGAAGGATGGCGGCCGCTATCGCCGCCGGCGCCACTCCTGCTTCGTGCAGGATGGCGCGCGCCTGACGCAGACGGCGCACCGTCCGCACTGGCAACCGGTCGAATACAACGCCCTGCATGGCGGCATGCACCGCCTGTTCGAGCCGGTCGAGCCAGCCATCGTCGCACAACCAGCCTGGCAACAGCTGATCCGCGCGCTGGGCGACGCCTGCTCGCAGGTCAAGGGTAGCCAGCCGTGGTTCATCGAGGCGCACCAGTTCCGCATCGATACGACCGATGGCATCGGCCGCCCCACGCCGGAAGGCGCGCACCGCGACGGCGTCGATTTCGTCGCCGTGCTGCTGATCGGACGCGAACAGGTCAAGGGCGGCGAGACACGCATCTTCGAAGCCAATGGTCCCAACGGCAAGCGCTTTACCCTGAGCGAGCCATGGTCGCTGCTGCTGCTCGACGATGCGGCGGTGATCCACGAATCGACGCCGATCCAGCCCATCGGCGAACATGGCCACCGCGACACGCTCGTGCTGACATATCGCGCGGGCCAGTTTCAGGGCGAGAATTAAGCGTTGGCCACAACATTCCCTGTGGCCAAAATAGTTACTTGTAAGTTACTTTTACAGACCTAAATCCGATATAGTCATACGATGTCGATATGGCGCGCTCACGGCGCCCAGCATCACCACACTGAAATCCTAGGAGAGGTCTGTGGACTCCAACAACCAAATCAAGCCTGACGAAATCGAGATCCTGATCGTCGAAGACAGCCCGACCCAGGCGGAGCGCTTGCGCCGCCTGATCCAGTCGCTGCACTACAATGCGCGCGTGGCGGCGAATGGCCAGCTGGCCCTGGCCGCCATCCGCGAGCGCAAGCCGCACCTGGTGCTGTCCGATATCGTCATGCCTGAAATGAATGGCTACGACCTGTGCCGTGCCATCAAGTCCGATCCGACCCTGCGCGACATTCCCGTGATCCTCGTCACCTCGCTCAACGACCCGAAGGACATCATCCGCGGCATCGAGTGCGGCGCCGACAATTTCATCCGCAAGCCCTATGCGGAAGACTACCTGCTCAACCGCATCAGCCACATGCTGATGAACCAGAAGCTGCGCAAGAACCAGAATGTGGAAATCGGCATCGCCCTGTACCTGGGTGACCAGAAGCATTTCATCAATGCGGAGCGCCAGCAAATCCTCGATTTGCTGATCTCCACCTATGAACAGGCGGTGCAGGTCAACGGCGAACTGCAAGCGCGCGAGCGCCAGGTGATCGAGCTGAACATGCGCCTGGCGCACCATGCGGCCGAACTGGAAACCATCAACCGCGAAATCGCCCTGAAAAACCTGGAGCTGGCCGAAGCGAGCCGCATGAAGTCGGCCTTCATCGCCAATATGTCGCATGAATTGCGCACGCCCCTGAACGCCATCATAGGATTTACCGGCGCGCTGCTGATGAAACTGCCCGGCCCCCTGACGTCCGACCAGGACAAGCAACTCAACACCATCCGCGCCAGCGCGCGCCATCTGCTCTCGCTGATCAACGACATCCTCGACGTGGCCAAGATCGAAGCGGGCAAGCTGACCCTGTCGATCGAACCCGTGCACTGCCAGGAGCTGATGGCCGAAGTGGCCGACACCTTGCGCCCACTGGCCCAGCAAAAAGGCCTGGCGCTGGAAATGGGATTGGGAGAAGCGGGCCGCCCGCCCGCCATCATCGACACGGACCGCCGCGCACTGACGCAAATCCTCATCAACCTGCTCAACAACGCCATCAAGTTCACGGAACAGGGCACGGTGCGCATCAGCCTGTCCCAGCGCGAGGAAGACGGTGTGCTGGTGACGGAAATGAGCATCGCCGATAGCGGCGCAGGCATCAAGGAAGAAGACCAGGCCAAGCTGTTCCAGGCCTTCTCGCAGCTCGATTCCACTTCCACGCGCCACGTGGAAGGCGCGGGACTGGGCCTGTACCTGTGCCAGAATCTGGCCAACGCCATCGGCGGCGCCCTGTTCTTCAACAGCGACTACGGTTCCGGCAGCACCTTTACGCTGGCCCTGCGCAGCAAGGCCTGAACTTCTGTGCGCCGCAACATGGAATGCTGATTTTTTGCTATCCAGGAGAGACCGATATAGTAGTTCTACGGTATTGCACTGCACCATTTTCAGCGCTATAGTGGAACTGTCTCCTCCAATTCGTTCTCCGAACATTGGATTTAGCCCGCGAATACAACCGCGGGCTTTTTTTTGCCCGCGTTTTACATTTTCTTCATCTTCCCTTAACTAAATCAACCGATTTAGTTATATCAATCGTTTGAGAT
The DNA here is from genome assembly GCF_049897325.1 of Janthinobacterium sp. DSP2-3-3. NCBI lineage: Bacteria > Pseudomonadati > Pseudomonadota > Betaproteobacteria > Burkholderiales > Oxalobacteraceae > Janthinobacterium > Janthinobacterium sp. DSP2-3-3. The sequence continues at coordinate 103,776 of NZ_JAFCWA010000003.1, read as the reverse complement.
ATATGATTAAATCTCCGGCATGATTGAAAAAAACGCCATCCCCACTTCCCACGCCGACGACGGGCGCAAGCCCCGTTCCGACGGCGAACAGTCGCGCGAGCGGCTGCTGCATAGCGCCATCCGGCTATTTGCCGAACAGGGCTACGCCAAGACGTCCACGCGCGAACTGGCGCAAGCGGCCGGCACGAACGCGGCCGCCATCAGCTACTATTTTGGCGACAAGGCGGGCCTGTACCGCGCCGCCTTCGCCCAGCAGTCGTCGGCTCCGCAAGACAATATCGCCCTGTACGAGCAACCCCATTTCACCCTGCGCCAAAGCCTGGAAGGCTTTTATGCGCAATTGCTCGCCCCCATGCAGCAGGGAGAAATCGCGCGCGACTGCATGCGCCTGTGGTGCCGCGAAATGCTCGAACCGACAGGCCTGTGGGCACGCGAGATCGACCAGAACATCCGTCCCGAACATGAGGCGCTCACGCGCGTGCTGGCACACCACCTGGGCGCGCCCGACAACAGCGACGACATGCATCGGCTGGCGTTTTCCATCGCTTCACTGGCCCTGCAGCACATGGTGGGCGCCGAGGTACTGCAAACCTTGCGTCCGCAACTGCTGGAAACGCCGCACGCGATCGACACCTGGCTGGCGCGCATGACCGACTATGCGCTGGCCATGGCCGACGTGGAACGCCGGCGCCTGGCCATTCCTCCCTCTCCCCCTACCGCTCAATGACAAGCAGAAGGACCAGCATGACGACTATTCAATGCACCGTTCAACGCGTCCTGGCCGCCAGCATCGTGCTGGCGCTGGGCGGTTGCGCCCTGCAGGGGCCACCCGCAGCGGTGGCAGCTAGCGCACCCGCGCAGTGGCAGGCGCCGTTGCCGCATAACGGCAAGCTGACGGACCTGGCCAGTTGGTGGCAAGGCCAGGGCGACAGCCTGCTGGTGGAATTAATCACCGATGCGCAGCAGGTCAGCCCGACCATCGCCGCCGCCGGCACGCGCATCGTGCAGGCGCGCGCGGACCGAGTGGCCAGCGGCGCCTCGCTGGCGCCCACGCTCGACGCAACAGGCAGCGTGGTGCGCACCAGCCAGCAATCGGCCCAGCCGGGCGGCACCACCTCGCAGGCCGCCCTGCAAGCCTCGTGGGAAATCGATGTGTTTGGGGCCAAGCGCGCCACGCGCGATGCGGCGCAGGAGCGCTACGACAGCGCACGCGCCGGCTGGCATGAGGCCCGCGTCTCGGTCGCCGCCGAAGTGGCGAACCAGTACTACGCCTTGCGCACCTGCCAGCAGTTGCAAACAGTGTCCGAACAGGATGCCGTCTCGCGCCGCGATTCGGCACGCCTGACGGAACTGAGCGCCGGCGCCGGCTTCCAGCCGCCCGCCAACGCCGCCCTGGCCCGTGCCAGCGCCGCCGAAGGCGCCAGCCGCGCCATCGAACAGCGCGCCGCCTGCGATGTCAATATCAAGGCGCTGGTGGCCCTGTCGGCCATGCCGGAAGCGTCGCTGCGCCAGAAGCTGGCGGCCAGCCCCTTTGTTGCACCCTCGCCTGTGGCGATTGCGCAACTGCCGGCACAAACCCTGGGCCAGCGTCCCGACATCTACAGCGCGGAACGCGAAGTGGCGGCGGCCAGCTTCGAAGTGCGCGGCGCGCAGGCGCAGCGCTACCCGCGTCTGAGCCTGGCCGGCTCCATCGGCAAGGGCAATATCCGCAGCGGCGGCGACAGCATCACGGCCAGCACCTGGAGCATCGGGCCGCTGGCCGTCAGCCTGCCCATCTTCGACGGCGGCACCCGCCGCGCCCAGGTCGATGCGGCGTCGGCGCGCTATGACGAAGCGGTGCTGAAATACCGCGCCGGCGTGCGCCAGGCCGTGCGCGAAGTGGAAGAGGCGCTGGTCAACCTGGCCAGCACGGACGCACGCAGCGGCCACGCCAAAACGGCCCTGGAAGGTTACCGCGTGTCGTTTGTCGCCACCGAGGACCGCTACAAGAATGGCCTGGCCAGCCTGATCGAACTGGAAGACGCGCGCCGCACGCGCCTGGCCGCCGAAAACACGGTGGTCAACCTCGAGCGCGAACGCAGCGCCGCCTGGGTAGCGCTCTACCGCGCCGCCGGCGGCGGCTGGAACAGCAGTAGCGCCATCGCCAACAACGCACTTTGACGGATATGACAACATGAAAAAAATGACCTTGAAACCGATGGCACTCGCGCTGGCCACCCTCTTTGTGGTGCTGGGCGCCGGCGTGGCCCTGTATTCCCCGTCTTCCACCGCGGCCGACGATGCCAAGGATAAAAACGCGGCACAAAAGCCTGCGCTCACCGTCACCACGGCCAAGCCGCAAACGGCCAGCCTGCCCATCAAGCTGAAGGCCAACGGCAACGTGGCCGCCTGGCAGGAAGCCGTCATCGGCAGCGAATCGAACGGACTGCGCCTGACGGACGTGCGCGTCAACGTGGGCGACGTGGTGCGCGCCGGCCAGGTGCTGGCCGTGTTCTCGAACGACACGGTGAACGCCGACGTGGCGCAGGCGAAAGCGGCGGTGCTGGAGGCCGAAGCGAATGCCGCCGAAGCAGCCGCCAACGCGCAGCGCGCCCGCTCGCTGCAAAGCACGGGCGCCATCAGCGCGCAGCAGATCAGCCAATATCTGACGGCCGAACAAACGGCCAACGCGCGCATCGCGTCCGCCAAGGCGCAGCTGGCGTCGCAGCAGCTGCGCCTGAAATACACACAGGTGGTGGCGCCCGACAGCGGCATCATCTCTTCGCGCTCTGCCACCGTCGGCTCCGTCGTGGGCGCCGGCACGGAACTGTTCCGCATGATCCGCCAGGGCCGCCTCGAATGGCGCGCCGAAGTGACGGCCACCGAGCTGCTGAATCTGAAACCGGGCACCGTGGCGCAGGTGAAGGCCGCCAATGGCAGCGTTTTAACGGGCAAAGTGCGCATGATCGCTCCCACGGTCGACCCGCAGACCCGTTCTGCCCTCGTGTACGTGGATCTGCCGGCCAGCACCGGCAACAATGCGCCATTCAAGGCCGGCATGTACGCCAGCGGCGAATTTGAACTGGGCACATCGGGCGCGCTGACGGTGCCGCAGCAGGCCATCGCCGTGCGCGATGGCTTCAGCTATGCCTTCCGCCTGAATGCCGACCAGCGGGTCAGCCAGATCAAGGTGCAGGCCGGACGGCGCCTGAGCGACCGCATCGAGATCGTAGGCGGCATCACGGCCGACACGACAATTGTCGTCAGCGGGGCCGGCTTTCTCAACGATGGCGACCTGGTGCGGAATGTACAAAACCCGGTCGTGGCACCAGCAACCAAGACTGCCGCAGCATCTGCAGTGAAAAAGTAAGGAGAGGCCATGAATTTTTCCTCCCTCTCGATCAAGAACCCGATCCCGGCCATCATGCTGTTTGCGCTCTTGACCCTGGCCGGCCTGCTGGCCTACAAGGCCAACCCGGTGCAAGATTTCCCTGACATCGAACTGCCCATCGTCACCGTCAGCGCGGTGCTGCCTGGCGCCGCGCCGGCCCAGCTGGAAACGGAAGTGGCGCGCAAGATCGAAGACTCCGTCGCCACTCTGCAAGGCGTGAAAAACATCTACACCAAGGTGCTCGATGGCGTCGTCACGGTGACCGTCGAATTCATCCTGGAAAAGCAGATTGCCGAAGCCGTCAACGATGTGCGCGACGCCGTGGCCCGCGTCAAGGCAGACATGCCGGCCGAGCTGCGCGACCCCACCGTTACCAAGGCTTCCACGGCCGGGCGCGTGGTGCTGACCTTTATCGCCACGGCGAAAGGGGGCGTGGACAACCCGCTCGACGCGCCCGACCTGTCGTGGTTCGTCGACAACACGGTGGCCAAGCGCCTGCTGACCGTGCCCGGCGTGGGCGCCGTCACCCGCGTGGGCGGCGTTTACCGCGAGATCCAGGTGGAACTCGACGAGGCGCGCATGGCGGCATTGAAAGTGTCGGCCCTCGACGTCTCGCGCCAGCTGCGCCTGGTGCAGCGCGAAGCGCCCGGTGGCAGGGGCGACATCAGCGGCGCCGAGCAGTCGGTTCGCACCATCGCCACCGTCAAGACGGCCGATGAACTGTCGCGCGTGGAAGTGCCGCTGCCGGATGGACGCCATGTGCGCCTGGACCAGGTGGCCACCGTGCGCGACACGGTCGCCGAACCGCGCGCGCTGGCCGAGCAGGATGGCAGGACCGTCGTCGCCTTTGAAGTGTTCCGCACCAAGGGCGCCAGCGAAGTGGCCGTCGCCAAGGGCGCGCGCGACGCCATCGCCGATCTACAGAAGGAAAACCCCAACGTGGTGCTGCAGCAGTCGATCGACAATGCCTTCCCCGTCGAGGAAAACTTCGATGGCTCGATGGAGCTGCTGTACGAAGGCGCGCTGCTGGCCGTGCTGGTGGTGTGGTGGTTCCTGCGCGACTGGCGCGCCACCCTGGTGGCCGCGGCCGCCCTGCCCCTGTCCGTGATGCCGGCGTTCCTCGGCATCTACTGGTTCGGCTACACGCTCAATACCGTCACCTTGCTGTCGCTGGCCCTGGTCGTCGGCGTGCTGGTCGACGACGCCATCGTGGAAATCGAAAACATCGAGCGCCATCTGCGTATGGGCAAGTCGCCCATGGAAGCGGCCATGGAAGCGGCCGACGAAATCGGCATGGCGGTGATCGCCACCACCTTCGCGCTGGTGGCCGTGTTCCTGCCGACGGCCTTCATGAGCGGCATTCCCGGCCTGTTTTTCAAGCAGTTCGGCTGGACGGCGGTGCTGGCCGTGCTGGCCTCCCTGGTGGTAGCGCGCCTGCTGACGCCGATGATGGCCGCCTACCTATTGAAACCGCTGCCGCACAAGGAAGAGCAGGATGGCTGGCTGATGACGCGCTACCTGCACGTGATGCGCTGGTGCCTGAACCACCGCGGCATCACGGCCATCGCTGCGGCCCTGTTCTTTATCGGCGCCATCGCGCTCGTGCCGCTGCTGCCGACAGGTTTCGTGCCGGCCGCCGACCGCGCGCAGACGCAAATCAACCTGGAACTGCCGCCCGGCTCCACCCTGGGCGAAACGCAGGCAGTGGCAGCCATGGCGCGCGATGCGGCCATGCAGACGCCGGGCATCAAGGGCGTCTTCAGTTCGATTGGCGGCGGCTCCAGCGGCGACGCCTTCGCCCCCGGCGCGGCGGCCGAGGCGCGCCGCGCCGTGCTGACCCTGACCACCGTGCACCGCACGGAGCGCAAGGAATCGATGGCAGGACTGGAAACGCAGCTGCGCCACAAGCTCGATACGATACCCGGCGCCCGCTTCACGGTGGGGCCGCCCGACACGGGCGTCAAGATGCAATTGGTGCTGCGCTCGGAAGACCCAGTAGCGCTGATGGCGGCGGCGCAAAAGGTCGAGCGCGAACTGCGCGGCCTGAAAGGCATCGGCAACGTCAATTCCAGCGCTTCGCTGGTGCGCCCGGAAATCATCGTGCGCCCCGATTTTGCCAAGGCGGCCGATCTGGGCGTGACGGCGGCAGCCATCGGCGAGACGGTGCGCGTAGCCACGGCCGGCGACTACGACACGGACCTGACGAAGATGAACCTGCCCGAGCGGCAAGTGCCAATCCGCGTCAAGCTGCCCAACAGCGTGCGCGCCGACCTGGCCGCCATCGAACGCCTGACCGTGCCCGGCAAAAATGGCCCCGTGCGCCTGGCAAATGTGGCCAGCGTGACGATGGAAAGCGGCCCGGCGCAGATCGACCGTTTGAACCGCAGCCGCAACGTGACCCTCGATGTGGAACTCGGTTCGCGCACCCTGGGCGAATTGAATGAAGAGGCGCGCGCGCTGCCGTCGATGAAGAATTTGCCGCCGTCCGTGAAGATCGCCGAACTGGGCGACGCGCAGGAAATGGCTTCGCTGTTTGCCAGCTTCGGCCTGGCCATGCTGATCGGCGTGCTGTGCATCTACTGCGTGCTGGTGCTGCTGTTCAAGGACTTCATGCAGCCGGTGACCATCCTGGCGGCGCTGCCGCTGTCGATCGGCGGCGCCTTCGTGGCGCTCCTGATCACGGGCAGCGCCCTGTCGATGCCGTCGATGATCGGCCTGATCATGCTGATGGGGATCGTCACCAAGAACTCCATCCTGCTGGTCGACTATGCGATCCTGGCGCGCCAGGCCGGCATGAACCGCTTCGATGCGCTGGTCGACGCCTGCCACAAGCGCAGCCGACCCATCTTGATGACGACGATCGCCATGGGCGCCGGCATGATGCCGCTGGCACTGGGCTGGGGCGCCGATCCCAGCTTCCGTTCGCCGATGGCGATTACCGTCATCGGCGGCCTGATCACCTCGACTTTACTGAGCCTGCTGGTGGTGCCGGCGGTGTTCACCTACATCGACGATCTGGAGCACCTGCTCAAGCGCGGCATGGCGAAACTGCGCCGCCAGAAAGCGCCGCTGCGGCGCGATGACAAAGTGGCGCTGGAAAAATAAGCGCCGCCTTTGTTTGCAAAAGCGCCCCCTGCGGGCAAGGAAGCGAAGGAGCGACCGGCAGACCGCGCTCCCTCGCTTCCATCTATCTGGCATACTGCGCCCATTCTCCATGAACGCAATCTGCCTTGCCTATGAATTACCGCACCCCGCTCATTCTGCTACTGGTATCCGCACTGCTCGGCGCCTGTTCGGACAAGACCACCCCCGCCAGCGCCGACATGGCAGCTGACGGTGTAGCCGATGTCCCCGCAGCCGCTGCCGCTGACGATGCCGCATCGGCCGAACACGTGCCGCCGCCGGCCGCCACTCCCCCAAAGATGGAAGAGATGAACACGCCGCAGGCGCGCAAGCGCGAGGCGGGCATGATGCGTGCCGTCTTTGGCAAGGACTACCGCGGCGACAGCGACGATGCGCTGGCCGACCTGCCCGATCCGGACAACCATGTCGACAAACTCAGTTATGTCGTCAGTGCCGTCAGCCACAGGCTGCTGCCCGATGGCCGCGCCATCCTGGTGGCGAATGCGGAAACGGCCAACACGGAAGGCACGGCAGAATCGGCGCACGCCTCGTCGGGGCTGTTGAACGTCTTTTTCCTGGCACCCAAGGGTCAGCCGGAAGACGGCCAGTGGCAGGTCGTGAAGCGGCTGGAAAACATCGCGGCCCTGGGTTCGTCCGGGCAGCTGGGCGAAGTCCACTGGATCATGCTGGGTGCGAACAAGCCGGGACTGGCGATCCGCCACGGCTATACTGGCCAGGGTTACACCATCACGCAACTGGCCCTGTTTGAAATCGGCGACGGCAAGGTGACCGCGCTCGGTAGCGGCATCGAGCTGTACTCGGACAATATGGGCGCCTGCACGCCAGACATGGACGAGTGCTGGATGGTCGAAGGCAAGTGGCGCTTCGCCCCCGCGCGCAACGGCGGCGCCCACGACGACTTGCTGATCGACTTCACGGGGGCATCCGAAAAGATCAAGCCCGGCGTCACAGTCAAGCCTGACGAAGACCCGCCGCGCATCGCCACGCCCTTGAACGGCCGCGCGCGTTATGCTTTCGATGGCAAGGAGTACAAGCTGGTTGAAGGCAAAAACACGGTACCTGGCGTGTAAGCCAATACGCACCAAGCACCGTCATGCCGCTACCTGCGTGCCGCCTCCAGACGCACCAGCAGCGGCGCATACATAGCCCGCGTATGGCTGCTCCAGCGGGCCATGGCGCTGTCGATATCGAGCAGCAGGCGTCCCGACAACACCTTGTCACCCTGCTGCAGCGCCCAGATCGCATACTCGGCGCGGCACTCGAAGCTGTTGTAGCGCGTCAGCGCGTCGTCGAACTCCGCCTTCGCTTCCGGCTGGCGCCCGCTTTGCGCCAGCGCGCGCGCCGTCAGCAGGGAAACCATCTCGGGACGGAAATGGATGTCCGTGCGACGGATGAATTCCAGGTGCGTCAAGGCCTCGGCGCCGCGCGCGCATTCCAGGTAGGCGCGTGCCGCGCCCAGGCGAATTTCCAGGTCCGATGAAAACGCTCCCTGCAGGCAGGCTTCATACGTCGATGCCGCTTCCTGCGCATCGCCCGCTTCGAGCAACGCGCTGGCCAGGCGCATCTGGTTCTGCGCCGTCGGCGTGTACTCGAAGGCGGCCTTCGCCTCGCGCAATTCGCGGTTCGGGTCGAGTACTTGCACGGCCACCGAAGCGACCTTGCGCGCACCTTGCGGCAGGCGCGAATTTGGCAGGTAGATGGCGAAGAAATACACCACGCTGCCCAGCAGCGGGAACATGAATAAAATGAGCAGCCAGTACAACTGCTGCCCGTTGCGCACCACGTGAATCGCAAAAAATACCGCGATCAGTAGGTGGATGCCTATGCCAAAAATCGTCATGTTACAACCTCGTTCGTGACGGGAGCCGCTGGCACCATGCCGCCGCTTTCCCAGGCCAGAATATTACACCGGCCGCGGCAAACGGCCACGCCGTGCACGCGCGCCTATGGCGTCTTGGCCGACCAGCCGCCGCCCATGGCCCGGTACAAGTCGACCGAGGCAACGAGGATGCGTGTCTTCAGCTGCAGCAGCCCCACGTCGGCGCTGTACAGGGTACGCTGGGCGTCAAGTTCTTCCAGGTACGATGCGTAGCCATTGCGATAGCGGTTATGCGCGATGCGCAGGGTATCAAGCGCGGTGGCGCGGCGTGCATCGTTTTCCACGGCTTGCTGCTGGAGCCGGTAGATGGCACCCAGGCTGTTCTCCGTTTCGGCGAAGGCGTTCCTCACCACGTTTTCATAGGTGTACACCAGTTGGTCGCGCTGCGCGCCGGCCGCATCCGTCTGCGCCTGCACCCGCCCGCCATCGAACAGGGGACCGGCCGCCAACGCCGTCAGCCGCCACAGGGCGGTCGGCGCATGCAGGAAATCGGTCAAGGTCGTGGCTTGCCCGCCGCCGACGGCCGTCAGTTTGAATGACGGCAGCAGCTGGTCGCGCGTGGCGGCCAGACTCGCGTTGGCGGCCGCCAGGTTATGTTCCGCGCGCGCGATGTCGGGCCGCCGGCGCAGCAATTCGGACGGCAGGCCGGCCGGCACGTCAGGCGCCGCCAGCTCGGCCAGGGGCAAGCCGCGCGCGATGGGGCCGGGATTGCCGCCGACGAGGATGGCCAGCGCGTTTTCCTGTTCAAAGATCTGCCGCTGCAACTGCGGCACTTGCTCGGCCGCCGCATGGTATTCCGATTGTGCCTGCAGCCATTCCAGCCGCGAGCTGTAGCCCACCTCGAACTGCTTGCGCGCCAGCTCGCACGATTGTTCGCGCAGCTGCAGGGTCGATTGCGTCAGCGCCAGCTGCGCGTCGAGTCCGCGCAGGTTCAGGTAGGCAGTGGCCACGCTGGCCGCGATCGACAGGGCCGCCGCATCGAGGCTGGCCTGCTCGGCGCGGTAGCTCTCTCCGGCCGCGTCGCTCAGATTGGCCAGCCGGCCCCACACATCGATTTCATAGCTGGCCTGCAGTTCGGCCTGGAAAACATTCGTCACGTACGGCTTGCCGCTCGACGCCAGCGTGCGCGTGCGCGTGGGTGAGCCGTCAAACGCCAGGTTCGGCGCGCGGTTGGCATCGGCCTGCGCCAGGCGTGCACGGTATTCCTGCACGCGGGCGCGCGCCACGCGCAAGTCGCCATTGCGCGCCAGTGCCTCGCCCACCAGATCACTTAAAACGGGATCGCCAAATGCCTGCCACCACAGCTGTTCCACCTGTGTGCCATGCGCTGACGCTGCGCCGCCCTCGCCTTGCGCGCGCCAGCCGGACGGCAGTTGCAGGGCCGATGCGGGCTGCGGTGGCGCGTTGGCGGCGCAGCCCGCCAGCGCCAGCACGCCGGCCATCAGCCATACACAGCGCTTCATGGTTTGGCCTTCGCAGCCGCCTTTTTCGGTGCAGGCGGTGGCGCGGGATTGTCCGCCGAGTCGTTCAAGACGGCGGATGTGTCGACGCTGACCACCACCGACATACCCGGCACGAGGCGGCGCGCATTCGCCTGCCCCGCATCGATGCGGATGCGCACGGGAATGCGCTGGGCGATCTTCAGGTAGTTGCCCGTCGCGTTATCGGCCGGCAGCACGGAAAATTCGGATCCCGTGGCCGGCGAGATGCGCTCCACCTGGCCCGTCAACACGGCGCCGTCAAGCGCGTCGACGTGGAAGGTGGCGCTCTGCCCTTCCTGCACGCCATTCATCTGCGTTTCCTTGAAATTGGCGATCACCCACATCTGGCGCGGCACCAGCGCCATCAGCTGCGCACCGGAGTTCACGTACGCGCCCTGGCGCACCGTCACCTGGCCCAGCTGGCCATCGGACGGCGCCACGATGCGCGTGTTATCGAGGTCGATCTTCGCTGCCTTGACAGCCGCCTGCGCGTTCGCCACGGCCGCTTCCAGTGCCTGCTTGTTGACCACCACCGAATGCACGCTTTGCTGGGCAATGTCGAGATTGGCCCGCGCCTGCGCCAGCGCGGCCGCCATCTGCGCCTGCGTGGCGCGCGACTGGTCATGTTCGCGCTGCGACAGCGAACCGTCGGCCACCAGTTGCTCCACGCGATTCAAGTCGGCGCTGGCCTTGCGCGCCTGCGCTTCCGCGTTGGCCAGGGCCGCCTCGCTGACGGAAATCCCCGCCTGTGCGCTGGCCTTCTGCTGCGCCCAGTTCGACAGCGCCGCCTGCTGCGCCGCCTGCTGCGCTTGCGCCTGCTCATAGCGCTGCTGGTAGATGCGGTCGTCGATGCGCACCAGCAGCTGGCCTTCCTTCACATCCATGAAATCCTGCACCGTCACTTCCACCACATAGCCGGACAGCTGCGTGCCGATGATGGTCACCTGTCCGCGCACGGTGGCGTTTTCCGTCGTCACGATGGGACTGGTGAACGGCGGCAGGCGCCACGCATACAGCACGATCAGCACGCCCACCAGGGCCACGGCAGCGAAGGCCAGCGCGGACAGCCACTGGTGGCGCCGGTCCGGCTGCGGCGGGGTGGTGCTGGCTGCGGGCCCGGGTGCAGGCGGCGACGCTGGTGCTGGTGCTGGTGCTGGTGCTGGTGGTGTGGTGTTATTTTCTGTCATTGCTCGGTTCCGAATTGGTAATGGGGACGATGGCCATGGCCGTCTGCGCATCGCGCACGGGGCCGACCAAGCGACGCGCGCCGGTGGTAATGCGGGTCCAGGACTGGCTGACCAGCATCCACAGTAAAGTAGCAAGGGCGACACCGGCGATCATCAAAAAAACATCGTTGTAGGCGAGGACATTGGCTTCGCGCGTGGCGATGGCGCCCAGGCGCGCCACGCCCTGGGCGCTGCGCAAGGCGGGGTCCATCAGCACGCCGCCGTAAGCCGATGCCCCCGACTGCACGCGCGCGGCCACCTGCGGGTCGAGCATGGTCAGGTGCTCGACCAGGTAGCTGGAATGGTATTTTTCGCGCGCCGTCTGGATGGTGCCGACGATGGCCGAGCCGAGCAGACCGCCCAGGTTCTGGGTCATGGTAAACATCACGGAAAAACTCACGAGATTGCGCGGTTCCGCGATCACGGCACCCATGCCGGTGACCATGGTGGGTCCGAGAAAAAACGTACCGCCAAAGGCCAGCAGGAACTGGCTGACATACATGTTGACGGGGCGCGTCTGGCTGGTGGCGTGCGCGTCGATGAGCGCCCCGGCGGCGATCAGCAGCAGCGCGAACATCAGCGAGCGGTTCAGCGTCGCCGGATTTATCGTCAGCGCGCTGGCCACCAGGCCCGCCACGCTGCCCAGGAGCACCACGATGAACAGGTTCTGCATCTGGTCCGTATTCAAGCCCAGCGCCTGCAGGAAGCCGACCGCCCCCGTCGACTCGGACAACACGATGCGAAACAGCAGCACGGATAAAAACAGCTTGGCGATCTTGCCCGTGGTAAGCCAGCGCGTATTGAGCAGCGGGCGCGCGCGGTTATGCTCGATGGCCAGCGAGGCGGCGATCAGCACGATGGAGCACGCCAGGCACACGCCCACCCACTCCGCTTCCATCCACCACGCCGTGCGGCCCTGTGCCAGCACGGCGCACAGCAAGGCCACGCCGGGCGCGAACAAGATGAAAGTGAGGAAATCGAGCGGCTCGAAGGTTTGCACGCGGTCGCCCGGCGGCAATTTGAGGGCCAGCACACAGCCCAGCGCCAGCAGGGCCAGGCCCAGTTCGAACAGGTACAAGCCGTGCCATTCGCCGATCTGCAGCAGTTCGGAGGTGAAGATGCGCGCCAGGGGCAAGGCCAGTTGGGCAAAGCCCAGGCCCAGCACCACGCCCTTCAGGCGGTGCCGCGCAGGAAACGCCTGCAGAGTGTAGTACAGGCCCAGCACCCCCAAGGCGCCGCCCACCATGCCATGTGCGGCGCGCACGGCGATCGCCGACGGCAAGGTATTCGCATACAGGTGGGCGAACGTCACCAGCGCGTACAGCACCAGGAACGCTTCTGTGAACAGGCGCAGGCCGAACTGCTGGCGGAACTTCACCAGTAGCAAATTCATCGACACGATGGTCATCACGTAAGCGGCTGGCAGCCACTGCATCTGGTAGGCATAGGCTGCCAGCGAACCTTGCAGGTTCAGCAGATTGGCCGTCACCAGGCCATTGCCCAGTCCCCCCGTCAGCGCGACGATCAGGCCGACGATGAAATACGCGACACGCCTGGGCGTCGAATGTTCGGGCATCGATGGCGACCCGGGCAAGGTCGGGCGTTCGCCCGGCCCCCAGGTGCGCGGTGTGTACTTGTCCATGCAGTAATCGCGATCCGGTTTGCTGAAGCCGTTCTTTGCTGCTGTTATAGAAATAGTTGCAAATGAACAGTTCTAGTCAGCAGCATATCACCGCAGGACATCTTTATTGTTTACATATTGTATGGCGTTGCGCAGGCAAGGCAGTATGCAACCGGACCGGCGGGTCCGACCCTGGCCTTGCACCTGCGCTGACGCCGCCACTCACACACGCGGCGGGTCCGTTTCGCGCGCGAACGCCCGGTGCGCCGCCAGCGCCTTCTTGAAGGCGGCCACGGCTTTCACCACGTCGCCGGACGGCGCGACGATGATGGCAGGATCCGGCTTGCCATCGGGCAGGGCCGCCGGCACGCCTGCCTTGTCCAGCAAGCCCTTGCCCGCGCCGACAGCCAGCATCGGCTTGCAGTGGCGGTATTGCAGGCGCAGGAAGTCGAGCGCGTTGGCGTCGTCGCCCAACTGCTGTACGGCACCTTGGCCGTCGGCAAGCACGACGGCGTCAAACAGCACGGATGGTCCCGCTTCGAGCGATATTTCCACGTCGAGCGGCGCACCGCTGCTGGTGTCGACACGGCCAAGCTGGCTGCCCACCAGGCGCGGCACGGCGCCGTCGGCCAGCAGCGCGGCATAGATGTTGCGCACCTGCGCGCCATCGCTGCCCGGCCCCACCAGGATGGCCACGCGCAGGGTATGAATGCCCGTCTTGCCGGGGCGGAAAAAGAGCGACAACGCTGGCGACGGCGCATACGCGGGCAGCGGCTGCAGGGAGGCGCGCGGCATGACCGGCGGCAGCACCAGGCCCAGCCCATCGGCCAGGCGCTGCGCCAGGGTATCGTCGACATTACGCAGCATGGCGACGATACGCTGGCGTATCACCACGGTCTGTACCTTGCTCAGCTCAAAGCGGAAGGCATGCACGATATGGTCTTGTTCAACCGGCGTCTGGCTGATCCAGAACAGGCGCGCCTGGCCATAGTGCTCGGCGAATTTCTCGGGCTTGCCGCGCACCTTGTCGCCTTCGGCGGCTGCGGGAAAACTGTTAAAACCCCTGGCGCCCGCCTGGAAGGGACAGCCGCCCGCCAGCGAATTGGGTTCGTACGCGACCCGGCCACGGTTGATGGCCTGGCGGTGGATGCCGTCGCGCTGGTTGTTGTGCAGCGGCGCCAGCGGAGCATTGATAGGGATTTCATGGAAGTTCGCGCCACCCAGGCGCGTGAGCTGCGTGTCCAAATACGAGTGGATGCGGCCCTGCAGCAGCGGGTCGTTGGAAAAATCGATGCCGGGCACAATGTGCGCCGTGCAAAAGGCCACCTGCTCCGTCTCGGCAAAAAAATTGTCCGGGTTGCGGTTCAAGACCATTTTGCCGACGGGGACGAGCGGCACCAGTTCTTCGGGGATCAGCTTGGTCGGATCGAGCACGTCGAAGGGGAACGCTTCCGCCTGCGCTTCCGTGAAGACCTGGAAGGACAGCTCGTATTCGGGATACTCGCCGCATTCAATGGCTTCCCACAGGTCGCGCCGGTGGAAATCGGAATCGGCGCCGCTGATCTTGACCGCTTCGTCCCACACGAGCGAGTGCGTGCCGGCCATGGGCGACCAGTGGAATTTGCAGAAGACGGACTGGCCCTTGGCATTCACGAGGCGGAAGGTATGCACGCCGAAGCCCTGCATCATCCGATAGCTGCGCGGGATGGCGCGGTCGGACATGGCCCACATCAGCATATGCGTGATTTCCGGCGACAGCGAAGCGAAGTCCCAGAAGGTATCGTGCGCGCTGGCCGCCTGTGGCATGCCATTGTGCGGCTCGGGCTTGACGGCGTGGACAAGGTCGGGGAACTTCATCGCATCCTGGATGAAGAAGACGGGAATGTTATTGCCCACCAAATCCCAGTTGCCCTCGTCCGTATAAAACTTCACGGCAAAGCCGCGCACATCGCGCGCCGTATCGGTCGAACCGCGTTCGCCGGCCACGGTGGAAAAACGCACGAAGACGGGCGTGCGCTTGCCCTCCTTGGCGAACAGCGCCGCGCGCGTATGCTTGCTTTGCTCCTTGTAGCATTCGAAGTAACCATGGGCGGCAGAACCGCGCGCATGCACGACGCGCTCGGGGATGCGCTCGTGGTCGAAATGCGTGAGCTTTTCACGCAGAATAAAATCTTCCATCAGGGTGGGGCCGCGCAAGCCCGCCTTCAGCGAATTCTGGTTGTCGCCCACAGGCACGCCCTGGTTCGTCGTCAGCACGCAGCCACTGTCATCCGATCTGGCGCGGTCCAGCGAGGCATTCACGGCATTCTCGCCAAGCGCGGGCTGGCCATCGCCGGTTTTCGGTGATACTGTCGTTTCACCCGTGGTGCTGGCCGTCGCCAGCGGTTCGCCCGCTGCCACATGCACGCCTTCGGCCGGCGTGCGCGCCGCGTCGCCATACTGGCCGTCTTCCTTGGGATTTACCGCCATGGCGGCGGCCAGCTGCTGGCTGGCGGCGGTTTTTTGCAGCAGCGAGCGGGTCACATCATTGTCCGCGCCCAGGCTGTACGGCGCCTTGCTGTCGGATGGGCCGGACATGCTGCTCAAGACGGAACCCGCACCGTCCGTGGACGGCGTTTTTTTGTTGCTAGCCATTACATCTCCTGTGAGTAATTAATTTGCCCCGGGAAGTAACGCTACAACTCCCTCATTCAGCGCACGAACAGGGCAATCAAAATAATGAAGGGAATAGGTATGCCGATCAATCACAATAAAACGGAGCGCATTATCACTCTGCTTTACTGCTTTCTACTACCTCGTGCGCGTGGACGCTGTCCCACCGCGCCATGACGGCGAAGGGAACAGCACCCACGACAACACCTTGCCGAATTGCGTAAAACTTATTTACGCGAACCCAGCAGTTTGGACAGGCCATAACCGGCCGCTGCAGCAATCAACAGGGATACGGCAGGACGCTCGCGCACATAGCCGCGCCCCGTCTCGCCGGCGCGCTGGCAGGCGGCGCCCAACTGCTTGCCGCGCGCCATCAACGTTTCGGAGGCTTTGCTCACGGTGTCGCTGACCTGCTCGATGCGCTCACCCACCTGGTCCACGCCGTCGTGGACGCGCGTGGCCACCTTGTCGGCCAGAGGCTGGGCCTGGCTTGCCACCTTGTCGATGGTGCGGTGCATATCCTGGCGGGTATCCTGGGTGGTGCCATTCAGGTCGGAGCTGGTTTTTTCAATCGCGTTCATGATGGTTTCCTTTAATAGTGAATAATTTCAACCATGCTCGATGCCGTGACCGAATCATGATTCTCCTCGCTTCGGGGAAAAAGAAGCGGCTAAACGCTGCCGGGCTGAGCCATATCAAATACTGGATCAGCAGCAAGCTGTTGACACTACCTTAACCGCGCCTGCCGCACGCCACTGTGCGCTGCCACACCTTGTGACCCAGACTTAAATTCCTGATGGAAATAACAATCCTTACCGGCCTGGTGGGGCGGCGGGGATAGCAGCGGGGGACGGCAAGCCTGGCGCGCTGTTTCTTAATTGCCGCCCGACTTTTCCAGCAGGCGCGCCACATCCTGCAAGATGGCATTATCCAGGCGCAATGGCGATTTCGCCGGCAGCGCAGAGTCAAAATCGCTGGCCGTCATGCTTACTCTTGCAAGCGTGCGCGCTCGGGCGTCATCTGCAGCGGCATCATGTTCCTTGGGGTTATGCATGACTCACAGGAAGCCTGCCACCACGAGATAAAGCCTGTTACACATATAAATGTATGGATTTTTACACGTCTTTTCCCCATAATTACAGGAAGAAATATCCATACATGCAGATAAAATGTCCCAGTCAAAATCCATACAAAAAGAAAGCCAGGCCAGCGCGTGGATCACGCCCTTCGTGCAGTACGGCGGCCCGCGCTACCTGCAGATCGCCGACATGCTCGAGCGCGCGCTGTCCGACGGCAGCCTGCGCCCGGGCGACCGCCTGCCGCCGCAGCGCCGCCTGGCCGCCCTGTTCCAGGTCGATCTGACGACGGTGACGCGCGCCTACGACGAGGCCAAGCGCAGGAATCTGCTGGAAGGACAAGGTGCGCGCGGCACCTATGTGGCCGCGCCGAAAGTGGAATTGACGCTGATGCTGGACCTGAGCATGAACATCCCGCCGCCGCCCGTGGGCGTGGATTTCGACGACCTGCTGAAACAGGGTGTGGCGCAGGTACTGATGCGCACGGACAGCGATTTATTGATGAGTTATCACCTGGGCGGCGGCGGCAAGGCCGACCGCGCGGCGGGGGCCGCCTGGCTGGCGCCCATGTTCGACCACGTCGAGGAAGAGCACGTGGTGGCCTGCCCCGGCGCGCAGGCGGCGCTGGCGGCACTGATACTGACCTTGAGCCGGCCCGGCGATACCATCTTGACGGAGCCGGCCGTGTATCCGGGCTTGCGCTTGGCGGCGGGACAACTCAACCGCAAAGCCATCATCGTGGAAACGGATGCGGACGGCATGCTGCCCGAAGCGCTGGAAAAAGCCTGCCGCAAGCACCATGCGCGTCTCATCTATCTGAATCCCACCCTGCAAAACCCCACGGCACACACCATGCCCGCCGCGCGGCGCCTGGCCATCACGGAAGTGGCCCGGCGCTGCGGCATGCACATCATCGAGGACGACCCGTACTGGCTGCTGGCCGCCGACGCACCGCCGCCGCTGGCCCACTACGCGCCGGGCCACGTGTCGTATATCGCCACGCTGTCGAAATGCCTGGCGCCGGGCTTGCGCATGGCCTACACATTGATCGCCGACGCGCATCTGCGCGAACGCTTCGTGCAAGCCCTGCGCTCGTTTTCCTTGATGGCCACGCCCCTGACGACGGCACTGGCGACGCAATGGATACACGACGGCTCTGCGCGCGAACTGCTGGCCGGCGTGCGCAGCGAAGCGGACGCGCGCCAGGACGTCATCCGCACGCTTTTGACCGGCGCCAGCCATCCGCGCAGCGAGGGCATCCATGTATGGTTTTCGCTGCCCAGCTACTGGACCTCACGCGACCTGGCCGCCACCGCCCGCGCCCAGGGCGTGGCCGTCACGGCCTCGGACGCCTTCTACGACAGCCGCCCGCCGAACGCCATCCGCATCTCGCTGGGCAGCATCCGCGACCGCGCGCACCTGGCCAACGCCTTGAAAAAGCTGTCGCTACTGTTGGCGCACAAGCCGGTGGTGCGCAGGGAGTTTGTGATTTAGGCAGGCGGCGAGGTGGTGGAGATCCCGCCCGCGCAGGCTGGCGGCGATAAAGCTGCAGACGAAAAAAAACCACCGTTTGAGCGGTGGTTTTTTCTACTGCGAATACTTGGTGCCGTTGGCCGGAATCGAACTGGCGACCTTCACATTACGAATGTGCTGCTCTACCAACTGAGCTACAACGGCGAAGACCCACATTCTACAAACAATGCATAAAATTTGCTAGTGTCAACGCGATCTTTTTTCATTTTTTTTAGCGGCCGGGCTGCGGGCCGCTAAAAATCGCTGAAAAGTGCGGTTTTTTTACTCAGCGTGATATGCGGTGACGCGGGCCACTTCGTCCTTCGAGCCGAGGAACACGGGCACGCGCTGGTGCAGCTTGTGCGGGGCGATGTCCATGATGCGCTGCTGGCCGTCGGTGGCGGCGCCGCCGGCCTGTTCGACGATGAAGGCCATCGGGTTCGCTTCGTACATCAGGCGCAACTTACCCGGCATCGACGTGTCGCGCAAGTCGGCCGGGTACATGAAGATACCGCCGCGGTTCAGGATGCGGTGTACGTCGGCCACCATCGATGCGATCCAGCGCATGTTGAAGTTGGTGCCGCGCGGGCCCGTATCGCCGGCCAGCAGTTCGTCGACATAGCGCTTCACGGGCGGATGCCAGTGGCGCGCGTTCGACATATTGATGGCAAATTCCTTGGTGGTGGCCGGAATCTGCATATTGCTTTGCGTGAGCACCCACGAACCCATTTCGCGGTCCAGGGTAAAGCAGTTCACACCATTGCCGAAGGTCAGCACCAGCATGGTTTGCGGGCCGTACACGGCGTAACCGGCGGCAACCTGCTTGGTGCCGGCCTGCATGAAGTCCTGCTCGGTCGGCTGCCCCATGCCTTCCGGGGCTTTGAGCACCGAGAAAATGGTGCCGATCGAGACGTTGACGTCGATGTTCGACGAGCCATCGAGTGGGTCGAACAGCAGCATGTATTCGCCCTTCGGATAGCGGTTCGGGATCGGGTGAATCGATTCCATTTCTTCCGACGCCATGGCTGCCAGGTGGCCGCCCCATTCATTCGCTTCGAGCAAAATCTCGTTGGAGATGATGTCGAGCTTTTTCTGCACTTCGCCCTGCACGTTTTCCGTGTCGGCCGTGCCCAGCACTTCACCGAGGGCGCCCTTGCCGACAGCGTGGCTGATAGTCTTGCAAGCGCGCGCGACGACTTCGATCAGCAGGCGCAGTTCGGCGGGAATGCTGTTGTTCGAGCGCTGCTCTTCAACCAGGTATTGCGTAAGACTGATGCGTTTCATGAATTCCCTTTTGTTTTGGTGATGATTTGCCGTGCTAGTTCGCTAAAGCCTTGCTGACCACTTCCATCACGTCATTCGACAGGCTGGCCTGGCCGGCGACTTGTTCCAGCGCGTCGCGCATGTGACTTTGCAGCGCGGGCACGTAACGGCGCCAGCGGTCCATGGAACGCGCCAGGCGCGCGGCCACTTGCGGGTTCAGGGCGTCGAGCGCGATAACTTGCTCGGCCCAGAAGGCGTAGCCGCTGCCGTCTTGCGCATGGAATTGCGACGGATTGCCGTTGGTGAAATTGAAGATCAGGCTGCGCGCGCGGTTCGGATTTTTCAAGGTGAACGCCGGATGCGTCATCAACTGGCGCACGGCTTGCACATCGCTCGTTGGCGCGGCCGCCTGCATGGCAAACCACTTGTCGACCACCAGCGCTTCGTTCACGAAGTCGGCATAGAAACTGGCCAGCGCGGCCTCTGCATGCGATTGCGAACCCGAATGTATCAGGGCCGCCAGCGCAGCCGCACGGTCCGTCATGTTACCGGCGCTGTCGAACTGCTGCTGCGCCAGCGCCAGTTCAACATTGCCTGGTGCGATCAGCAGGTAGGACAGGGCCAGATTTTTCAGCGCCCGCTTGCCGGCCGACAGGGCGTCAGGGCTGTATTCGCCCGGCGTCTGGTTGGTGTGGTACTGCGCCCGCAATTCAGGCTTCAAGGCGGCAGCGATGGTGCTGCGCATGAACTGGCGCGCCGCATGGATCGCCTGCGGATCGACTTGCGCCATGCGCTCGGCGATGATGGTTTCCGATGGCAGGATCAAGGCCAGCTCGCGGAAGGCAGGATCGAGCGTTTCGTCGGCCAGCAAGGCGCGCTGCGCGGCGATGAAGGTGTCATCAAGCACCAAGGCCTCTCCGGCGGCGACGGCGCCCGTGAGTTTCAGCAAACGTTCCATGGCCAGGCGCTGGCCCGCTTCCCAGCGGTTGACCGGATCGCTGTCGTGTCGGAACAGGTGCAGCAGCTCGGCGTCGGTATAGTCGTATTCCAGCACCACGGGGGCGGAAAAGTCGCGCAGCAGCGATGGCACGGGGACTTCCCCCACCTGCGTAAAGCGGAAGGTTTGCGAGGCCTCGGTCAGCTCCAGCACCACGCTGGTGGCGCCGTTCGACACCACGCCATGCACGTACAGCGGCAGGTCGCGCCCATCCGCGCCCAGCAAGCCGACGGTGACGGGAATATGGAATGGCAGTTTTTTCGGCTGGCCCGGCGTGGCGGGACAGCTTTGCGCCAGGGTCAGTTCGAACGTCTGGCTGGCAGAGTCGTAGCGCGTGGAGGCCTTGACGATGGGCGTGCCGGCCTGGCTGTACCAGCGCTCGAATTGCGTAAAATCGCGGCCATTCGCGTCCGCCATGGCGGCGCGGAAGTCGTCGCACTGCACGGCCTGGCCATCGTGACGTTCAAAGTACAGGTCCATGCCCTTGCGGAAGCCGTCGCGGCCCACCAGGGTCTGGACCATGCGCACCACTTCGGCGCCCTTTTCGTAGATGGTGACGGTATAAAAGTTATTGATCTCGACGAAAGAATCGGGACGCACGGGATGCGCCATCGGACCGGCATCTTCAGGGAACTGCGCCTGGCGCAGGGTGCGCACCTGGTCGATGCGCGTGACGGCGCGGCCCGTGTCCGTGCCGATCATGTCGGCCGAGAATTCCTGGTCGCGGAACACCGTGAGACCTTCTTTCAGCGACAGCTGGAACCAGTCGCGGCACGTCACGCGGTTGCCGGTCCAGTTATGGAAGTACTCGTGGCCCACCACCGCTTCGATGCCCGCGTAATCGACGTCGGTCGCCACGCGCGAATTGGCCAGCACATACTTGGTATTGAAGATGTTCAAACCCTTGTTTTCCATGGCGCCCATGTTGAAGTCGCCCACGGCGACGATCATGAAGCGGTCCAGGTCCAGCTCCAGGCCGAAGCGCTCCTCATCCCAGCGGATCGAGTTTTTCAGCGACTGCATGGCGTAATCGGTTTTATCCAGGTTGCCCTCTTCCACCCACACCTGCAGCAGCACTTCGCGGCCGGACTTGAGCGTGTAGCGTTCTTCCTGGCACACCAGGCGCGCCGCCACCAGGGCAAACAGGTAAGACGGCTTCTTGAACGGATCTTCCCACTTGGCGTAATGGCGGCCGTCGCCCAGGTCGCCCTCTTCGATCAAGTTGCCGTTCGACAACAACACCGGATATTTGTCCTTGTCGGCCCGCAACATGACGGTGTATTTAGCCATCACGTCCGGACGGTCTGGGAAGAAGGTGATACGGCGGAAGCCTTCGGCTTCGCACTGCGTAAAGAAGTTATGGTTCGACACATATAAACCGGACAGCGAGGTATTGTCCTGCGGCGACAGTACCGTTTCGATATCGAGCAGGACCTCGTCCGGCGCCTTGGGAATGGTCAGCATGCCGGCCGTCAAGGTGTACTGCGACGGTTTCAGCAGCTTGCCGTTCAGGCGCACTTGCACCAGTTCGATGTGTTCGCCGTGCAATTCGATGCTGCGGCTGGTGCTGGCCGGGTTGTGGCGCATGCGCATCCGGCTCGCCACCACTGTGCGGGCGGGATCAAGATCGAAACCAAGTTCGACGCTGTCAACCAGGAAGCTGGGCGGCGTGTAATCTTTGCGGTAAATCGTCTGAGGGCTGTCTGTGCGCATAGGGAATGGGTGGGAGCGGAGGCAAAAGCCTATTTTACCAACACCAGGCAGGGAAAGGACCGATTCACCCGCCAATTGCACCGATTCAGATCAGGAATGTTGGATTCCCTTACACGCCGACATACCAGGTAACATTCTGTAATAATGCATGGGAACAAACAGCACTATTCTTATCATATTAGACGATGAATTGCCTCTACTATCAGGAGATCATGCCATGAAACGATATCTGACCATCATGATGGCTGCATTGACCGTGTTGCTGACCGGATGCGCCACCACCATACGCAGCGATGTGACCGTCTTCCATGAGTGGCCTGCGCAATTGCAGGACAAATCGTATGCTTTTGAAGCGCCAGCGCCCGAAAACGACACGCTGGAATACCGCAGCTACCAAAACCTGGTGCGCGCGGAACTGGCAAAACACGGCTTCGGCGAAGCTTCCGGCCCGGCGGCAGCCAACTTGCGCGTGGCGATGCATTTTTCGACAGTCGACTATCCTGAGCGCGTGCTGCAAGCCACCGATCCATTCTGGTATGGCCCCGGCTACTGGCCTGGCCGCTACGGCTATCGCTACGGCGCATGGCCAGGCTATGGCCGCTTTGGCTACAACCCTTACTGGTATGGTCCGATGGATATCGAAGAAAGCGTACGACATAAATACGAACGCGAATTGCGCGTGACGATCAATGACCGCAGCGGCAAGAAACTGTACGACGTGACCGTGCAATCGACCAGCAACAAACGCGCCACGTCGCAAGTGATGCCAGCCATGGTGGCCAGCGCCTTTGCCGACTTCCCCGGCCAGAGCGGCGTGCCCCGTAAAGTCGAAGTTAAAATAGAGTAATGACGTGGCAACACAAAAAACCGGCTTATGCAGCAATGCGCAAGCCGGTTTTTTCATGTCTACGAGTAATACGCTTCGGCGGCAAAAGTGAGCACGCCGATCAGGGCCACTGCCAGCACCAGCACGATCAGCAGGCGGCCGAACTTCGGCGTGCCATCATGTGCGCCGCTCATGGCACGATGATGGTCGAACCAGTGGTCTTGCGCCCTTCCAAGTCCGCGTGCGCCTGGGCGATATGGGCCAGGCTATAGTGCTGGTTGATCTCGATCTGCACTTCGCCACTGCTGACCACGCCGAACAACGAAGCGGCCATCTCTTCCAGGTTCACGCGGTTGGAGGCATAGCTGAACAGGGCGGGGCGCGTGAGGAAGAGCGAACCGCGCGAGGCCAGCTCGGACAAGGTAAACGCCGGCACGGGGCCGGAGGCATTGCCGAAGCTGACCATCATGCCCAGCGGCGCCAGGCAGTCGAGCGAGCCAGTAAACGTATCCTTGCCGATGGAATCGTACACGACAGAAACACCCTTGCCGCCGGTGATCTCGCGCACGCGCTCGACGAAGTTTTCCGTGTTGTAGTTGATGACGTGGGCCGCGCCATGCGCCTTGGCCAGCGCCGCCTTTTCATCGGAGCCGGCCGTGCCGATCAGGTTCACGCCCAGCACCTTCGCCCACTGGCAAGCGATCAAGCCCACGCCGCCCGCGGCCGCGTGAAACAGAATAGTGTCGCCCGCCTTCAGAGCCACCGTGCGGTGGAACAGGTATTGCACCGTCAAGCCTTGCAGCATCATGGCGGCAGCCGTATCGAAACCGATACGCTCGGGCAGCGCCAGCAACAGGGCCGCCGGCAAGTTGCGCTGCTGCGCATACGCGCCATTGATGCGCGCCGCGTAGGCCACACGGTCGCCCACCTTGACTTCCGTGACACCCTCGCCCACCGCCTCGACGATGCCCGCGCCCTCGACACCGAGGCCATTGGGCAGCGGCTGCGGATACAGGCCCGAGCGGAAATACACATCGATGAAATTGAGGCCGATCGCCTCGTGTTTCACGCGCGCTTCGCCGGGACCGGGCGGCGGCAGCTCCACGTCCACGTATTCCATCACTTCCGGGCCGCCCACGCGCTGCACGCGGATGGCTTTGGTGGTAATCGTTGCGCTCACAATATGCTCCTTGAAGAAGAATCGGGAAAAACGTCAGGCAGCCGCGTTGGCCAGCGCCTGCAGCTGCGACAGCACCAGGTGCGCCGACGACAGATTCGTCGCGCACGCCACGTTGTGCACGTCGCAGGCGCGCACCAGGGCGTTGATGTCCGGCTCGTGCGGCTGCGGCGTCATCGGATCGCGCAGGAAGATCACGCAATCGATCAAGCCTTCCACCAGCAGCGAGCCAATCTGCAAGTCGCCGCCGAACGGGCCGGAATGCTTGCGCTCCACTTGCAAGCCCAGCTCGTTGATCAGGCGGCCGCCCGTAGTACCCGTGGCCGACAGGTCACAACCCTTCAAAAAATCCAGGTATTCGCCCGCCAGGGTAATCATGTCATCTTTTTTCTTGTCGTGGGCAATCAGGGCGATGCGTGTTTTCATGTTCGGAGCGTTTTCAGTGGTTGGAGGAATTATTTCTTTTTCGACAGCAAGTAAATACCGGCCAATACCAGGCTGGTGCCAGCCAGTTGCCAGTTGGTGATCGGTTCATCGAGGATCATGGCGCCCAGGAACAGGGTCGACACGGGGCCGATCATGCCCGCCTGCGAGGCGACGGGCGCGCCGATGCGTTCCACGGCGATCATCGTCATGAAGACGGGCATCACCGTGCAAAAGATGCCATTTAATACAGACAAGCCATACACGGGCATGGGCTGGATCAGCAGCTCGACGGGGCGCAGGATGAAGAATTGGGCGATGCAGGCAAAGCTGGCCACGCACATCGCGTAGGAAACGAGCCGCATCGAGCCGATGCGCTTCACCAGTTCGCCGGAGCCCAGCAGATACACGGCGTACGAACAGGCCGAGCCCAGCACTAAAGTGGAACCCAGCGCCACATTGCTGGCGCCGCCCTGCAAGTCGTGCACGAAGACCAGCACGATGCCGCAATACGAGGTGAACAGGGCCATCCATTGCAGACGGCTGATGCTCTGCTTGAAGTACACCGTGGTAATCAGGAGCACGAAGGTGGGCGTGAGGAACAGGATCAGGCGCTCCAGTCCAACGGAAATGTATTGCAAGCCAAGAAAGTCCAGATAGCTGGACAGGTAATAGCCGACGAGACCCAGTCCGACCAGGCGCCAGCGGTCGCTGGTCGACAGCGGCGGCTCCGTGCGCATCTTCCACCAGGCGATGACGGCGAATACGGGCAGCGAGAAAATCATCCTGAAGGCGATCAGGGTGACGGCATCGATCTGGTAGCGGTACAGCAGCTTGGCGACGATGGCCTTGGTGGAAAACAACACCGCCCCGCCCACAGCGATGGCCAGGCCACCGAGGTAGACGGAACGGGGAATCGATGCAGGACTTGCTTGCGGGGAACTGGAGCTCATGCCCAGATTGTAATGGATAAGCACAAGTTTGCCGGGCCTGCCCCTCCGCACCGGCCGCCAGCCCCCATTCCAGCGACGGCTTAGGAAATACTGACCCCCACCGTACCAGCCGCCACCGTGGCCGTCGTCACGCGCGCAATCACGTTGCTTGGTGCCGCGGTGCCGATCAGCTTGTTGACCTGCTTGAACTGCGCCACCAACTTGCCCGGTGTCAAGGTGACTACCGTGTAGCCCTGCGCATCCGTATTCAGATGCTTGATCCATGGATTATTGCCCAGGCTAGACAATTGCTGTGCCAGGCCCAGCAGGGTCGCGCTGAAGTCAGTGCTCGCTTTCAAGCCTGCCTGTACGGCTGTAACCGTGGCGTCCAGCTGCGCTTCCGGCACGCCCTTGGCGGCCAAGGCGCCGCGCAGTTGCACGCGCAATTGCTCCAGCAAGCTGTCGATGGTGGGCGCCGCCTTGCCCATGGTGTAGTCGAGCAGGTTGATGTCCAGGTTGACCGAACCCAGGCCTGTGACGGGAATGGCCAGCGGATAGCTGACGAGGGTGCCAATGTCGCCCATGCTGCCGGCGGCCGACTTCAGGTAGCTGAAGAAGGAGTCGGAGCTGACGCCGGCCGACACCAGGTCCACCATGACGGGCGTGCCGCCGCCGGCCGCGTCGAAGTCGTCGCTGACCGTGCCGGCAAAGAAGGAATGGATATCGCCCGTGATGGCCACGACGTTGCCGATGGCATTCGTCTTCAGGTGCGCCATCAGGTTCCTGCGCTCGCCGTTATAGCCATCCCACTGGTCGCAATTGAGCAGGAAACGCGTGAAGAATGGCGTCAGCGCCGCTTGCTGGCCGGAAGCGGCCACAAAACTCGATGCGGCGCCCTTGGCCTGCACGTCGGGCTTGATCCAGCCGAAGGCGATCACTTGCGCGGCGGCGGCCGGCGAGCCGCTGTTGTAGGCAGCCACCGTTATACCGGCCTGGGCCGCACTCAAGCCGGCGCCCACAGCAGCGGCGCCCTGTGCGCTGGCGTTGGCTGCCGCGCCGGCAATCGCCATGGCCGCCGCTTGCGCCACGGTCGTCGATGCGCCCGCCGTCGAAGCGGCCACGATGGCCGAGGCCAGCGGCACGCTGCCGCCCACCAAAGGCAGGGTGCTGGCGATGGCCTTGCCCACGTTCGACATGGCGCTCAGCGCCAACAAGGTGGCTATCGCATCCGTGCCATTCAAGCCCATGCGCAGCAATGACACTTCATTGCCCCACAGCTTCCAGGTGGACGTGGCGGCCTTCATCTTGCTTTTCCACCAGTCGCGCTGCGTGCTGCCCAGCATGCCAACGGCAGCCAGCGGGTCGGCGCCAGCCTTGGTGGCGGCGGCCATTTTCTGCCCTTCCACGCTGTCGAACAGCGCTTGCGGCACCAGGTAGCGGCTGCCGATGCTGCCCAGCGGCTTGCCCGTGGCCGGGTTGATGGTCGACTCGGCAATCGCATGGTCAGCGCGGTACAGGCGCTCGTCCGTCATCACCAGCTGCATCAGTTTGCCGAACTGGAAATCGCGGTAGATCTGGATGTTCTGGAACGTTGTCGCGGCAGCATCGAACGTGACGTCGGCCGGCATGTATTCGAACCAGGCCTGGTTGGCGCTGCGGCGGCGATTTGGCTGGTGCAGGTCGCTGCCGTCCGTCGCCACGATGCTTTCATAGGTGGAAGCGTCCTGCCAGGCGTCGTCCGTGAATTCGTGGTCGTCCCAGATGGCGATGAAGGCAAAACGCTCGTGCACGGCTTGCAGGCGCGTATCGGTGCGGTATTTCTTGTACAGGTAGCGGTAGTCGGCCACCGTGGTCGCGTACTTGGCGCCGGCGTTGCCGCTCTTGTACGTGCCGTCCGGCAGGATCAAGCGGTCGTGGCGGCTTTCCACTGCGCCGCTCTGGAAGGCCTCGCCCACCGTTTCATAGATGTAATCGCCCAGGTGGACAATAAAATCGAGCGACTCGTTGGCGGCGATGTGCGACAGCGCGCCCCAATGGTTGATGCTCCAGTCCTGGCACGTCAGATAGGCGAACTGCAGCTGCGACACGTCAGCCGTGGCCGCGGGCGCCGTCTTGAAGCGGCCCACGTTCGAGCGCACGTCGCCGGCGATGAATTGGTAAAAATACACCTGGCCAGCTTGCAAGCCCGTCACCTTGTGGCGCAGGGTATTGTCGAAATCGGCTTTCAGCGGCAGTTTCGCATCGACGATGGGTGTGCCGGCCAGGGCCGTGTTGCTGCCCAGGGCGGCCGTATTGTCGCTGGCGCTGACGATCAGGCGCACGGCCACGTCCGACTTGCCGGCCACGGCGGGGGCGACGGCGTCAAAACTGGCGGGCACGACGCGCGTCCACAGCATGGCGCTGTCGGCGCGCGGATCGCCCGAGGCCACGCTTTGCGGGAATTTCCAGTCGCTGCCGGATGCCAGCGGCACGCCAGGATCGCTGTAATCGGTGCTGCCGCAGGCGGCGAGGCCGACAGTGGCGACAGAGACAGTTATAAAACCGCCCAATTTCAGAAATTGCCGTCTATCCATTTGACTTGCCATGATGTCGCGCCCTTAATCTTGATTATTGGAGTGGTGGGATGATGCATAACATGAAAGCGCGTCACTTTAACAACAAAATGTGTCGGCTTGATGACGGGGCCATGCCGCTTCGCAGGGGGGCAATATGCTAAAATGTCGGCCACAATTGAACACCTCGTCTAAGGAAGATTCGACATGGCAGGACATAGCAAATGGGCCAATATCAAGCATAAAAAGGCTGCCACCGATGCCAAGCGCGGCAAAATCTGGACGCGCCTGATCAAGGAAATCACGGTCGCGGCCCGCATGGGCGGCGCCGACGCCATCACCAATCCGCGCCTGCGCCTGGCGGTCGACAAGGCGGCTGACGCGAACATGCCGAAAGACAACGTCCAGCGCGCGATCAACCGCGGCAGCGGCGGCGTCGATGGCGCCAACTACGAAGAAGTGCGCTACGAAGGCTACGGCGTGGGTGGCGCAGCCGTCATCGTCGAATGCATGACCGACAACAAGGTGCGCACGGTGGCCGAAGTGCGCAACGCCTTCAACAAGAATGGCGGCAACATGGGCAACGAAGGCTCCGTCGCCTTCATGTTCCAGCACTGCGGCCAATTGCTGTTCGCGCCGGGCACCGACGAAGACAAGCTGATGGAAGCGGCGCTGGAAGCGGGCGCCGACGACGTCATCGCGGACGAGGAAGGCGGCTTCGAAGTGCTGACCCCCGTGCACGATTTCGCCACCGTCAAGGAAGCGCTGGAAGCGGCCGGATTCAAGGCCGAAGTAGCCGAAGTCATCATGAAACCGGCGACAGAAACCGTGTACGCGGGCGACGACGCCATCAAGATGCAAAAGCTGATCGATGCATTGGAGTTGCTGGACGACGTCCAGGAAGTCTTTACCAACGCCCTGATCGAGAACTAAGCGACAACATCAAGGGCGGCACCGCCGCCCTGCAACCCACACTGAACGAACGGTCCCTATGAAAATTCTGGTAGTCGGCTCTGGCGGCCGCGAACACGCCCTGGCCTGGAAACTGGCCCAGTCCGAACGCATACAGATGGTGTATGTCGCGCCGGGCAATGGTGGCACCGCACGCGATGCGCGCCTGGTCAATCTCGACATCAGCGACCCGCAATTGCTGGCCGACTTCGTTCAGCAGGAACACATCGGCCTCACGGTCGTCGGTCCGGAAGTGCCGCTGGCAGCGGGCATCGTCAACCTGTTCCGCTCGCGCGGCCTGAAAATCTTCGGCCCGACGAAAGAGGCGGCGCAGCTGGAATCGTCGAAGGACTTCGCCAAGGCCTTCATGCAGCGCCACGGCATTCCGACTGCCGCTTACCAGACGTTTTCCGACGTCGCGCCCGCGCATGCCTACATCGATGCCATGGGCGCGCCCATCGTCATCAAGGCCGACGGCCTGGCCGCTGGCAAGGGCGTGGTCGTTGCCATGACATTGGAAGAAGCGCACCAGGCGGTCGACATGATGCTGGCCGATAACCAGTTCGGCGACGCCGGCGCGCGCATCGTCATCGAGGAATTCCTCGCCGGCGAAGAAGCAAGCTTCATCGTCATGTGCGACGGCAAGAACATCCTGCCACTGGCCACCAGCCAGGACCACAAGCGCCTGAAGGACCACGACCAGGGCCCGAACACGGGCGGCATGGGCGCGTATTCGCCGGCGCCGATCGTCACGCCGGCCATGCATGCGCGCGTCATGCGCGAAATCATCGTACCGACCATTCAGGGCATGGCCAAGGATGGCATCACGTTTACAGGCTTCCTGTACGCCGGCCTGATGATCGACGACAAGGGCACGCCGAAGACCCTGGAATTCAACTGCCGCATGGGCGACCCGGAAACGCAACCCATCATGACGCGCCTGAAAACCGACCTGGTGAGCGTCATGGAGCACGCCGTCAACGGCACGCTCGACGCGGTGGAACTGGAATGGGACCGCCGCACCGCCGTCGGCGTGGTGATGGCCGCCGCCGGCTACCCGGACGATCCCGTCAAGGGCACGGCTATCGGCGACATCCCGGCCGAAACGCATGACTCGGTGACCTTCCATGCGGGCACCAGCATCGAGGGCGAGCGCCTGGTCACCAACGGTGGCCGCGTGCTGTGCGTGGTGGGCCTGGGCGACAGCATCAAGATGGCGCAGAAGCAGGCGTATGAAACCGTGGAAAAAATCCATTTCGATGGCGCGCAGTACCGCCGCGATATCGGCTGGCGCGGTTTGAAGCATTGATCGCCCCATAACGATCACACGGCGGGCCGGCGCGGAATGCATCCGCCCCGGCCCGTTTTCATTTTGATTGTCAGCCCCATTGCTCGCCATGACCATTCCAACCGGCCTTGCCGCACCAGACAACGATGCCCCGGTGAGCCCCCTGGCCTGGCTGACGCTTGCCTCGCTGCTCGTTGCCGGCCTGGCCTGGTACTGGTTCAGCAGCTATGCCGTACCGCGCTGTGACACCAGACAAAACGTGGCCGCGGTCACGGATGGCAAATTCAGCCTGCACGATATCAAACAGGCCGGCTATGCCTGGTCGCAAAAAACCCGTGGCTGCCTGGCCACCGTCATCCAGGACGGCAAGCCGATGCAATACGCCTGGACCATTTCGCGTGTGGAAGGCCGCCGCAAAAGCCGGCTGGGCTATGACCACGCGCATCCGGGCATCGTGCAAACGCGCTTTGCCGACATCGCCTGGCATGGCGGTTTTGTGCAGCAGGGCCAGCCCATCGGGCGCGATGGGCTGAAGAATGCGGTGCTGACCGGCATGGATGCACTGCGCGGCAAGCCGCTCTACCATGTCAATCTCAACGCAGTGGCGTCGCCGCAGCACTACCGTGAAATTGGCGATATTGAAGCGCTGGGACCATGCAAAGATGTGTTGCCCGGCGTGGTTTCCTGCCGTCTGCTGCTGGCCCGTAACGACCTTGTGCCCGCTGCCGCAACAAAGGTGCTGGCAGTCTCGGTGCTGCAGCAAGGCGACTTTACTTTCCAGCGCAGCAAGGATGGCAAGAACTGGTCAGTAACACCGCAGTTCAGGACAGAACTGGATCAGGCGCAGCTTCAATAGTGCGCTGGGGAAACGAGATTTTATTGTAAAGTTTATCATCTTAATTCTTGATAAACCCACTCCCGATGACAAGCAAGCTACCTGTGTCCACGCATATTTCCGTCGAGGCGCTGCATGTGCTGAAGCTGCTCACGCGCCGCCAGCGCGAGCATGCGCTTGCGCATCCCGACTTGCCACAGCTCGCCATCGGTACGCCGCTACCCGACACCTTGATGTGGTTGTACCGGCGCCAGATCATTACGTCCGAGGATGTGACAAGCCTGTCATTGAGCGTGGCGCGCAACTTCAGCGGCGACGAGCTGGCACTGCGTTTGTCGATCTTGCAGCAACTGGTGGAAGTGCTCAATCGCGTATCGCTCGATCAGTTGCGTGACGAAACGCTGATCACGCCAGAGCTGTACCAGCGGGCGCTGGCACACCTGCCCGGCGACGTTTTGCTGCCCACGCCGGGCGAGGCGCTGAACTGGATGCTGCATGTGGGACTGCTGCCGCGCGCAGAATTCAAGTCCATGGCCCAACGCATCGAGTCCGGCGGCAGCGATGATGCAAAGCGCGTGGTCCAGCATGCGCAAGGGCGCCAGGATGAACATAAAAAGGCGGTACGCGGCGTGATCCTCGATGGCCTGTTTCCCGGTTCGCGCCTGATCTGGGTAATCGTCGCGCCGCTGGCGCTGGCGGGCATGGTCTGGTACCTGGTCAGTGGCAATTCTGTCCCCGAGTGCGACGCCACTAACACGCTCACCACCGTGACACGCATGCTCAACAAGGCGGCGCCGGAAGGCATGGGCAAAGCAAGCCTGCACGACGTGAAAGAAGCCGGTTACGCCTCGTCACAAAATATCCGTGGCTGCCTGGCCACGATAGCACTCGATGGCGAGAAGATGGACTATGCCTATACCGTCGCGCGCGACGACAGCGGCAGCAAGAGCCGCATCAGCTATGTGGGCGCGCAACCGTTGCTGGTCCAGGCGCGCTTTGGCACCATCCAGGATGGCGACTTTGCCCAGCAAGCCAAGCCCCTGGGACGCGAGGCGCTGGAAAAGGCTTTCCGCGACGGCATGGATGGTGCGCGCATCATGCCCCGGCCACGGCAAGCGTTTTCGCTGACGCAATCGATGGAACGCACGCGCGAAATCGCCGAAATCGAACCGCTGGCGCCATGCAAGGAAATCTCGCCGGGCGTTTATTCCTGCCGCCTGCTGATCGAACGCAATGACGCCGTGCTGAGCATGCTCAACGGCGGATCGGCGGTCATGCTGGAAGGCGACTTCACCTTTCAGCGCAGCAGCGAAGAAAGCTCCGGCAATGGCTGGTCGGTGACGCCGCAATTTGCCGGCGAACTGCGCCAGGCCAAAGTAAAAGAGTAAGTCCATGCAGATCGAACCGCCCCACGCATCGCTGGGCCAGCTGTACCAGCTTGGCCTGATCACCGCGCAGGAACTGGACGAGGCTAACTCGGAACGCGATGTCGACGCCTTGTACGACCTCGATTTGCTGAACCAGTTCCAGCGCAATGCCGCACACGCGGCCGCGCCAGACGACCGCATGTTTTATACGTCCTGGATCGCCATGCGCTGGCTGGTGGTCAACGACGTCCTGCCGACGGCGCAGTTCGAGGCGCTGGAAGTTCACGTACGTGAACATGGCAGCGAACTGGCGCGCGAAATCATGGAAGCGTCCAGGCTGCGCCATGGTCACGACCGCATCGCGTACAAGCGGCCACCGGCCTGGAAAGGCGCGCTGATCGTGCTGGGGCAGATCCTGGTGATGTCCGCGGTGTATCGCTTGCTTACCGGAGGCCTGCAGCCATGAGCACCGATCCACGCCTGCTACCGCTGGCAGAACTGCTGCACCTCGGCCTGATCACCAGCGACGAATACGACGATACGCTGGCCGAGCTGGAGATCATCGACCTGCAGCGCGCGCACAATGCTGCCGAAGACATCGATGTGCCGGAACTGGCGATGAATGCCGACCAGATCAGGACGCTGGCCTGGCTGCTGAGCGCCGAATTGGTGCCCGAGGAGCGTTTTTTCAAGATGCCGCGCAAGCTGCCCGCCGATGAACCACGACGGCAACTGGCCAGCGCCGCGCTGCAGCAAGTGAACCGGCAGGCGGTCGACGCGCTGTACGACCAGAACCTGATCAACCCGTGGCAGCGCGACGCCGCCCACGACAGCCTGCCCGCCGATCACCTGGCCGGCACGCCCGTCGCGGCCTTGCGCCATATGCTGAAACAGGGCACGCTATCGCCGCTGCAATACAAGGAGCTGCAAGCGCGCACGCGCGCGAACGGCTCGCAACTGGCGCGCGTGATCGTCGATGCTGCCGGCAAACCGCCGGCCCAGTATGGCCGGCGCGCCGCGCGCCCGTTCAACGTCCTGATGATAGTGTTGATGCTGGTGATGCTGATGCTCGTGGCGATTGTGGGGCCGCTGTGGCTCAAGCGCGAGCAGCCGACGCCTGTGGCACCACTGGCGCAGCCGGTCGACACGGTGGAACGCGACGCCCTGCAGCAGCGCGCGGCGCAAGCACTCGACCACGCCCGCCAACCGGGCCATGACAGCGTGCAATATGATGTCCATGTGGTGCAAGACAAGCCGCCTCAGTAAAGCAGAGCCGGCAACAGCATCGCCGGTTTTGCTATCACAAAAATCCGTTACAGGGTACAATCCGTCCTTACTTTTTTATTTCGGCCTCGTCGGCCCACGCGATGTCGTCAACTCCCTCTCCTTCGGCCGTCAAGGCTTATTTGCTCGATTTGCAAAGCCGTATCGTGCAGGCGCTCGAAGCACAGGACGGCAAGCCCTTCCTGACCGATGCCTGGCAACGCCCCGAGGGCGGTGGCGGTATTTCGCGCCTGATCGAGGAAGGCAATGTGTTCGAGCGTGGCGGCGTGAATTTTTCGCACGTCACCGGCACCGCACTGCCGCCATCGGCAGCGGCCGCGCGCCCTGAGTTGGGTGGCAAGGCGTGGGAAGCGATGGGAGTGTCGCTGGTGCTGCATCCGCGCAACCCGTATGCGCCCACGGTGCACATGAATGTGCGGTTTTTCAGCACCGTGAATGCCGCTGGCGAAGCGGTATGGTGGTTTGGTGGCGGCATGGATTTGACGCCGTATTATGGCGATGCGGGCGACGTAAAGCACTTTCACCAGGTGTGCCATGACGCGTTGGCGCCGTTTGGCGCGGAGCTGCATCCGAAGTTCAAGCAGTGGTGCGACGATTATTTCTACCTGAAGCACCGGCGCGAAGCGCGCGGCGCCGGTGGTATTTTCTTCGATGACTTCAACGCCCTGGGCTTTGACAACAGCTTTGCCATGCTGCGCAGCGCCGGCGACGCCTTCATTGACGCCTATGTGCCGATCCTGGCGCGGCGCAAGGACACGCCCTACGGCGAACGCGAACGCGATTTCCAGTGCTACCGGCGCGGACGCTATGTCGAGTTCAACCTGGTGTTCGACCGCGGCACCCTGTTCGGGCTGCAGTCGGGCGGACGCACCGAGGCGATCCTGATGTCGATGCCGCCCGTGGTCAAGTGGCGCTACGACTGGCACCCGGAAGCGGGCAGTCCCGAAGCGGCGTTGTATACTGACTTCCTCGTGCACCGCGACTGGCTGAAGGCGTGACCGAAGGTAGTACGGCATGCGTGACGCTGCTGGGCGGCAGCTACGATCCGGTTCACATAGGGCATGTCGCGCTGGGCACGCATTTTTCCAGCCTGTTGCACGCCGATGAGCTGCGCGTGATTCCGGCGGGCGCGCCCTGGCAAAAAGGCAATCTGGGCGCCACCGGCCGGCAGCGCGCCGAGATGGCCAGCCTGGCTTTTTCCGGCTTGTCCTTGCCCGTGATGATCGATCGCCAGGAAATCGAGCGCAGCGAACATGGCCAGGCCAGCTACACCATCGATACCTTGCGCCAGGTACGCGCAGAACTGGGACCGCGCGCTTCCATCGTTTTCCTGATGGGCGCCGACCAGCTGCAGCGCCTCGCGACATGGCGCGAATGGCAGCAATTATTTGAATACGCGCATATCTGCGTCGCGGCCCGCCCCGGCTTCGCGCTGAATGACACAGCAGTACCGCAAGTGGTCGCCGACGAATTTTCGCGCCGCCTGGGGTCGCTGGAAAGCATCCGCAACACGCCGCACGGTCTGACTTATCTGGCACAGGACTTCGCGGTGGATATCTCCGCCACCGAAATACGTGCGGCATTACAACGGGGGAATCGGGCAAACTCGCTTGTTTCCCCGCTAGTGCTAGACTATATTGAACAACATAATTTATACAAAAGCTAAATGGACATCAAAAAACTGCAAACCCTCGTCGTTGACGCCCTTGAAGACGTCAAAGGCCAAGACATCGCCGTCTTCGAAACGAGTCACCTGACCAGCCTGTTCGACCGCATCGCGATCGTCTCCGGCACCTCGAACCGTCAAACCAAGGCGCTGGCCGCCTCGGTGCGCGACAAGGTCAAGGACGCCGGCGGCCAAATCATCGGCATGGAAGGCGAGGAAACGGGTGAATGGGTACTGGTCGATCTGGGCGACATGATCGTCCACATCATGCAAGCACCTATCCGCGCCTACTACCGCCTGGAAGAAATCTGGGGCGACACCCCGATCAAGCTGGGTGCCGCCAAGCGCGCGCCGAAAAAAGCCAGCGACGACGAGCCGAAGAAAATCAGCGGCCATCTGGCGGCCAGCAAGGCCAAGGTCGAAGTTTCGCCCGTGATCGAGAAAAAGACACCGGCCAAGAAAGCCACGGCAGCCACCGCCGCCAAAAAAGCCCCGGCGAAAAAAGCCGCCTCGAAAGCTGTCGGCAAGACCGTGAAAATCGCACCGACCAAGACCGAAGCAGCTGCCGTGAAAGCCCTGAAAGCGTTGCCAGAGAAAAAAGTGCGCGCGCCACGCGCGGCCAAGCCGGCAGCCGATGCTGCACCGGCAAAAACCGTGATCAAGCGTATCAAAAAAGTCGAAGCGTAAGCCTCGATGCAGCTCATCATCGCTGCGGTCGGCCATAAAATGCCGGCCTGGATAGAGACGGGCTTCGCGGAATACGCGAAGCGCATGCCGCCGGAACTGCGCATCGTGCTGAAAGAAATCAAGCCGGTGGAGCGTTCCGGCAGCAAGACCGCCGCTACGGCGATGGCGCTGGAACGCGAACGCATCGAAGCCGTCCTGCCCAAGGGCGTACGCATCATCGCCCTCGACGAACGCGGCAAGGACCTGACCAGCGTCGGCCTGTCGCAGCAGTTGATGGCGTGGCAGCAGGATGGCCGCGACACCGCCTTTTTGATCGGCGGCGCCGACGGCCTCGATCCGCAACTCAAGGCGCGTGCCGAAGGCATGCTGCGCATTTCCAGCATGACCCTGCCGCATGGCGTGGTGCGCGTGATCCTCGCCGAGCAGCTGTACCGTGCCTGGTCGATCACGCAAAACCACCCCTACCACCGCGTCTGAACTCCCCATGAAAACGGCTGATCACAAGATCTACCTTGCTTCCAAAAGCCCGCGCCGGCGCGAACTGCTGCGCCAGATCGGCATCGATTTCGAATTGCTGCTGCTGCGCAGCGACGGCCCGCGCGGCGCCGACGTCACCGAGGAAATCTTCGCTGGCGAATCGGCGCTCGACTATGTCGCCCGCGTGTCGAATGAAAAAGCCGCTTTCGCCTGGGACCTGGTGCGCCGCCGCCACCTGACCCCGCGCCCCGTGCTGGCCGCCGACACCACCGTCACCATCGACGGCATCATCCTCGGCAAACCGGTCGACCGGGCGGAAGCGGTGGCCATGCTGCAGCAGCTGTCGGGCCGCACGCACCAGGTGCTCACCTCGATCGCCGTGCACTACAAGGATTTCGCCGAGCAGCGCACGCAGGTGTCGCAAGTGCGCTTCGGCGTGCTCTCGCCCGCCGCCATCGCCGCGTATTGCGCCACGCCGGAGCCGTACGACAAGGCCGGCGGCTACGGCATCCAGGGCAGCGCCGCGCTGTTCGTCGAGCATATCGAAGGCAGCCATTCCGGCATCATGGGCCTGCCTCTGTACGAAACTGCACAGTTGCTAAGGCTAGCAGGTTTGCCCCTGCCCTGAACACGGGTATGATGTCATTCGTTGCCTCCACTCCCGCGCCTCCATGAACGAAGACATCCTGATCAATATCACGCCGCAAGAAACCCGCGTCGCCCTCATCTTGCAGGGCGCCGTGCAGGAATTGCACATCGAGCGCACGCTCACGCGCGGCCTGGCCGGCAATGTGTATTCCGGCAAAGTGGTGCGGGTGTTGCCGGGCATGCAATCGGCCTTCATCGACATCGGCCTGGAGCGCGCCGCCTTTCTGCACGTGGCCGACATCTGGGAAGCGCGCGGCCACGATGGCCAGAACGCCACGCCCGCTCCCATTGAAAAAATCCTCTTCGACGGCCAAGTGCTGACGGTGCAGGTGATCAAGGACCCGATCGGCACCAAGGGTGCGCGCCTGTCGACGCAGATTTCCATCGCCGGGCGCATGCTGGTGTACCTGCCGCAAGACAAGCACATCGGCATCTCGCAGAAAATCGAAAAGGAAGCGGAACGCGAGCAATTGCGCGTGCGCCTGCAAAGCCTGCTGCCGCCCGATGAAAAAGGTGGTTACATCGTGCGCACCATGGCCGAGGACGCCTCCGACGCGGACCTGAAGGCAGACGTCGATTACCTGCGCAAAACCTGGAGCACCATCACGCACGGCGCGCGCACGCGTCCCGCCACCAGCCTGCTGCACCAGGACTTGAGCCTGGCGCAGCGCGTACTGCGCGACTTCGTCGGCGATGAAACGGCCACCATCCAGGTCGACTCGCGCGAAAACTATGTGAAATTGCGCGAATTCGCGGAAATCTACACGCCCAGCGAACTGACGCGCTTGCAGCACTACACGGGCGAGCGCCCCCTGTTCGACCTGTACGGCGTGGAAGAAGAAATCCTACGCGCGCTGGGCCGCCGCGTCGACCTGAAATCGGGCGGCTACCTAATCGTCGACCAGACGGAAGCGATGACCACCATCGACGTCAACACGGGCGGTTTCGTAGGCGGACGCAATTTTGCCGACACCATCTTCAAGACCAACCTGGAAGCGGCGCACGCCATCGCGCGCCAGCTGCGCCTGCGCAACCTGGGCGGCATCATCATCCTCGACTTCATCGACATGGACAACGCCGAGCACCGCAATGCCGTGCTGGCCGAACTGAAACGCACCCTGTCGCGCGACCGCACCAAGGTTTCCGTCAGCAATTTCTCGCCGCTGGGCCTGGTAGAAATGACGCGCAAGCGCACGCGCGAGTCGCTGGCCCACATCCTGTGCGAACCCTGCCCCGCCTGCGCCGGCAAGGGACAAGTCAAGACCTCGCGCACGATCTGCTATGAAATCCTGCGCGAACTGCTGCGCGAAGCAAAACAGTTCAACCCGCGCGAGTTCCGCATCCTCGCCTCGCAGGAAGTCGTGGATCTGTTCCTCGAAGAAGAGTCGCAGCACCTGGCCATGCTCGGTGATTTCATCGGCAAGAAAATCTCGCTGCAGGTGGAGAATGCCTACCACCAGGAACAGTACGACGTGATTTTGATGTAGGCGACCACGCTCTCTTTCCATGAAAAAACCGCTGGCCTGGGGCTGTTACTGCTGTATGCCCCATGCGGGCGCCGCCACCTCGGTGACGTATGGCGCCTGGGTGGTGCTGGCGCATGATTACTGGTGCCCGGGCGCCGCCTTTCTGGCATAGAACGTGGCCACGCTGTCGATTTCCTCGTCCGTCATCGGCCGGGCCATATTGCGCATTTGCTGTTGCCCGTCATTTGTGCGCCGGCCATGTTTGAAGTCCTCCAATTGCTGTACCAGATAGGGTTTTGGCATGCCTTCCAGCCATGGCGCACCCAGTTTCTGATCCACGCCGCCATGGCAGGAAATACAGGGGGCGATATTGCGCATGGGGTCGCCCACGCGCACCAGCGCCGGCAAGGCTTCGTCGTAGGTGGTCGGCGCCGTGCGCGTCTTCGGCAGGCTGGCATAGTAGGCCGCCAGATCGGCGATGTTTTCTTCTGTCAGGTTTCTGGCCAGGGCCGTCATGATCGCGCTTGCCCGCTTGCCGCTCTGGTAGTCGAGCAGTTGCTTGCGGATCACCTCAGGATATTGCCCTGCCAGGTTGGGCACATCGGAGCGGCTCATGCCGAGCGCGCCGTGGCACATGGTGCAGTTCAGGGCCAACGTGGCGCCCCGCCCCACCGATGCCGATGACGCTGGCTTGCCCATCGCCGGCAGCAGCACCACATTGGTGGCGACCGTCGGCACACCTTCCCGGCGCCCGGCGTCATCCAACCATTTCCCGGGCACGCCGGCGGCGCGGCAGATGCTATCCCACAGGCCTTGCGCGCGGAAGTCCGCCTGCGCCGAGGGCAGCCAG
The DNA here is from genome assembly GCF_049897325.1 of Janthinobacterium sp. DSP2-3-3. Classification (NCBI taxonomy): domain Bacteria; kingdom Pseudomonadati; phylum Pseudomonadota; class Betaproteobacteria; order Burkholderiales; family Oxalobacteraceae; genus Janthinobacterium; species Janthinobacterium sp. DSP2-3-3. The sequence continues at coordinate 64,413 of NZ_JAFCWA010000003.1, read as the reverse complement.
GCAAAGGCGACCAGCGCCGCGACAAGAGTGAACACGGTGAGGCCCACGGTGCTCGCCCATGCCACGCGATTGGTTCTGGAGAAAAAGCCGTGTTCTCGCATTATCGCGCTCCGATTGGAACAATAGGCACGGACGCCTCGGGTGTCAGTGCCAGCTGCAAGATGGGATAGCCGTAGTTGACGACGGTGAGCGCGATCATCATGGTCACCCACAGGCCAAAGCCATTCAAGGCGGCCGGCACCCTGGCGTTGGGATGAACCGCCTGGCTGAACGTGAACGCGGGCACCTGAGCGTCCTGCCGTCTGGCCGCGGCCAGGATGTACAGAAATATCGCCGCGGAAATCACCAGTATCAGGCCGCCGAAGGTGGACATGGTGACCGTGATGGCCTGCGGCGCCAGCAAGGGATGCGTGTAGTCGTAATAGGCCATGCGGCGCGGCGCACCGAGGAGGCCCACCAGATGCCATGGCATGGTCAGTATCATCATGCCGATAAACCAGGTCCACAGCTGCGTTTTCATCAGGCGCTGGGACAGGGGCTGGCAGGCGCGCAGCTGCGGCCACAGTTCATAGGCCACCATAAAATACATGATGACGATGGCGCCGGCGAAGATCAGGTGGAAGTGGCCCGTGACCCATTGCGTGTTGTGGATCGATTCATTCAACTGATAACTCATGTTGATAATGCCGCCCGCGCCGCCGAATCCCAGCATGATGAAGGCCAGCGTCACGGCCAGCATCCATGGGTTTCCCCACGGTAGCGCCTTGACCCAGCCTAGCGGCCCCTTACCGCCGCGCAGCCGGCCCACGATTTCGGCCGAGGCGACGATGGTAAACACCGTGAGCAGGGTCGGGATGGAGACCATGGCCGTCATGGCGGCATGCACGAACTTGAAGCCGGCACCCACCTGCGGATCCGCAAACAGGTGGTGGATACCGATCGGCATCGAAAACACAAGGAACAGGGCAAACGCCACGCGCCCCATGGTGTCACTGTACAGCCGCCCGCCGATGGCGCGCGGGAACAAGGTATAAAACGCGATATAGGCTGGCATCAGCCAGAAGTACACGATGGCGTGCAAAGTCCATGAAAACAACACCCGCGCCAGGCCCACGTTGATGGTGTCGGTGAACCCCGTGGATGCGGGCAGGATCAGGACCAGGATTTCCACGGCCGCGCCGACGGAGGTCCAGGCCCACAGATAGGCACCGGCCACATTGCCGAACATGGCCAGCGGCATGACGGCGCCGGGGTGGGCTTTTTTCCACGCCCGAAGATTGATGGACATCAGCGCCACCCAGATCCATGAACCCACCACCACCAGCACGATGCCCAGGTAATAAAAGGTGCTGCCTATCATGGGCGGATAAAACGTGTACAGCACCGACGCCTTGCCGGATGCCGTGGTCAGCGCCGCCATCAAGGTGCCGGCGATGACCAGCCAGAAACCGGCCCAGGCCCAGCGCAAACCGATCAGAGGACGCTTGAGCGCCAGTTCCGTAATCGCGTAACCAAAGCCCATGGCCACCAGCGTGGGCAGCACATATGCCATCACCGTGCCATGCGCCGTCACCGAACGGTAATAGTGCTCCGGGTTGTTCACCCAGGGAGATAATGGGCTGCGCACGAACATCTGCCACTCGCCCAGCAGGATGGCCGCGAAGAAGGCGACAAACGCCACCCAGAAGTGCGCCAGCACCAGTCGTTTAGCCAGGTACACAGCTCATCCTTTCTGTCACTTTCGCTTTGGCGAAAAATTCTTCGGATGGGATCACCTGGAATTTCGCCCACATGGCCTCATGCCCTGTGCCGCAGTATTCGTGGCAGGGCATCAACTGCTCGCCGACCTTGGGAAAGGTGGTGGTAAAGGTCGAGACGAAGCCGGGGATCAGCATGGTATTCGCGTTGGTGCGCCCCACAACAAAGCCGTGGATCGCATCGGTGCTGGTGCCACGAAACGTGACAGGCACGCCGGCGGGCACCACGATGCATTGCGGCGCAAACGAATATTGCTGGCCGATCAGCCGCACGATCACGCGGCCATCTTTTTCGACCGCCGTGCCCAGGTTGCTTTCGACGAACTCGCCTTTGAGGTGCAGCGTCTTGACGTCGATCGTCTCGACGCGCGACGGCGGCATCGCGGCCCAGTGCAGGCCCGTAAAGATCATGACGCCCAACAGCAGCGCGATGATGGCAATGACGATATAGGCCCAGCGCCGTTCTGCCGCCACGGCGACCCTCTCGGACGCATGGTGCAGGTCTGGAGTCGCGGGCTGCTTCATTGCACCGTCCCCCGTGGCAGGTAAACCAGCCAGTAAAACAGGAAGAAAATGGCGAGGACGATAAAAGTCGCAATACCCGCCACCGCAAAGGCGCCTGACGGTCCGCGGCTGACTATCTCATCGATGCGTTTATCGAGTTCATCGGGCTCTTCATGGCCAGGCGTAGGCATGCGGTTCCTTTACTCGGGTAGTAATTTGCGCAAGTCATTGACCTGGGTGGCGCTGACGGGCGTGCCGCCATTGCCCCAGGTGACGCGAATATAAGTGACGACAGCGGCGACCTCATCGTCGTTCAGGAGATGCGAAAACGGCGGCATGCCGTGCGGCCGGGGATTTTTTTGCGTGCCCGGCGGGTAGCCGCCATTGAGCACCATGCGGATCGGATTGACGGGCGTGGCCATGGTGATAGAGCGGTTGCCCGCCAGGATAGGGAAGGACGGCGGCTGCCCGCCCCCTTCCCCGCCGTGGCACATCGCACACTGTGCCACATACACCCTGCGGCCCGTCTCCATCACTTCCGGATCGACCAGCCGTGCCTGGCTGGTGGGCGGCGCAGTATCGTCCTTTTGCGGCAGTGCCTTCAGATACACGGCCATCGCCTTGGCGTCTTCATCCGTCATGTATTGCAAGCTGTTGTAGACCACTTCGGCCATCGGTCCGTACACCGTGCCCCGCTGCGACACGCCCACTTGCAGCAGGTCGGCGATGTCGGCGATTTCCCAGTCGCCCAGACCCGCTTCGCGGTTCGAGGTGAGCGACGGCGCATACCAGTTCTGGTTCGGAATCATGCCCCCTTCAAACGCTTTCGATTCGCTCGATCCGCCCAGGGCGTTGACGGCCGTGTGGCACATGGCGCAGTGCCCCAGTCCCTTGACCAGGTAAGCGCCCCGGTTCCATTGCGCCGTTTGCGCGGGATCGGGCTGGAACTCGCCCTGCTTGAAGTACAGGGTGCGCCAGCCGATCAGCAACTCACGGTTATTGAAGGGAAAGCGCAGCTCGTGTTCGCGGTTCTTCTGCTTGACTGGCGGCACCGACATCAGATAGGCAAAAATGGCGTCCGAGTCGGCCCGCGTCACTTGCGTGTACGAGGCAAACGGCATGGCCGGATACAGCAGCGTGCCGTCGCGCGAGACGCCCGTGTGCATCATCCGGTAGAACTCGTCCGGCGTCCACAGGCCGATGCCGGTGTCGTCATCGGGCGTGATGTTCGGTACGTACAGGTTGCCAAACGGTGTCGCCATGGCCCGACCGCCGGCAAACACGGGGCCATTGGGCACCGTATGGCAGGCAACACAATCGCCCGCGCGGGCCAGATATTCGCCTTTATTGATGAGCTGTGTCGAGGCGCTCGGTTCCGTCTTTTTTTGATGCGGCAACTGGCCAGGGCTGAGAAAGTACAGCGCCGCGAGCGCGACTAGCGCCAGGAGCAACAACGCAAACAGGATGTGGAGGCCTTTGCGCATGGAACACCCCTACCGTTGGCTGCCGCAAGCGACCGGCATGCGAACGACGTCGGATGGCTCCGGGGAAGCATCGGCTGGCGGGGTTTGCTGGGCGAGCCAGGCAGCGACCGCAGAAATGTCGGTGTCGGACAGGCGCGTGGCAATGCGTTTCATGCAGTCGGGCTCGGCGGCGCGGCGCTCTCCCACGCGCCATCGCGTGAGCTGGCCCACGATGTAGGTGGAACGCAGGCCGGCCAGACCCGGGATGCCCGGCTCCATTCCCGTCAGGCTCTTGCCATGGCAAGCGATACAGGCCGGCACGCCCTTGGCGCTGTCGCCGCTGGTGGCGAGCAAGCGTCCACGTTCGGCCATGGTCGCATTCGCCAGCGCTGTTTCGGGCGGCTGAAAGGCGGGGCGCTGCGCCGCAAAGTGCCGCGCCATTTCCTTCAGATAGGCGTCGGGCAGATAGGCCACCAGGTAGTTCATGGGCGGATAGCTGCGCGTACCGTCGCGGAATCCGACCAACTGGTTATAGAGGTAGCCGGCGGGTTTGCCCGCAATGCGCGGAAAATAGCCGTTCGCCGTACCTTGCCCCTGCTGGCCGTGACATGTCACGCAACCCTGAACGCGCGCTTCGATGGAATCGAGCTTGCTGAATGCCGGGACGGCATCGCTATGCTGCTTGGGCTGGCCGCTTGCATGCACAGCGCAAAAAAGCAGCAATGCGCCTGCCAGGGGTTTGGCGACATGAAGCATGGCGTACACTCTCCAAAGGAAAAGTATGCTCTTGCAGCGTTGATCCGGATTGCGACGTCTGGAACCCGAACCGCCGATCCGCCATGCCGATATCCCGCATGGTGCATGCGATTAATGTGGCAGAGTATGGCGGAGTGGGTAAGTGAATTTAGTCTAGCATTGTTTTTGCGCGCACAATTGGAGTCCGATAAATTTCCATCGTTAACAAGACAGCCAGGCTAGCGGGAGGAGAAGGGAAAGCAGATGGGAAAGAACGGCGGCGCCGCCGGGACCGATATCCAGCGCCACCGCGTAAAGCAGGGGTATCAGGCAGGAATCGGGTCCAGGTAAAACACGGCGTACACTTTCAAGGGCGTCGTGACTGTCGCTTTTTCCGAGCGCACGACGGCGCAGTCGTCGGCGGCCATGCTGCGCCAGTTCTGCACGCCAGCCTTGGCAAACATGGCATGCGCGGGCGCATTTGCGGCCAGGTCCAGCACCAGGCAGGCATTGCGCGGACCGGTGGGCGCATAGCTGATGGCGCGAATTTCAATGCCGAAGGTAGTCATCCAGGCTGCCCACAAGCCTTTTTCCTTGCCGTCCGCCATGCGGTCGAGCATCTCGCCGAAGGATAGGCCTTTCTTGACGGTGCCGCGCAGGGCGGCCAAGGATGGGGCCAGGCGGGGATCGGGCTGCTTGTTGCCGGCGCGGATTTCGGCGATCGCCTTCAATTCCTTGATGATGGCGGCGTCGCGCTCCGTGTAATCGCGCATGCGCGCATAGAATTCGGCATCAAGGAAGGGATTGACGGTCAGCTTGACGGCGCCCTCTTCGCGGCGTTTGGCGGGAGGCGTGGTGGTTTTTGTCATGGCGATGGAGGGCAAGGGAAACAATGAGGGCCGCCAGTTTAACACCATGCGGCACCAGCGGCATACCTTGCGGCCGCTTTCATGCCATGCCTGGCGGGAGCCGGACGGTGCGACGCCTTTGGTGCGCGTGCCGGGCGACAGGAGAAAGCGGCATGGTCCGAGGCCCGCATACAGCCGCGCCAGCGGAGAGCGTACTTGATTCAGTACTGGCTGGCGCCGATGACTCAGTTTCTAAAGATCGGCCAAGTGCAGCCTGACAGCATCAGCAAGTTGGCGACGCTGAACACGAGGAGCGCCATGCGAATCTTACGGGGAGAAGATGTTTTCAATTTATTTCCTTAGTCAGTGAGATTGAGCGCGGATAAACATCGTTGAATCGGCCAATATAGCCAATACGGCCAGGCCAACGATAGCGTCGGGCATTTCACTATAGCAGATGGCGCAGGACGATCCTGCATATACGCATGTGTTCGCCAGTGGAATGGCAAACAGGGGAACGGAGGCGGTTCAAGCGCGCGGCGGCGCCGTCGATTCGCGCACCACCAATTCCGGCTTCAGGCGCACGTCGAGCACCGCGGAATCGGACGAGTCTATGGTTTGCAGGATCAGCCGCGCCGCTTCCGTGCCGATGCCGTGGTGGCGAATGCGAATGGTGGTCAGGGGCGGACGGATCATGTCCATGTACGGCATGTCGTTGTGGCCGACCACGGAGATATCCTCGGGGCAGCTCAAGCCCAGCTCGCGAATGGCATCGTAGCAGCCGATGGCCACCAGGTCGCTGCCGGTCACCACGGCCGTCGTCTGCGGCGACTGGCGTAGGAGCGCCAGCAGGGCTGCCTTGCCGCATTCGCGCGAATAGCCGCTGCTTTCAAAAACGAAGGCTTGCGAGGGATCGAGTTCGCTGGCCTGGATGGCGGCCAGGAAACCGAGGCGGCGCACGTGGCCCGTGGAGAGGTTTTCCGGTCCCGCAATGTGCGCGATATGGCGGTGGCCCAGCGCCAGCAAGTGCTCGACGGCCAGTCGCATGCCGACCACGTCGTCGCTGACGACACAGGAAGCGACGCCGGTCTCGTCGCTGCGGTTGACGGTGACGACGGGCACATTCTGGTCGATGCACATCTTGATGACGGGATCGTGGCGGCGCGCCGTTGCCAGGATCAAGCCATCGACCTGCTGCCCCAGCAGACGGTTGATGACGAACAGCTGCTCTTCCTCGTCGGCGCCCACGTTGGCGACGATGGCCAGGTAGCCATGCTTGCGCAAGCCTTCCTCGATGCCCAACAGGATCGGTGGAAACACAGCATTGGTAATGTCGGGCAAGACCACGCCGATGATGCGCGACTTGCGCGTGACCAGGGTAGAGGCGGCGCGATTGGGCCGGTAACCGAGCCGCCCCGCTTCGGCCAGCACGCGCGCGGCCACCTCGGCGCTGACCATTTGCCGCGTTGCCGGGTTCATCACGCGCGACACGGTGGAAAAATGCACGCCGCTGGCCCGCGCAACGTCGCTTAAGGTGGGGTTCTTGTTTGTCATGGGCTTCCCGGATCGCAATACCGTGATTTTATCGCAAAAATTCCCCTCCCCGTTAAAAACCGAGCAAACGCTTGCATTGAAATAAAGCCCTTACCCAAAGCGGTTTTGATCGGCTTAAGCACAATCCAGCCTTGACAGCGTGCAAACGCTTGCATACCATTGCTCGGACTTACCACTCGGGCCTGGTTGCCCTTCCCAGAATTCCTATGTCTACTTCGCACAGCAAGCACGCCGAACAGAACGGCGAAACCTTCAACCTGAAAGAAGCCGCCCTCGCCTATCACGCGGAACCCCGCGCAGGCAAGATTTCCGTGACGCCAACCAAACCGCTGGGCGACGCCCGCGCCCTGACCCTGGCGTACTCGCCGGGCGTGGCCTTCGCCTGCGAAGCCATTGTCGAAGATCCGCGCACGGCCGGCATCTACACCTCGCGCAGCAACCTGGTGGCCGTGATCACGAATGGCACGGCGGTGCTGGGCCTGGGTGATATCGGTCCGCTGGCCAGCAAACCGGTGATGGAAGGCAAAGCTTGCCTGTTCAAGCAATTTGCCGACGTCGACGTATTCGATATCGAACTGGCCGAGAACGATCCCGACCTGTTCATCGACACCGTGGTGCGCATGGAACCGACCTTCGGCGGCATCAACCTGGAAGACATCAAGGCGCCGGACTGCTTCTATATCGAGCAGCAATTGCGCAAGCGCATGAACATTCCCGTCTTCCACGACGATCAGCACGGCACGGCTATCATCGTCGCGGCCGGCATCCTGAACGGCCTGGAGCTGGTGGGCAAGGACATCGGCAACGTCAAAGTGGCCGTCTCGGGCGCTGGCGCCGCCTCGATTGCCTGCCTCGACTTGCTCGTCTCGCTGGGCCTGAACAAGGCGCTGCTGAAGGTATGCGACAGCCAGGGCGTAATTTACCCGGGCCGCGATGCCAGCATGGAAGAGAACAAGGCGCGCTACGCGAATGACACGAGCGACCGCGACCTGGCCGACGCCATGGTCGGCGCCGACATCTTCATCGGTGTCTCGAAGGGCGGCGTGGTCAGCGCGCAGATGGTCGAATCGATGGCCGCCAAGCCGCTGATCTTCGCTCTGGCCAACCCGCATCCGGAAATCGCCCCGGAAAAAGTGCATGCCGTGCGCGACGACGCCATCGTGGCCACGGGCCGCTCGGATTACCCAAACCAGATCAACAACGTGCTGTGCTTCCCATACATCTTCCGTGGCGCGCTCGACGTGGGCGCCACCACCATCAACGAAGAAATGAAGCTGGCCTGCGTACGCGCCATCGCCGCGCTGGCAAAAGAACCGCTGCCGGGCCACACCACCAGCGCGCTGACGCCGCTGCAACTGATTCCGTCACCATTCGACGAGCGCCTGCGCAGCTGGGTCGCGCCTGCCGTGTCGCAAGCAGCCATCGCCACCGGCGTGGCCACCCGCGTACCGGCCAGCGCCTGATACCAATGACAGGCCTGCCGGCCTTGGCAAATTAAGGGCAAGTTACCATTGCTTACAAAAAAACCATGGCTTAAAACCATGGTTTTTTCATTTCTGCCCTTGAGGCCGCCTATATAGTTGTAAAAAATCAAGTTTCTCAGGGGCGTTTTTGCCACTGCCTTCGATTACAATGACGCCTACTTTATGTTGCTACAGTTGCCATTATGGCGACGATGTGCGTTAACAAGGATATTCATGCTTGGCCTGACTTCTGTTTCTGTGTTTCTTTTTTTTGCATTGGCGCTGGCTGTCAACAGCGGATATTCCCTTGGTGCACTGGTCCTCCTGCTGGCCAGCAGCTGGCTACTATGGAAACGCCCCCGTCTGAACCTGCAACGCCAGGACTATCTGCTGCTCGGTACCCTGTTGCTGTATTTCTGTGTTTTCACTGCCAACATGCTGTACCACGCCGATCCGGCGCGTGAACTCGACATTCCGCTGCGGGCACTGCTGGCCGTACCAGTGCTGCTGCTGCTGCTCGCGTATCCACCGCGGCCGGGGGCCTGGTGGAGCGGTTTGGCCATCGGTGCCATCAGTGGTGCGGCTCTGGCTTTCTGGCAATTCTTTGCCAGTGATATTGGCCGCCCCCAAGCTGCCACAAGCAACGCCATCCATTATGGCAATGTGAGCATGCTGCTGGGTATGCTCTCGTTGTGCGGCGTCGCATGGGCACGCGCTCAATCGCGCCAGCGCCTGTGGACATTACTGATGCTGTGCGGCTGCATCGCTGGAATCGCAGGTTCGATCATAAGCGGTAGCCGTGGGGGCTGGCTGGCATTGCCGGTCTGCGTCTGCATCATCGCCCTGCATCATGCTAAAAAACACGGCAACCGTTACCTTTTCAGCGTCGCCACAGCCTTTGTTGTATTGGGAACCCTGGTCTATGCGCTCCCCAACTCACCGGTGCGGGAGCGCAGCGTCGCCGCCATCAACGAACTCAACAGCTTCAAGGATTCCGGCAACATATACTCTTCAGTTGGCCAGCGCGTGGAAATGTGGCGTTCTGCGCTACGCATGTCCGACGACAACCTGTTGCTTGGCATCGGCCGCAATGGCTATCTGCAACAAAAGCAGGAACTGGCTGCCGAAGGCAAGTTGAATGCCGTGGCGCGCGATTTCACGAATGCCCACAACGACTATATCGATTCGCTGGTCAAGCGCGGCATGCTGGGCCTGTCAGCATTGCTGGTGTTGTTTTTCCTCCCGCTGCGCTTATTCACCCAGGCCCTGCGCGAGGCTGGCAATGGACAAGCGACACAATCCTATGCACTGGCCGGTGTCATCCTGCTGTCCTGCTATATCACGTTCGGCTTGACGACGAACTCGCTCACCCTGAATATCGGCATCATCATGCTGGTCTTCCCGATGGTGATATTGTGGTCTCTGCTGCGCCATCAAAAGCGCACTTCCTGAACTCGTTTTCCGCCTGACCGTTTTTGCTATCTCCTGCAAGGAACCATACCGATGCTCACGCCCGACCTGAAGCGCCTCACAGCGCTGCACGCGCCGTATAAAAAACATCTGGCCCTGGCTCTGCTGGCGATGGTCGTCACGGCGGCCACGGAACCACTGTTGCCGTATGCGCTCAAGTTACTGCTCGACAATGGCTTTGGCGGCAAGGTCAATTTTTCCTTCTGGCTGGTGCCGCTGATCGTCATCGGTATTTTTGCCATGCGCGGCGCATCGACGTTTGCCAGCAGTTACCTGATGAGCTATGTCTCCACGCGCATCCTCAACGAATTGCGGCGCAGGATGTTTGCCAGCATGCTGAACTTGCCCATCGACTTCTACAACACACATACGGTTGGCAAGGTCATCAACTCCATCATGTTCGAAGTGCAGCAGATCATTGAAATGGTGACCAAGGTGTTTACCTCGATCGTGCGCTCCTCGCTGACCGTGCTGGGACTGCTGGCGTGGCTGCTGTACCTGAACTGGGTGCTGACCCTGGTCACCCTGGTGCTGCTGCCTCTGCTGACCATCGTCGTACGCACCACGGGCAAGCGCCTGAAAAAACTCAACCGCGACTCGCTGGCCGTCAATGCCGAGCTGACACAGGTCATCGAGGAAACCACGCGCGCGCAACAAGTGATCAAGATTTTCGGCGGCCAGGACTACGAAAAGGCGCGCTTCGAAGAACGCGCCGAACAATTGCGCCGCTACAGCATGCGCATGACGACGACCTTTTCCGCCACCGTGCCCATCACGCAAGTGATCACGGCTGCCGCCGTGGCCCTGGTCATCGTGATGGCCCTGCTCCAGTCGGAACAGGGGCAAATCACGGTCGGTGGTTTTGTTTCCTTCATCACGGCCATGCTGATGCTGCTGACACCCTTGAAGCAACTGGCGGAGGTCAACGGCCCCCTGCAGCGCGGCATGGCCGCCGCCGAGGAAGTCTTCCAGCTGATCGACAAGACACCGGAACGCACGGGCGGCAAGCCGCTCGCTGGCCGCAGCAAAGGCCGCATCGAGTTCAATGACGTGAGCTTTGCCTATCCAGGACATCAGGAACCGGCCCTGCGACACATCGATCTGAGCATCGCGCCGGGACAAACGGTGGCCTTTGTCGGTATGTCCGGTGGCGGCAAATCGACCCTGGTCAGCCTGCTGCCCGGCTTTTACTCGGCCAGTAGTGGTGAAATCTTGCTCGATGGGCAGAATATCGATGCCATCGCCCTGACGAGCCTGCGCAGCCAGATCGCCATGGTCAGTCAGCAGGTGGTGTTGTTCGACGATACCCTGGCCGCCAATATCGCGTATGGCGATGCCGCCCCGGACCGGCAGCGCGTCGAAGCGGCGGCCGCCGCCGCCTTCCTGTCTGACGTCATCGATGGCTTGCCCGACGGCCTGGAAACGCGCCTGGGCGACAACGGCTCGCGCCTGTCCGGTGGTCAGCGCCAGCGCGTGGCTATCGCCCGCGCGATCTACAAGGATGCACCCATCCTGATTCTTGATGAAGCCACCTCGGCACTGGATACGGAGGCGGAACGGGCCGTACAAGCGGCACTGGAGCACCTGATGCAAGGTAAAACGACATTGGTTATTGCTCATCGGCTATCAACAATTGAACGTGCGGACCGTATCGTGGTATTGTCACATGGGAAAATAATGGAAACCGGCAATCACCAGCAATTATTGGATGCCAACGGCGCGTATGCCAATCTGCATCGCCTGCAATTTTCCCAGCAAGTGGTTTGACACCATCGAATGAATACCTGAAATCGTACTGATACATGACGCCTTTGATTCCCGCCGAACTTCTACAAAAGTCGGACAAAATTCTTTTCATCGCCCATCTGGCGTTGGGAGACTTTACCTACCTGCAAAACGGTTTCCGCGCCTTTGCCGCGGCCTATCCGCATATGCAAATCCACCTGTGGGTCGATGAGGTACGGCGCACGTCCGACGCCAGGCAATGGGAAGGCTTGCGCACCTATTCGCTATACGACTGGGTCGAACAGTCGGGCTTGTTCTCCAAGGTTTACCGCAAGACCTACAGCCCCGCGCTCTACGAAGAATCATTGCGCGAAGCACAGGCGGAGCACTATCCTGTCGTCGTGTCGCTGGCCCACGTACGGCCGCAGCAATATGCGGATCTTGCCCGCGCGATCAGCCCGACCGGGCTGGTGATCGGCACGCGCAAGCCGTTCAGCCCGTTGCGCCCCTGGCATTACCTGGCCTACCGTAAGATCGATGCGGTACTGGCGTCGTATGCGGGTCAGGATGCCGGTGAGCACCATATCAGCAGCGTGTATGCGGACTGGTTCCATCAATTGACGGGGCTCGATATTCCCGTGACAGAACGCTATCCCTTCGTGCACATTCCCGAGCTCGCGTTGCAACAGGCGCAGGAACAGTTGAGCGCCTGGGGCTTTGCCCCGCGCCAGGGTCCACTCGTACTCCTGAATCCGTTCGCCAAATCGCACAAGCGCAGCTGGCCGCTGGAGCGTATTGCCGAGCTGATCGCACGCATGCAAACGATGCCCGAATGGCAGAACGCCTGCTTCCTGATCAACGCCATGCCGCAGGAACTGGCCAAGGTGAATGCCGTCGTGCAGGCGCACAACTTGCCGCGTACACAGGCCTTCAGTGCCGTCGACAACTTTTTCCAGCTGCCGGCCATGCTGGCGCAATGCGACCTGATTATCTCAGTGGAAACGTCGATCATGCACTTGGCGAACGCCGTGCATGTGCCCGTGGTGGCATTGATGCGCAAGAAAAATCCCGAATGGGCACCGTTCGACAGCGCCAACAGCACCGTCATCACGGTGGCGCGGCGCAGCGACTGGGTCAAGGCGATTTCAGTCGATCAGGTATTGAAAACCATCGCCTAGAGAATCTTTAACGGTTAGCCGGTGGCCAGCATGCTGATGCGCACCAGGTCAGCCACATTATCGACCCCCAACTTGTCCATCAGGCGCGCCTTGTGCACTTCCACCGTGCGCACGGAAATACCCAGCACCGGTGCGATATCACGGTTGTGCTGGCCCGTCACCACCAGGTGCATCACTTCCCGCTCGCGCGGCGTCAACGCGCGCAGCAAGGCCTGCCCCGCCGCTTGCCGCTGCAACTGGCCGCGCGCACGTGCCTCGCACGAAAATGCTTCATCGATGGCTGCCAACAACTTGTCGTGGTCAAATGGTTTTTCCAGGAAATCGCTAGCCTGTGCCCTGAATGCCTGGCGTGCCAGGGCTACGTCGGCGTGCCCCGTGATAATAATGACGGGCAACATGCACTCGAGTTCCAGCAAGCGGCGCTGCAGGCTCAGGCCATCCATGCCCGACATGCGGATATCGATCAGCAGACAGCCGGCCCACTCGGGCCGCCAACTGTGCAGGAAATCCTCGCCGCAGGAAAACAGGGCAGTGCGATAGCCGCGTATGCCTAATAGCAAACCCAGCGCATCGCGCACGGCGGGATCGTCATCCACGATAAACACCGTCAAATTACTTGTCACCATGCTCTCCTGTAGCGGCCGCACTGGCGCGCGCCAGGGGCAGGATAAAACGAAAAATACCATGCCTGCCCACTTCAGCCCATAGCTGGCCACCATGCGCTTCAACTATGCTTCGGCTGAGTACCAGTCCCAGCCCCAGGCCGCTGGCCTTGGTCGAGACAAATGGTTCGAACAGGCGTGCCGCCAAGCTATTGGAAATGCCGGGCCCGCTATCTTCCACGGACAGGCGCAGCCGCCCGCCCTCGATCCGCTCGGCTGACACCGTGATGCGGCGCTGGCCATGCGGCTGACCCATCACCGCATCCTGCGCATTGGCCAGCAAGTTACGTAGCACCAACTCGATTTGCAGGCGATCGGCGTTGACGGCCAGCGGCGACGGCGGCGCCAGCACCAGCTCGATGCCATGCTCATGGAACAGCGGCGTGAACTGGCGCGCCATGCCCTCGATCAATGCGCTCGCCTCGACCGCTTCGAGCTGCATCGCACCCGTGCGAAAAAAGTCACGCAGGCGACGCACCACGTCTGCGGCGCGCCCCGATTCGACGATCATATGTCCCACTGCGCCCTGCAGCAAGGCGCCAGTCTCACCGCGTTCCAGCAGGTATTCGCACGCCTTGCCATAGGTCGACAAGGCCGTCAGCGGCTGGTTCAGCTCATGCGCGAGAGCGGCCGCCATCTCGCCGGCGGCCGCCAGGCGCAGCGTGTGTTTCAGTTCGTCGGCCACCTGGCGCATTTCATCGACGACGATGCCGATAAAAAATCCCACCAGCGCCAGCACGGCATCGAGCAGTTGCAATTCATAAAACTGGATATCGACCGCATGCGTCCATTTCACCAGGGTGATGATGCACAGTTGCAATACAAACACGGCCAGCACGGCGCCATGCAAGCCCTGGCGCGAGGCGGCCCAGATCACGGGGAGAAACAGGAAGTAGAAATGCTTGTATTCGGAACGCACGATGGAACCGAAAAGGCTCCACAACACAAAACTGGCGAGTGCCAGATACGCCAGAGTTTCCCAACGCCAGACGGCGGCATGCAGGCGTTCGCGCCCCCGCTCGCTGAACAGCACCCAAATCAGCGGCATCGACACCAGCATGCCGACCATGTCGCCTATGCCGAAGCGCCAGACTGCCGTCCCCCATTCGCCAGCCGGGATGCGCCCCGTCAGCGACAGCAAGGAAATATAGCCGAGCGCATTGAGCACGGTGCCACACAGCACGATGGCAACCCAGGCGCTCAGGCGGCGCCGGCTGTCGAAGATGTCGCTGCTGCTGAAACTGCGGCGCAAGACTGCGCCGATACCGCCATAGCCGAGCACCAGCCACGCCGAACAGAGCAAGGTCAGGGGCAGGCCTGCCGGCATGCCACGCACCAGCACCTCGCCTGCCACCAGGGCAATAAACCAAGGCAGCGCAGCCTTGCGGCCATGGATCAGCCAAAATACCAATCCCAGCGCGGGATCGGGATTCCAGGGGGTGATGTTCAGCCCGTACATCGGGTCGATATACGTGGCCCAGTCAAACAACAGATACAGGCCGATAAAGGCGGGATACTGCAGGTAGCGGGACAGAAATGGGCGCATAACGGTGTTTTTTTAACTGTCCCGCATTATGCATCGCAAGCGTGCGCCACGCCATCTCATCTTGCGTTATAAGCACACAAAATAATCTTCATGCAATATCGCAAGTCGCCCAGGCAGTATCAGGCCACGACCAAGGGCAAGCGCACCTCCACCAGCAAGCCCCGGCCGCCATTGCCTCTATGCAACTGAATCGTGCCGCCGTGCTGGCGCACGACGGAAGCGACGATGGACAAGCCCAGGCCACTGCCCGGCTGCGCCTGCTGCGGCGCACGGAAAAAGCGGTCGAATACACGTTCATACAGGGCGGGCGCAATCCCCGGCCCCTGATCAGCCACGTGCAACACGGCCTGGCCCCGCTCCGCATGCAGCGACACCGTCACGCTGCTGCCGCGCGGACTGTACTTGATGGCGTTTTCCACCAGGTTGTCGATCAACGAAACCAGGCTCTCACGCTGTCCGGGCACGCTGAGCGAGACGCTGGCTTGCAACTCGAGCTCGATATCGCCCGCCTGAGCCAGGCCGGACAGGGCCGCCAAGCGGTCTTGCAGCAAGGTATCGAGCGCCTGGTGCTGCGGCAACTCGCCCCCGCCAGCCTGCACTTCGGTGCGCGTCAGCTGCAGCAGCTGGCCCACCAGGCGGGCTGCGCGGTTGCCACTATTTAAAATACCGTCCAGCAGCTCTTGCTGGCGTGCATCATGCGCCTGCCCCTGCAAGGCCTCGACATTCACGCGCATGGCCGCCAGTGGCGTGCGCAACTCATGCGTGGCATCGGCGATGAAGCTGCGTTCGCGCGCAGCACTGGTATCTACCCGCTGCAGCAGGGCATTGATATTGTCGACCAGTGCCGCCAGTTCGCCATGCGGCGGCTTGAAGGCCAGCGGACGCAAGTCCTGGGGCCCGCGCGCCGCCACCTCCTGCGCCACCTTGCGCCATGGTCGCATCGCAAGGCGAATCGACAGCCAGGCCGGCACCAGCAGGAACGGCAGGCTGATCAGCAGCGGCAGCAGGTAGTACCCGCGTGAATTGATCGTGATGAAAAATTGCCAGGCGCCGCCCACCTCCAGCACGGTCACGCGGGTCCCTCCTTCGGCCAGGCTGCGGCTGCGCCAGGCCTGGCCCTTGACGTACACCACTTCCATCTGTTCCGGGCCGGCGCTGCGGATACCGCTGGGCGCATCGGGGGACTTGTAGACCAACTTGCCTTCGCGCCAGACCAGGATGCGCGGCGCCAGCTCCGGCACCTGCCCCATTTCAAATTCCTCGCGCAAGGCTTCGTCGATGGCGCGCAAGCTTTGCTTCTGGCGCTCAGGCTGCTCGGCCAGATTATCGGCCACACTGATAATGGCGTGCAGGACGCCGCGCGTCACATTGCTCGCTTCGCCCGCCCCCTCGACCAGCACATACGCCACGGCCAGACTCCATAGCACAGTCAGCATCAGCATTTGCGCGATCATCAGGCGGCGCACCAGGGTAGGCCGGCGCAGCATGGCCCAGAAACGCCCCATCATGCACCGGCACCCGGCGGAGTAGATGTCTCGCCTTGCTGGTCGATGACATAGCCAACGCCGCGCACAGTACGGATATAGCCTTCGCCTATCTTGCGGCGCAGGTTACCCATATGCACATCCAGCGTATTGCTGGCATTGGCCAGCCCGCCGGGCAGGATATGTTCCTCCAGCACGCGGCGCGTGATGACGCGGTTGGCGCGCATCAGCAAGGTCTTCAGCAAGGCATATTCACTGGCGGTGAGTTCCACCGGCCGGCCGTGCACGCTGACACGGCGCGTGGGCACTTGCAGCAGCAGGCCGCGCAACTCGATGGTATCGCCATCGAAGCCATAGCTGCGGCGCGCCAGGGCACGCACGCGCGACAGCAGCTCAGCCAGCACAAACGGTTTTACCAGGTAATCATCGGCACCGCCGTCCAGGCCCCGCAGGCGCTGTTCCAGCGTGTCGCGGGCGCTGAGGATCAGTACCGGCAAGCGGGCCGCGCGCAGTCGGGCCAGCAAATCGAGGCCATCGCCGTCCGGCAAGCCCAGGTCCAGCAGCACCAGCTCGCAACTGTCGTGCTCGATACTGCGCGCCGCATCCTCCAGGCTGCGCACCCAGACCACTTGCATGCCCTGGTCGCGCAAGGCAATCCGCACGCCATTGCCCAGGTCCATATCGTCTTCAATCAGCAGTATTTTCATGGTGAGTATTAGACCACCGCAAGCTGAAGAATGGGTAAAGAAGCGCTCTTCATGCAATCTTAATAAAAGGCTCATTTTCCCTTCATGGCAAGGACAGATACTGTCGGCAGTCAATCGAGCCACTCCGGACTCGGTTCTCCACCTGACGGAAAACTCCATGCACGCATCTACAACCTTGTTGACCTCGCTGGCGCTGGCCTGCGGCCTGAGCTTGAACCCCTTGGCCGCCGCGGCGGCCGAACCGCCTGCGGAAAATGTCTTCACCATCGGCGGCGGCGTCGCCGCCGTGTCCAGCTATTCCGGCTCCGACAAGCTGTCGGCCTCGCCGCTGATCATCCTCGACTACGCCATGGCCAATGGCCTGTTCATCAGCACCTCGCGCGGTATCGGTTATGGCGGCCAGGCCGGCCCCTTCAGCTACAGCGCCGCGCTGGGCTACCGCGGCAAGCGCGAAGACCACAAGCGCACCGGTGTCAACGGTTTCGGCGGCAGCGATTACCTGAAAGGCATGGGCGAAGTCAAGGGCAACGCCAGCGCCCTGCTGAGTGCGGGCTATTCACCCTTGCCGGGCCTGTCGTTGAGCGTTTCAAGCGACACTCCCCTGTCGAATCGCGAAAATGGCGTGAACGTGCACTTCGGCGCGACAGGCCAGATTTACGGCCGCGCCGATGCCAAGGGAACACAGCAAGACAGCGTGAGCATCGGCGGCCAGCTGGGCTGGGGCGAGCGCAAGTACGTGCAGACCATGTATGGCGTAACGGCCACCCAGGCCGCGAATACTTCGTTCAAGCAATACACGCCGAAGGGCGGGTTATATGAAGCGCAGGCCACCGTCAACTGGGAGCACCGCTTCGATGCGCGCTGGGGTATCAATACCCTGGTCGGCATCGAGCACCGCATGGGCGATGCGGCCAAGAGCCCCATCGTGCAGCGCAAGACATCCCCGATTGGCGCCGTGTATGTCACCTACCGCTATTAGAACAGGGGCCGCATAAGGGGAACCCGTACGCTGTTTCGCCAATTTACAGGGGATGAGGGCATGGATAAGATGACCTGGTTTTCTGACTATGGCCATCCTTCCATGCATGCATCACGCCTTGCCCCGCAACATCACCGCGCCCCGGACAGCGCCGCGGGCGCGTACGGTAAGCCGGGCCAGGCATCATCGACGGTGTGCGCTACGCCAAGCGGCTACAGGAATGGGGGATATGCGTGAGTGTCAGCCTGCTGCATGTGACGCCAGCGCAAGCACGCCCTGCCGCAGCAAGATGCAGCTGAAGATGCCGGCAGTACGCTCACGCTGGCAGCCGGGCAAATCATGCACGAGGCCGGCTTGTACCTGAGCCGTTCACATATAGCCTTCACTACCCACATTTTTCCAGGCGAAATCATTTTTACGATACTCAACACGGCCGAAATGCTGGGATGCCATGAAATTGTCTTACTTGGCATTAAGAACAGTTCTTGGCGAAACCGATTCTCGGACGCCCTGGCGTGCAAGCTGGCCCACACCAGCCGTAGCGCCACCGTGCTGCTGGCCAATACCGATGGCATGAGCTGTCCGTCGCTGCCCTGAAGCACAGCCCGCAGCCACCACCGTTCTCATTTACCAAGGAAAGTGCCTGATGACACAAGCGATTACTCTGCATGCTGGTCTCACCAATATGCCCCCTGGGATTGCCCGCCTGCGCGAGCTGTTCAAACTGCAATTGCGGGCACGCCTGCAACAGCGGCAGACACGTCTCTGGCTCAAGTTGCTCAATTCCCACCCTGTCTTCGGCGACCTGCTGCAAGCCTACCCGCGTCTGGTCCACAAGGTGTACCGGCACTACCTGAGCAAAAGCCTGTCATGCCAGCAACGCGTATCCATGCTGGTCGACCACTATCATTTCATCCTGCAACAAGGCTGGGGCAAGCTGATGGTACAGGCTGCGCATCAGCCGGTCATACTCGCCACGGTACCGGGAAAATCCGGTTCGCTCTACCATCTGCGCCTGTCTTCGCTGTTCCGCATGGACCGCGAAGGCGAGATGGTCTTGCAGTTGATCCATGATGACGATGTGCTCTACACGGTGGTCTTCACCTTCTTCGGCTGCCGCACGCGCGCGCCCAGGGATGTGGGCGTGGGCATCGGCTGCATCCAGGGTCCGCAGGGCGCGGAAGGCTTGCGCCGCGTGCGCGAAGCCACGCGCGACCTGCACGGCATGCGCCCCAAGTTCCTGATGATACGCCTGGTACGCCAGTTGGCATACGAGCACGGTTGCCGCACCATGCTTTTGGTAGGCAATGCCAACCGAGCCGGCCACCATTCGGCAAAGAAGAATGGCCGGCTGCTCGCTGACTACAATGCATTGTGGCAAGAACTTGGCGCCACGGCCCGTAGCGATGGCGACTTTGAATTGCCATGCGAAAATCTACCTGCGCTCGTCCTCGAAGAGATCGCTTCCAAGAAACGTTCGGAAGCACGCAAGCGCCACGAACTGACCTTGAACATGATCGACAGCCTGCACAACGGCCTGGCATCGCATCGCAGCCATGTCCACGTCGCTGTGCACGGCACCGCCATGGCCGCCAATGATGCCCAGCATCCGGCCGAATTTGATGACGAGCACTTTTCCACCGTAGCCTGACCCTCTCCCTGGTATAGGCCAGGCGCCCCGCCCCCGCGCCCGCAGTCATTCCGCCACGCAATACCCCAGTTCTTCTCCCGCACGCGCGCAAAAACCATGCGCCGCACATTCCTGTTACGCTAGTCAGATCGGTGTGCATTCCTGGCGCGCCGGTTCCCCCAACGTTTACTAGGAGGCATTCATGCGCGTAGACATCTACCGCCGAGCCGAGCACGACGGCATTTTTTCCTACCTCGCCGTGCCGGAAGGAAAGATCATTCCGGAAGAAGTGACTAATACCGACTGGCAAATCGAAGTACGCGCCAGCGAAGTGGCCGACGACGCCCAGGCCTTGCCCGACTACCACATCGAACAGCCGCACCAGCAGATTGCCGCAAAAGGTTATGCAATCACGGGCCTGAAAGACATGTAAACGTCAAAAGCCAAACCCGATTCGCATCCGGTTTGGCTTTGGCGTAGTGCCTGCGCTGCTGCCGGTCAGTATTCGACCGCCACCTCTTGCGCACCCAGCATTTGCTCCAGCGCCATCTGCAATTCATCCGATGGCGCCACTTTCCACTCTTCCCCAAACTGCAGCACGCAACTGACGCCTTGCGGGCTGACCCGCGCAGCAATCGGCAAGCCCGTCTCGGCCCGGTGCGGCATGATCACGTCACGGATGCGCTTGGCGTCCAGGGTAGCAGGCAAGGTCAGGCCCAGCTGGCGGCCATACTGCACGCGCGCAGCGATGATATCGAAGGCGCTCTCGGCCGTGATGCGCAAGCCCCCCGAAAAACGGTCTTCCGACACCTTGCCCACGACGGCCAGGAATTCATCTTCCTTGAAGATTTTCCGGTTGGCATCGAACAATTCGCCATACACCGTCACTTCCACCGTGCCGCTTTTGTCGTCCAGGGTGACGATGAGGATCTTGCCGCGCTGCGTCATCTGCGTGCGCAAGCCCGTGATGACGCCGGCCATCATGCGCGGTTCGCGCGACGGCGACAATTCAGACAGTTTCGTGCGCGCGAAACGGCGCGCCTCGGGCGCATACGAATCGAACAGATGACCTGACAGGTAGAAGCCCAGCGCGATCTTTTCTTCCGTCAATCGCTGTTTATCGGTCCACACGGGCACCTTGACGTACTCGGGCGGCGCCACCATGTCGCTGTCGTCGCCGCCGAACAGGCTCACCTGATTGGCCGCCTTGGCGGCCTGGTCCGCGCATTCCATGGCGAACGCCACGGACGCGAGCAGGATGGCGCGGTCGACCTTCAGGCAGTCGAAGGCACCGCTGCGTATCAGGGACTCGATGGTGCGGCGGTTGATTTGCTTTTTATCCACGCGCTTGCAGAAGTCAAACAGGCTGGTGAATGGACCGCCGGCCTCGCGCGCGGCAATGATGGCTTCGATGGCGTTTTGGCCTGAACCTTTCACGGCACCCAGGCCATAGCGGATTTGCGTGACTTTCTTGCCACTCACGGAAGGCGCCGCACCGCTCGGCGTGAAGCGGTAATCCGATTCGTTGATATCCGGCGGCAACAAGGTCAGCTTGCAGATTTCCAGCGAGTCTTCCACCAGAATCTTGATCTTGTCCGTGTCGTCCATGGCCAGCGACAAGTTGGCGGCCATGAAGGCGGCCGTGTGGTGCGCCTTCAAATAAGCCGTATGGTACGACAGCAAGGCGTAGGCGGCGGCGTGCGATTTGTTGAAACCGTAGCCGGCGAACTTTTCCATCAAGTCGAAGATCTCATCGGCCTTTTCCGCCGTCAAGCCATCCTTGGCCGCACCGGCGCGGAAGATCTCGCGGTGCTCGGCCATCTCTTCGGCTTTCTTTTTACCCATCGCGCGGCGCAGCATGTCGGCGCCGCCCAGCGAGTAGCCGCCGACGATCTGCGCCATCTGCATCACCTGCTCCTGATACACCATGATGCCGTAGGTTTCGGACAGAATCGATTCCGTGCGCGGATCGGGATAATCGAAGCGTTCGCCGTGCTTGCGCTTGCAAAAGTCGGGAATCAGGTCCATCGGGCCGGGACGGTACAGCGCCACGAGCGCGATAATGTCTTCGAAACGGTCGGGACGCGCATCTTTCAGCATGCCCTGCATGCCGCGCGACTCGAGCTGGAACACGGCCACGGTCTTGGCCTTGGTCAACAGGTCGTAGGACGGCTTGTCGTTCAGCGGCAAGGTGGCCAGATCGAAATTGGCTTGCGCCGGATCGAGCTGCTTGATGTAGCGCACGGCGCGGTCGAGAATCGTCAGCGTGGTCAAGCCCAGGAAGTCGAACTTCACCAGACCAACGGCTTCCACGTCATCCTTGTCGTACTGCGAGACGACGCCCGAGTCGCCGCCCTGCGTGTACAGCGGGCAGAAATCCGTCAGCTTGCCCGGCGCGATCAAGACGCCCCCCGCGTGCATGCCAATATTGCGCGTGATGCCTTCGACCTGTTGCGCCAGGTCCAGCAACTGCTTGACCTCTTCCTCGTTTTCCAGGCGCTCCTTGAGCAACGGCTCTTCCTCGATGGCGTCGGCGATCGACACGGGTTTGCCCGGCTTGAACGGGATGAGCTTGGAAATACCGTCGCAGAAGTTGTAGCCGAAGTCCATCACACGGCCCACGTCGCGGATCGCGCCCTTGGCCGCCATGGTACCGAAGGTGGCGATCTGCGAGACCGCCTCCTTGCCATACAAATCCTTGACGTGCTGGATGACCCGGTCGCGCCCTTCTTGGCAAAAGTCAATATCGAAGTCGGGCATCGAGACGCGTTCGGGATTCAGGAAGCGCTCGAACAGCAAGTTGTATTGCAATGGGTCCAGATCGGTAATCAGCAGCGAATACGCCACCAGCGAACCGGCGCCCGAACCGCGGCCAGGCCCGACGGGCACGCCGTTTTCCTTGGCCCACTGGATAAACTCGGCCACGATCAGGAAGTAGCCGGGGAATTTCATGTTGCAAATCGTATCCGTCTCGAATTTCAAGCGCGATTCGTAGCGCGGACGCTCCTTTTCACGGCGCTCGGGATCGGGATACAGCTGCAACAAACGTTTTTCCAGGCCTGCCTGCGATTCGGCGACGAGGAACTGGTCGATCGTCATGCCGGGCGGCGTGGGGAAGTTCGGCAGTTGCGGCTTGCCCAGGGTCAACGTCAAATTACAGCGCTTGGCAATTTCCACGGAATTGGCCAGCGCCGCGGGCAAGTCGGCGAACAGTTCCGCCATGTCCGCCTGCGACAGGAAGCGCTGGCTGTCATTGAAGCGCTTTACCCGCTTGGCGTTGGCCAGCATTTCGCCTTCGGCGATACAGGTACGGGCTTCGTGGGCAATAAATTCTTCTGGAGAAATAAATTGCACGGGATGCGTGGCGACGACCGGCAAACCCAGCTTGGCCGCCAGGGCCACCGCATGGCGCACTTGCGCTTCCTGGTTGGCCTGGCCGCCGCGCTGGATCTCGACATAAAAATGCCCGGGGAAAATCTCGGCCCAGCGCTGGGCATTGCGCTCGGCCAGGGCCAGGTTGCCATTCTCGATAGCAATACCGACATCGCCGAAGTGCGCGCCGGACAGCACGATCAAGCCATTCGCCGCGCTTTCGCCCGGGTACAGATCATAGGTATTCGTCGCCAGCGCCTGCAGCCACTCGATGCGCAACTCGGCACGCCCCTTGTACTGGTTGGTCAGCCAGGCCATCGACAGCAGTTCGCACAGTTGCAGATAGCCCATGCGGTTCTTCGCCAGCAACAGCAAACGCGACGGCTTTTCGCGGTTGTCGTCATTCGTGATCCACACATCGACGCCGACGATGGGCTTGATGCCCTTGCCGCGCGCTTCCTTGTAGAACTTGACCATGCCAAACAGGTTCGACAAGTCGGTGACAGCCAGCGCCACCTGCTTGTCCTTCGCCGCCGCCTTGACCACGTCGTCGATGCGCACCAGGCCATCGACGATCGAGTACTCCGAGTGCACGCGCAAGTGGACGAACGCAGGACCGGGCTGCATCGCTTGCTGTGAACCTGCCGGAGTGCCGGCCTCTTGCATTACCATTTCCATCCTGTGTACCATTTCGTGCAAAATTCAATGGGGTCTATTCTACCGCGTCGCGGGTGCGGACCGGGTATCCTGCCTGGCCCGTCGGGCTTATAATATCGGCTGTTCAGTCTAACCCGATCTCCATCATGCAAGCCATCACCCCAGCAACACCCGCCGTTTCCGCCGCCGTCAGCACGCCAGCTGCCACGTTTGTCAATATCGCCGCGTATAAATTCATTACGCTAGACGATACGGAAGCCATGCGCCCCTTGTATCAGGAGCAATGCCTGGCGCTGGAACTGAAGGGCACGATCCTGCTGACGCCAGAAGGCATCAACATGTTTCTGTCGGGCACACGCGAACATATCGACAACTTCCTCGCGTGGGTACGCAGCGATGAGCGTCTGGCCGATCTGGAATGCAAGGAAAGCCTGTCGATCGAGCAATCGCACAAGCGCATGCTGGTCAAGCTAAAAAAAGAAATCATCACCATGCGCATGCCATTGATCAAGCCGGAACTGGGTCGCGCGCCGTCCGTCGACGCGCATACGCTCAAGCGCTGGCTCGACGCCGGCGTCGACGACGCGGGCAAACCGGTGGTCATGATGGAAACGCGCAATGCCTTTGAAGTGGACGTAGGCACGTTCAACAACACGCTTGATTACCGTATCGACAAGTTTACAGAATTCCCGGCCGTCGCCGCCGCGCACAAGGACGAGCTGGAAGGCAAAACCGTCGTCACCTTCTGCACGGGCGGCATCCGCTGCGAAAAGGCCGCCATCCACATGAAGGAAATCGGCTACGACAGCGTGTACCAGCTCGACGGCGGCATACTGAAATATTTCGAGGAAGTGGGCGGCGAGCACTACACGGGCGACTGCTTCGTGTTCGACTACCGCACGGCCCTGAACCCGAAACTGGAACCGACGGAAACCGTGCAATGTTTCGTCTGCCGCGCCGTCGTCACGCCGCGTCAGCAGCTGGCGCCGGAATATGTGTATGAGGTGTCATGCCCGCATTGCCATGGCAAGCAGAACTAGCCCCCGGCCTTGCCCATGCGCGCCTGGTGGCGCGCCACAGCGCCATCCCCCCCCCCCCCCATCGCGCCAGAGGCGTGCCAACTACGCATGCCATAATTAACAATATTGCTCGCTTCCGGGAAACGCCACCATGCATAGTAAAGACAAGCAATAACAAAATGACAAAACAAGGCTTGGCCATTGCGGTCGTCATACCCAGTTATAAGGTAGATAAGCATATCCTTTCTGTCATCGGTCAGATTGGCGCAGAAGTGAGCCGTATTTATGTCGTCGACGACTGCTGCCCGGACCGCTCAGGCGACCTGGTCGAGGGCCATTGCCGCGACCAACGCGTGGTCGTGTTGCGCCACGCCGAAAACCAGGGCGTCGGCGGCGCCGTCATGACCGGCTATCGCGCCGCACTGGACGATGGCATGGATATCATCGTCAAGGTCGATGGCGATGGCCAGATGGATCCCGCATGCATTCCCGACTTTATCGCTCCGATTGTCGCTGGCGAAGCCGACTACACCAAGGGTAACCGCTTCTACGATCTGGAAAGCGTGCGCAGCATGCCAAAGGCGCGTCTTTTTGGCAATGCGATCCTGTCCTTCATGAGCAAGATCTCTTCCGGCTATTGGGACATCTTCGATCCGACCAACGGCTATACGGCCATCCACTGCGAGGTAGTGCGCCACCTGCCGATGCAAAAAATCAGCCGTCGTTATTTTTTTGAAACTGATATCTTGTTTCGCCTCAATACCTTGCGCGCAGTCGTCGCCGATATCCCCATGGATGCAAAATATGGCGATGAGGTCAGCAATCTGAAGATTTCCCAGGTTGTGTTTGAATTTTTTGCCAAACATATGCGCAATTTCTTCAAACGCATTTTCTACAACTATTACTTGCGGGACCTGTCCATTGCCTCTATTGAACTGCCCATCGGTGTCCTGATGCTTGCCTTCGGGTGCGTGTTTGGTGCGACGCAATGGCTGCATTCCGTCCATGACGATATGCCCGCCTCGGCAGGAACAGTCATGCTGTCAGGCTTGCCGGTGATTGTCGGCCTGCAATTAATACTGGCCTTTCTCGGACACGATATCAGCTCGATCCCGAAAAAACCATTCCATCGCATTCGGCGTGGCAGGAAGTGAAAGCGCGATGCATCGCCTGACAGACAAACCGTAGGCAATGACAGAAGACTGTACCCCTGCGCCAGAATACGGCGCACTGGGCATCGCCCCAGCAATTCTATGGAGATAAATGAATGACTTATATCGTGGCCCTGTTATGTGTACTAGGCATTGCAGCCGGACAAATCCTGTTTAAAATCAGTGCCAATGGGTTGCTACAGAGCGGCAGCTTTTTTTCCGTCAAAACGCTGGCCGCCCTGTCGGCTGCAATCTTCCTCTATGGACTGACGACGCTGGCTTGGGTCTGGGTACTGCAGCGCATCGAACTGGGCCGAATCTACCCGCTGATGGCGCTGGCCTTTGTATTGGTGCCGATCGGCAGCCATTTTCTCTTTGGCGAACGCTTCCAAACCCAATACATGATCGGTGTTGCGCTGATCATCGTCGGCATACTTGTTGCCACGAAGGCATAAGCACCCTATCGCCGCCACCTACGGTGCAGGTCCATTCTCTTGCTCGAATTTGAAGTTACCCATGAAAAATCAGGTTTTCACTCCCTTGGCCATCGCCATGACGGCTATCGTCCTGACTGTTATCTGGTACTGCTTTGCCCCCGGCTTCATGTCATATGATTCCATGGTGCAATACAAGACAGCACTGAATCAGTACTATACGGATAGCAATCCCGCCATCATGTCCTACGTATGGCATATGTGTCTGTACCTGGTTTCCGGCCCGCAAAGCTTGCTGATGCTGCACCTCGCCTTGTTGGCAGCAGGCATCCTGATCTGGTACGGCAACATGGCACATCGTGGCTGGGCCCTGCTGATTCCCGCCATGTGTCTGCTGCCATGGGTCGTCAATTTTGCCGGTGTACTGTGGAAAGACGTGGGCATGGCTTTCGCCCTGCTCGTGGCGACAGGACTGCTGTATTCAAAGACGAAGAACTGGCGAGTCGCCGCCCTGGCCATCCCTTTCATTTTCTATGCCTCTGCCGTCAGGCACAATGCCATCCTGGCCATTGTGCCCCTCATCTACTGCGCCCTGCGCTACTTCTGGCCAACACGATCCATCGTACAAGTGGCTATCTTGAGCGTGTTGCTGTCTGCTACCCTGCCCCTGGCCACGTCAGTTCTCAGCTACAACGTTCTGCATGCGGAGAGAAAACACTTTGAAACATTAACGATGGGGGATGAAGTGGCCAAGATCGCCTTCATGACGGGCGAAAACTTGATGCCTTGGGTAAAGCCTGAAGACAATGCCACCTGCTCTCCCATGCCTATCCAATATGAACGGGCGATGTGCTTTGTACGCAAAGGTTACGACCTTAGCGGCAGCCTGTTTGCCGGCATGCCGCATACGGAGGCCCATGCCCTATGGAAAAAGACCATCCTTGAGCATCCGCTGCCGTACCTGCAGATCAAGGGCGAAGCATTCCTGTATTTCCTGCGCTCGCCCACGCTGGAACCCTACTACGCCTGGCACCCAGGCATCCTGGAAAATAAATTGGGAATCAAACTGGACAATCCGAAACTAGCGCACCTGATGCAAGCCTATGTCGAAGGTAGCCAGGTCACGCCGCTCGGAGAACTCTTCAAGCCGTATTCCTGGCTGCTGCTGGCAATCGCCATGATGGTACTCGGCTGGCGCATGCTTCCATCGCTGGAAAAGACGCAGATACTGGCTTTGAACGCCTCTTCGCTCGGCTACTTCCTAGGCTATCTGGCGAGCGTACCGTCAGCCGATTTCCGTTACATCTACTGGTGCATCATTGCCACCAGCCTGTCAATCATCATCTGGCTGGCGGCATGCGCCAGCGCGCGCGCTGGCCTGGCCAAAAACTAGCGGCCAAGCTTCACCGCATAGATCGTCAGCATCGAGCAAGGCGTCGGGAGAATCGAGAGCAATGGGCAAGCCGCCGATCGTGACCATTGGCTGCCATTCCGGCAGCGTGGCCAGATCGATGGAATTGCTGCCAGGCGCCTCCATGAAACGTACACTGAGCGTTTCGCTCGGATGGCCGTCCGCAGCATGCCAGTACAGTTGTACAGGAACCGCCATGGAGTTGTCGTCACAACCCAGGTTAAACGTTACTCTGGACGCCTCGGCGGCGCGCACTGCCGGCAAAACAGCGTTTCTGAGCTGTATAATAAATAGCTGGCTTCGCTGACAATACATGCCCGCATAATCCGGACTTGTCCGACATTGAATGGGATGCAACATCGCCTGCGCGCAGACGGGCAGCAGCCATCGCCATGATCCATCCCGCTTATTTTCAGCATCCTAATCACTCCCAAACATGTCTTATTTAAAAATTGGTATTTAGTTTTAATAAAAAAAATGATTTCGTCCCTAGATTTTCAGTGACATTACACAGGAGAATATCGCCCATGAGTCAATTTATCGTAATTGGTGAAGGCAAAGTTGTAGTTGCTGCGAGCGCAAAGATCGCCCCGACGGCCCAAATTATCTTCCATGCGCCAGGCACTGTCACCATAGGCGACTATTGCGTCATCGGCCCTGGCGTCAAGTTCATCTGTGCCGGTGGCGATGTGATGCTTGGTGACTGGAGCACTTTGCATGAAAATTGCTTGGTGCTTAGCGGCCAGGGAACGCAAATCGGTGCGCATTGCTGGTTTGGGCAAAACAGCATTATCGACGGTACGGGTGGCATCAGCATTGGCCGCGGGGTTCGTGTCGGCATGTACTCCCAACTTTGGTCGCACGTCGCCGCAGGCGAACAGATCGAAGGCTGCACCCTATATGGTGAACGCCCGGTGGTGATCGAAGACAATGTCTGGCTGGTCGGCTCCTGCATTGTCGCCTCAGGCGTGACAATAGGCGCCCGTACGGTCGCCCTCATCGGCTCCAATATTACAAAATCATGTGGTGCAAACATAGTCATCGCCGGTTCGCCAGCCGTGCAAAAGTCAAATATGTCGTTTTATCGCGAGATCACACTCAATGAGAAATGGCAGTTGCTCGATCATTGGCTAGATGAAATTGCGGCAGACCTGCATCTGCGCTGCGATAAGGATATTCTGGCTGGCATCACCGCCTTGCGGGAAGTAGATGATTCCGCTGCCGAAACCATCATGTTCGTGCGCGACACCACAACTGCAGCAGCGCAGCGCCTGGCCCATCTGCAATCGACGGTGTGCTGCGTGGAGGATAAAACTTATACCAAATGCCGCTCTGGCATTGAATACAAAGTCCTCAAGGCATTGGCAAGCAATAAGGCCCGCTTTGACGCCGTAGTGAGCCAATAAGCAAGCGTAAAGTGCAGCAGCACAGTGTCTGCTGCACGTGCAGGCACTGCATGACGTAAAAAAGCCCACGCTAACGTAACCGTTGCGTGGGCTTTTCACTCACGGAGGTAAAAAAAGCGAACTACAGGTTTTCACGCCACCATTTACGCAGCAAAACGATCGCCGACGACAAGAAGAAGCCGAACAGCAGACTCAACAGCAATACCGCAGACAAGCGGATATTACGTTTCTCCGGCAAGGTAGGACCAGCGATGAAGCGGCTCTTTTCCAGATACAAATTGATGGCGCGCTGGTTATCAATCGTGATCATGTTATATACCTCCTTGACCACTTCATCGTTCAGATTCTTGGTCTTGAAGACGCCTTCCTTCACCGCTTCGAGGCCGCGCAGCAGCGCTTCGCCCGATTGGTTGGTATCAAGCAGGCTCTTGGCCTTGTCATAGTATTCGCGCAATAGCGCATTCTGTGCCTGCTGGCGCTTGAGCGTAATAATGGTTTCGCTGGTGCTCAAAGCTTCTACTTCGCCGGACATCAGATGGGTAATGGGCGACAAATAACGAGCGCTGTCTTCCGTGACTGAAATTACCGAGGTTGCCGACTTGTTCGCCGCTTCCGGATAATTGCCCACGATCTTCTTGAGCACCACGCCCTTGCGCTGATACATCTCCAGCCGCTCATTCATGTTGATGATTTCGTTATCAATCTTGGTGATCTTGGCCGATAATTCAATGTGCTTGAAACGCAGCACATCAGAATAATTGGAGTAGATGATGCTGTCGATGGTATAGCGCCCCAGCAATCCCACCATGCGCTGAGCACTCTCGGCATTGCCTGCTGCATAAGAAATACGCAAACCAATCACATTATTGCCACCATCCTTGGGTTGCTCCATCAACTCCTTGGCGTCCATCTTGGTGAAGGGGAAAATCGGCTCTACCATCTTGTTAAATCCGTCACCGCTGGCCATGGCCTTGCGCAGTACCCCGATGCCGTCGACTGCCTGCAGCTTATTTGCCTGCACAAAAGCATCAAAGCGCTCGCTGGTACTGAAGGCGGCGGCATAGCGTTTGTAATCAGTCAATACGATACCCGGATTACTGTCTTTATCCTTGTCCTTGTCCTTGTCCTTTTTCGAATCCTTGTCTTTGTCCAGCGTCTCCAGTGACAAGGGAATCGGACCACCAAACTGCAGGAAGCCTTCGCTACGATACTGCCCCAGATACAAGGCACCGGACACGGCGATGGCCATGACCGCTATCGTGGCAGCACCAATCCACTTGCGCGCGTCACGCAAGGCTTTCACATAAATGACAACGTTCTCGCCATTGTGCTTGTGAAGCTGATTCAAATTTTCCATGTTTCTTCTTTAGAAAGTAAATATATTAATCCATCGGTACCGCGAGGCAAGAGGTGCGCGAGCTGTAACTGATTACTCAAGGCTGCGACGATGCGGCATCGCCACGGGCGCACCAAATCAAATCTTCAATACCGCACTGTGGCGCATATTCGGTTACCGCCTGCAGCAGCAAGGCGCGCACCGCCTCATGATCAAACCGTGCGCATGCTTGCGTCAACTCATCGAGCAGTAACTCCAACTGCGGCCAAGGCAATTCGGCTTCTTGGGCACGCATGATCAAGGGATGATCGGTACCTTCAACGTTATCGCCGATCAGCAGTTCTTCATATAGTTTTTCGCCGGGACGCAAGCCCACATGATGGATGTCAATGGTGCCATTCGGCGTCTGTTCGCTACGCACTTCGAGGCCGCTCAGATGCACCATGCGCTTGGCCAGATCGACGATTTTCACCGGATCGCCCATGTCCAGCACGAAGACGTCGCCGCCTTCGCCCATGGCGCCAGCTTGCAGAACCAGTTGTGCAGCTTCCGGAATCGTCATGAAGTAACGCGTGATTTCCGGATGGGTAATGGTGATGGGTCCGCCTGCCATGATCTGTTTCCGGAACAAGGGCACAACAGAACCAGATGAACCCAGGACATTACCAAAGCGCACCATGCAGAAACGCGTCTTGTCCTGTTCACGTGAAAATGCCTGCAGAATCAATTCCGCCAGGCGCTTGGTCGAGCCCATGACATTGGTTGGCCGCACGGCCTTGTCGGTGGAAATCAGCACAAAGCGTTTCACCCCGGCTGCAATGGCAGCGCGCGCCATGCTCAAGGTACCCAAGGCATTGTTGCGTATTCCCTCGATCGGGTTATGTTCCACCAACGGCACATGCTTGTATGCCGCTGCGTGATATACCGTTTCCACCTTGAACGTGCGCAGAATCTTTTCGCATTTTTCGGTTTCCAAGACGGAACCCAAGAATGGCAACAGCTCGAGTTCGATATGCTGCGTCTTGCGCAAGCCTTGCAATTCCTGTTCGATGGTATACAGGGCAAATTCCGACATCTCGAGCAAGATCAGACGCGCAGGCCGCTGCCGCAGAATCTGGCGGCACAATTCGGAACCAATGGAGCCGCCGGCGCCCGTGACCATGACGGTCTTTCCAGTGATACACATGGCCATCAAGTCATGGTCAGGCTCGACTGCGTCACGGCCCAGCAAATCCTCGATCTCGATCTCGCGCAAATCCTGCAAGCGAACCAGACCGCTGATCAGACTCTTGATCGGCGGGGTCACCAGCGTCTTGATCTTCAGGGGTTCCAGCTTGTCGAGAATACGGCGCTGCTGCGCACGCGACAAGGATGGCAGGGCCACCAGGATCTTGGTGATGCCCTTGTCCACCACAAGTTCCGGCAAGTCTTCGGGGGCATACACGCGAATGCCGGCAATGATTGCGCCGTGCAACTCTTTTTTCTCATCGATCAGCGCCATCGGGCGGTACTCGGCGCCATAGCTGAGCGTCTGTGCCAACTGGCTGCCGGAAGCACCTGCGCCATAAATAGCGACAGGAATACCACCGGTAACGCCCGATACTCGCGCGAAATAGCCGCGCGCCATGAAACGGCTGGCCGTCACGTACATGATCGCACTAACCCAGTAAATGCCAAAGACACCGCGCGACAGGCCGATCATGTGCGTGGAGAAGGCCGCAAAGGCCAGCAAGACCGCCACCGACAGCGTCACGCCCAGCACCACCACGTAGACTATCTTGTAATCGATAAAACGGATCACTGCTCGGTACAGCCCCAGCTTGATAAAGATCGGAATGGAGACCAGTGGCGCCAGGAGAATCAGCCAAAAGTACGGGCGGAATACGGCGAGGCTGACACCGTCAAAGCGCAGCAGTACCGCCACGCAAAATGTCAGTGGCAAAAAGAACATGTCCGCAGATGCGGCGATCAGCTGCTTTTGCAAGCGCGGGAAATTCGATAAAGGAGTCATCAATTCTTACCAATCTCAATATACAGGCGCAACCTGGGCATCAATGCGTGATGCCATCGCGACGCACCACTTTCAGGAAGGTCAGGAAGATAATTTTCAAGTCAAGGAGAAACGACTGGCGCTGCAGATACTCGGCATCCAGGCGAACTTTGTCCGGTATCGGCAATTCATCACGGCCGTTGATTTGCGCCCAGCCGGTCAAGCCAGGCAATACCTGGTCTACGCCATATTCGGTACGCAAGGCAATCAAGTCATCCTGATTGAACAGGGCGGGACGCGGGCCGACAAAACTCATGTCACCAATAAGGATACTCCACAGCTGCGGCAACTCATCCAGGCTGGATTTACG
This sequence comes from Janthinobacterium sp. DSP2-3-3, assembly GCF_049897325.1. NCBI lineage: Bacteria > Pseudomonadati > Pseudomonadota > Betaproteobacteria > Burkholderiales > Oxalobacteraceae > Janthinobacterium > Janthinobacterium sp. DSP2-3-3. The sequence goes on along the minus strand of NZ_JAFCWA010000003.1, from coordinate 31,562 downwards.
CAGGAACGGGCCGACCGGCGTCAGGAAGCGCTTTGGGTCGGACAGCAAATGGGTCGCTACCGCCGGGGTATCAACACGCATGGTGCGAAATTTTGGCATCCGAAAAATACGGTTATGGCGCCCCACTCGGTCCGACCAATACACGATGGGCCCGGGCGAGGTCAGTTTGACCAGCACGGCCACCACCAGCAGCGGTATGGATAGTACGGCAACAGCCAGCAAGGCAACACTTACATCAAACAAACGTTTCATTTAATTTCTCCGCGCCGCACGACGCAAACCTTCATCCACACTCAACGGCGGCACCCAGCCGAGCAGCTGTCGCGCCTTTGAAATATCCACCTGCAAAGACCCGCACAAGCGCTGCGCGAAGCCGCGCTTGCCAATCACCGCGCATGCCGCACCCAGCATCCATACCGGCACCGGCAGCAACCGAGCGGGCTTGCCCAGCGCCTGACCCATACGGCGCAGCAGCTGGCTCGTCGACAAGTCTTCGCCATCGGCCACCAGCCAGACCTGATTGGCCGCCGCCGGGTGCTCCGCGCATACGGCAACCAGGTCAGCCAAATTGCCCAGCGCGACCAGACTGCGCCGATTCTGGATCGCTCCCAGCGGCAGTGGCACACCGCGCCGCAGCCAGCGCATCATGCTGAGGAAATTGGCCCCGACGCCCGGCCCATAGACTAGCGGCGGCCGTATCACCACCACCTGCATGCCGGTTTCCCGGGCCAGCGCAAACAGACCCTGCTCAGCTTCCAGCTTGGAAATACCATACGGATCCGACGGTGCCGGAACATCGCTTTCAGAGAAGGTTTGTCCAGGCAGTGTCGCTTCGCCATTCACCTTGATGGAACTGATAAACACAAAACGCCGTACCCCGGCGCGGGCGGCGCAACGTGCCAGGTGCAGGGTGCCATCGACATTTACACGACGAAATTCCTGCAGGGGATCGGCCGCCGTCTCGTTCATCACATGCACGCGCGCTGCGGCATGCACGACCACACTCACCGAGTCGAAAGCATGATCCCAGCATGTCTGGCTGGACAGATCGTCGATGACAAACGTTTCCACCGTATCAGGAAACACGGCACTGGCATCGCGCGTGCAGGCACGAATGCTTCCATCGCCCATGCGAGCCAGCCGTTCAATCAATGCGGCGCCGACAAATCCGGTCGCTCCAGTCAATAACACCACAATACATTCCTAATCAAAAACATCGGGACAGGACTCCGGGCCGGTGTCCTGTCCGCCGCATTGGCGGCTTATCCTGCCATTAGCGCACCTGGCGCGGCGTATCAAACAAGGCGGCATACTTCGCCGAAATTGTGCTCCACGTATAATTTTCTTCAGCGATCCGCTTCATGGTACGCCCAATCGCCTGCAGCTCATCTGGCTGCACGGTATTGAGGATGGCCAGCAAACCGGCTTCATCGTCGAAGTATCGGGCCTGATTTTGCGTTGTTTCCCGGTTATAGCTCACGCCAAATGCCAGAATGGGCAAGCCCAGGTACATCGCTTCCACCAGCGAAGGATTGGTTCCACCGGCGCTGTGGCCATGCACATACATGCGGCAGTTGCTGCGCAACTGGTTCAGGATGCTCTGGTCATAAATCGGATCAAGCAAGTGCACATGCGCCAGCTGTGCATATTGTTGCTTCAACTCTTGCCCATACGCGCTATTGGCCCAATTACCGACAATAACCAGGGGCATGCGCGTCTGCGAAGCAAAGACATCGATGATCAAGTGCACATTATTTTCCGGCTCGATGCGGCATACCTTGAAGGCATAATCATGCTGCAAGAAGGGAAAGCGCTGCAATACCTCGCCGCTGATGGGCTGCTGCGTCACATGGTCTGCACCATACGCAATTAATTCACTGGGGCGACCATATTGCGCGGTGACGTATTGCTGAATCGCCTTGTTGTCCGCAATCGTCACATCGGCAAAACGCACCGCCGTCGCTTCGGAAAGCTTCAGGAACCATTTGGCGAAACGCCCCCATTTGGCGCGGCGCCATTCCATGCCATCGATATTGACGATAACTTTCTTCTTGCTCAGCAACTTGATAACAGGCAAGAAAATACAGCCTGAGACCCCCAGGATCACCAGCACGTCCGCATAGCGTAGCGCGGACAGCATGGAAACGATATCGTATGGAATACTCTGCACGCCATTCGCGTCCAGATTGACATATTTCAGCTTGACGCCCTTGTACGTCGGCGGCTGCTCGGCATATTTTTTGCCACTGCAGTATACGGTGATATCAAACTTGTCGCTCAGATTATCCGTTAGGTGCTCGGTCAGCGTTTCCCATCCACCGTATTTTGCCGGTAAACCCACGGTTCCAATAATTGCAATCTTCATTTACCAACCTTCATTTTTTACTTGTCATTCAACACAAATTTTCTCTCCGGATACTCTGCACACTGCAAGCAGCAAGGACGATCCGACAGGCAAAACAGGTAACTATTTCCGGAAATACCTTAGTTTCAGCACATCCGACAATATTCTCAGGCAACCGAATGCGATAGAAATCAACATGCAGTCGATGCCATAAAATCGCCAATGGCGCAACATGACTTTCTTTGCGCGGAATTCATTCAAACGCATCTTGAACAGCGCGGCAGACAGGCCGCCCGTGCTGCCCGGCGCGCGCGACAGCGTCGTCATCGGCAGAGGAACGAAATGCACCGCCTTGGCCCGTGCATTAATGTTGAGCAGATACGCATAATCTTCGCAATAGCGCATCAACGGCACGCCCAGGCCCAAGTTACGCCGCACTACCAGGCAAGGGGTATACACGGGGTTGAGCGCTGCCAGCAGATACTTGAACGGCAAATGGCGCAGGCGCCCCGCATACCAACGCGCATTGATGGCATTGATATTGGTCGGCGTATCGACGGGATGATAAACAATGTCGCACGTACCCTGCTTCAGGTAGCCAAGCAGGAAATCAATTTTCTCTGGAGCAAACCGGTCATCCGAGTCCAGAAACGCCACGAAACTGAAGCGCGCGCGGCGTATGCCGAGGTTGCGTGCCGACTGGGGGCCACTGTTTTTCGCCAGGCGGTAAACCCGTACGGGCACACCCGATGAATTGTAAACTGGCAACTTCTCAGCCAGCACCAGATTGGGCGAACAGTCGTCAACGACCACGATCTCGACCTGTCCAATTGCGCTGGTCGTGACAGACTCGATGGCATCAAGCAAGGCGTCATAGCGCGCATACGCGGGAATGACCACGGTAATTCCAAATGTTTTTCCGATAGTCATCATTTAAAAGAAGCTCACCGAATTAATGGAAGACGAACCGAGCAGGAAAGCGATGGTCAGGCCAAATGACACGAGGACATAGCAATACACGCGCGAGTACATCTCCAAGGATCGGCTGCGCTCAAGCTCATAGGCAAAGCACCACACAAAGATCGGATAAATCGAATACACAAACCGATAGCTGAAGTACGGCAGGGGAAACAGCAGCACGCTGGCGATAAACAGCAGCCAAAGGAAGCTCGCGTAGGGCTTCAGGTCGATATATTCGCGCTTGTTCAAATGACGCATGAACGCATACAGACAGAAAAAACTGGCATAGATACAGATCCGGGCCAAAATCTCATCGTTATCATGCGCCAGATATTTCGTGACTTCGTACAAAAAACCGTTGAACGGTGTATACAGGACGCTGTCCGCTGGCACAATGAACAGGCAGAGTAAGGCCACTAGGCCCCCCTGGAACAGGCGGCGCATGTCACAGCAGGACAACAGATAAATTGCCAGCAACAACAATGAACTTTTGTGCAACAGCAGCGACAGGACCAGGAAGGCCAGCCCAGACTTGTGTTTCATTCCGCGCGAGACAGCCACACAAAACAGGATGGCCGATGCGGATTGCCTAAATGCATTTGTAAAAAACTCGGCGCCGACTGGGGAAATAACCAGGAAAAACAACATGAAGAACTTGACCCGGATATTTCCTTTCATAAACAAAATCGGCAACACGATGAAGAGAATCCAGATGCTCGCAAAAGCATAGCGGTTGCACAATGCCCCGGGCGCCATCGAGAAAAAGAAGTCCATGACATAGAAGGAATAATCATCGGTTTCGATGGCGCCTCCTCCACCTTGGCAAGCCGATAAGAAATAGTTCAGGTATGTCGAGGAATCGGTACCGAATTCCGGCGAACGAAAGGCAAAGGCGCACAAGGTAATCAGGCAGCACATTGCAATCTGAAATGACAGACGCGACTTATCCTGGGTAAACATCCCGAGTATCAAGACCGGCAGGAATGCGAGTATATAAACTTGACCGATTGGCATTTTTCTTTTTTCAAACGGGGCGGTGCCGACTTTGCACTACAGGGACGCAACACCTGCGGCGCGCAGCGTGCCAAGCGCCGAAGAGCCTGGAAACGCAATTCCGGCAACATCTCAGCGCTTGAATTCTTTCATGGCGGATTGCAACTGGGGCAGATTCGGTTGCACATGCGTCAACAAATGCGCATATGCCTCACCAATATTCGTCAGCTTTTCCTTGGCATAAGCTTGGCGGTTAATCGCCGGTTTGAACTTGATCTGCATAAAACGATAAGCACGGCGTGAAAACTCGCGGAACAGTTCCCATACAAACGATAAACAGGCGGGGCTGTAACGTTCGCGTTTGACATAGGCACACAGGGCAGCCTTCGTTTCACGCCAGTATTTAGGGTGATGCAGGCAGCACTTGGCATACAGGCGGGGCAAATTAGGGCGATAGGCGGCTTTGCCGATCTTATCGATCGCCGCCTTGAAAGAGTAAGACCAGACCGTTGGCACGCTGTAGAACTCAGGAATCAAGGGATCCCACACCAGATTGATGAAGGCACCGATGTGCGCATTGTCGCGCAAGCCCCCCTTGTGCCCTCCTTCCGCACTTTGTCCCGAGGTGCTGCCCCCCGAACTACCGGCGATAATAAAAGGAAAATCGATCTGCACGCCGCTGCGCGATTCTTCGGCAATCAGCGCCGCGCTATAGATATCAGGGCTGACGCCGCCAAATAGCGCACCATATTTTTGCTCGATACGTTCGGCGAGCGCACGCGACATCATGCCCAGATAGGCGCGTGGCATGGACATGACACCCGTTCCCAGATTTTTCAATGCCTGCTGCAGCACCTGCGGTCCGTCGAGCGGGGAAATGGTGGCGGCAAACGGCTGCACCGTCAGCTTGGCGGTAAAGTCAGCCCCGAAATACAGGGACTTGAAGTCCGGCCAGAAGTAAGCCGCACCCAGGGAACAAGCGGCCGCTTCGACCTGCGTATCGCGCGCCCAGCGCGCCAGCTCTTCTGCACCTGGTCCCAGGCAATCGTCATCGCCGAGGAAGATCAGATAATCGCCAGTTGCCAGGCGCAGTCCATTCTGAAAATTGCTGACCACATCCATTGGACGTTGCGGATGGTGATAAATCAGCCGTCCGGATTCGATCCAATGCCCCAACTCTTCAGCGATTTGCATGGTATCGCTGGTATCCGAGACTACGACTTCCGTATCCGGAAAGTTTGTCAGGATAGTGGTAATCGCATTGATCGCATAGCGTTGACGATTATGTGTAGGAATGATTGCAGACAGAAGAGGCATTATAAGTATTATGTATAAACAAATGAGTGGTGTATCAACAATGCAATCAGATACTGCTTTAATGCGGTAGCCTTCGGGAAAATTTAGTGTTAGCCAGCCAACGCCGGATATCTGGTGCGCACAACGCGCTGCATCCAATAGACAGCACTGCCGTCACAGCGATAAGCAACAAGCGCAGCCACCGGTCATCGATGGTAGAGAGACACCAGTAACCCAACATCAGGCATGGCAAACTGGCCAGCACTGGCAATGCCAGGCTTTGCCGGAACCACCGTCCAAACTGGCCCGGCAAAAAATTGCGATGCAAGAAATACATATACGGCGGCATGGTGCACAGGTTCATGATCAGCCATGACAAGCCAGCCCCAGCCAAACCGTGGTGCAGCACGAGGTAAATCATCATCGGCGTCACGACGACGACGGACACAATGCCGACCTGCAAATTCAAGCGAATATTGCCATGCGCCAGAGCCAGGTAATATGGCACGACTGTCAGTGCCTGCAATACTTGCCCGCCAAGTAACAGCGAGGCGGCGATTGCAGCGGCCTTGGCACTGGCAGCGGAACCGGTCCATAAATAAATCACATCTTGTGAAAACAGCGCCACTACTAGGCAGCCAGGCACGGTCACGATGGCAACAAACTGGCAGGTCCGGTGATACAGGGCAATAAGTTGCTCGGGCTCATTGCGTGCGACCAATTCTGTAAAGCGGGGGAAAATTGCCGAGGCGATTGGACTGGCCAATATCAACGGGACCGATGCAAGTGTTCCGGCCAGCGTATAAAAGCCCAGCATTTCAAGCGACAACATCTTGCTAATCGTCAACTTATCGATTTGGGTCAGCAAAATCGACAGCAGCGCCATGCCCGCCATCCCTGACGCATAGCGCCAGGTATTATGAAACACTTGCTTACGGAAAAAGCCGACAGCGCGCACGCCATCGGTTCTCAGCGCATGCCATAAGCCATGCCGTACCGTAAGGCAATAAATCGCATTCGCCACCAGTTGCCAGACAGCAAAGGTGACGATCGTTGGCGAAAACAGCCACAACACCAACAGGGTGCCCAAGCCCCGGTAAGCGCTCCAGGCAATCTGCAAGAAGTTCGCACGCACTTGTTGCTGCAAGCCCATCAAACCACCGATGTACAGGCCTGAGGGCAACTGAAACGCAATGGCAACGCCCATCAGCCGGATCGCCAGCGTGATATCGTCGGAACGCAAGGTGCTGGCTTGCAGCCAATGCTCGGTAATCAATGGCGCACCCAGCCACAGCGCCACAGCGATCATGCAACAAATCACCAGGTAGCTCAATTCGTAGGTGCGTAACAGGTCGCGCCGCTCCTGCGCTGCATTGGCGCTCGCTGACAGACGTGCCATCTCGCGATTCAAGGTGGCGGAAAAGCCCATGTCGGCAAACGCCATGACACCGAGTAGTGTGGAATAAAACCCTACCAAGCCATACGCTTCCGCCCCCAGCATGTGCAGATACAGGGGCACAAACAGATACACTGAAATGAAGCCCCATGCACGTCCCACGATATTGGCAGTGATATTCCGCTTAATCATGAATATCCGGGGAGTGGTGCAGCAAGATAGAAGATTTCATTTTTATTATAATTCTTAAAGCAATATGTTCGGCATCTTTTATCGATGCCGTACCATTTCCGCTGCTTATCAGCTATTCTTCAATTCCTGTTGCACATAATCAAGGGACAGCAGCAATTTCTTGACGCCCTCGACATCGAGGCGCTGCGTATTATGCGAGGTATAGTCCTGTGTCTGATTCACTTCGGGCTGTCCATCCAGGATGAATTTATCGTAGTTCAAATCGCGGTTATCGGCCGGCACACGATAATAATCGCCCATGTCCTCTGCCTTGGCGATCTCTTCGCGCGACACCAGCGACTCGTACAGTTTTTCACCGTGCCTGGTACCGATCACCTTGATGGGCACATTGCTGGAAAATAGTTCCTGTATAGCCTGCGCCAATACTTCGATCGTGCTGGCAGGCGCCTTCTGCACAAAAATATCGCCTTGCTGTCCATGCTCGAAAGCATGAATTACTAGGTCAACCGAATCTTCCAGCGACATCAAAAAACGGGTCATTTCCGGATCTGTCACCGTCAGCGGCACGCCAGCCTTGAGCTTTTCAATAAAGAGCGGAATCACCGAACCACGCGACGCCATCACATTGCCATAACGAGTGGCGCACATCACAGGGCCGCCTGGGCGCACCATGCGCGACTTGGCGACCAGAACTTTTTCGGCCATGGCTTTGGAGATACCCATCGCATTAATTGGATACACTGCCTTGTCAGTACTCAGCAAAATGACTTTTTGAACGTTATTGGCAATCGCCGCATTCAGCACATTTTCCGTACCCAGCACATTGGTCCGCACCGCTTCCATTGGATAAAACTCGCATGACGGTACCTGCTTGAGTGCCGCCGCGTGGAAAACATAATCCACTCCAGCCATCGCCTGCACGATACTCTGGTAATCGCGCGTATCGCCAATATAAAATTTGACCTTATCGTTGTTCAACGCGATCCGCATGTCTTCCTGCTTCTTCTCGTCGCGACTAAAAACAATGATCTCTTTGACATTCGTGTTTAAGAATCTGTTCAACACGGTATTGCCAAAAGATCCAGTGCCACCAGTGATCATTAAAACTTTATTATCAAACATGTCAGTCCAGGTAAAGGTAGAAATTAAAATAGCGCTATCGTCAGGCTTGACCGACACACTCGTGCAGCGCGCTCTTCACGGCAGCGATCAGTTGCTCGATGTCCTGCACGGAAAGCCACCAGCCACACGGCAGGGCGATAATGCTACGTTGTAATATGTCGGTATTCGGTAATTCACGGCGACAAGCCACAAACCCGGAATAAATATCATTGCGTTGATGTAATATTGACGCTGCTACGCTGCGCGCTTTCAGCGCTGCCAAGACAACCTCACGTTGCTCGACCGCAATTAATACGGCCCAATATGACGGCAGCGCTCCGGCGCTCGGCGCCAACAGGGTCAAGCCGGCACAGGACGCCAACCCGTCTGCGATCTGCTGCGCATGCATGCGCGTCTGTGCCATGCGCTGCGCGACTCCCTGCAATTGTACAGAGCCCAGCGCCGCGCACAAATTATTCATGGCCATCGACCAGCCGATGACGGGAATATCGGACTGCGGATTGATTTCACCAGCTGCGGTACGAAAATTGCTGGCATCGATACCGAAACGACGCAGCTTGCGCGCACGGACAGCATCATCCGGATCACGGCACGCCAGCGCGCCCCCCTCGGTGGTATTGATTTGCCGGTTCGGATAAAAAGAAAACACCGCGAAATCACCGAATGTACCGACTTGTTGCCCATCGACTGTCGCCAGCAAGGCGTTGTCGCAATCTTCGATCAAAACGATGCCGCGCTGGCGGCAAATTTCAGCGATCACCTGCGCCGGGCCCGGATAGCCGGCTAGGTGGTACAGAATCACGGCGCGCGTGGCCGGTGTGATGGCACGCTCAAAATCAGCCACGTCCATGCAGGCTGATGCGGGTGCCACATCTACCCAGACGGGACGCCCCCCGCATCCGGCAATGGCCGAATTGGTCGACATGCAGGCAAAAGCCGTGGTCAGCACATCATCCCCCGGGCGTACACCTGCCAGATACAAGGCCAGGTGCAGCGCACTGGTCATATCCACGGTGGTAACGACATGCAACTGGTTCAGCAATTCCCCCAAGCCAGCCTCGAATGCGGCAACGTGCGGGCCGGACGCAATGCGCCCCGAGCGCAATACGGCCAGCGCCGCCGCTTCCATCTCCGGCGTATTTACCACGCCAAACAAAGGCAGCATGGACATGGATGTCATCCTTTTTTCAAGGCGTCGACAATGCGCTCGCGATCTTCCGCACCCAGCCACCAGCCGCACGGGATATGCACCATGCGGCGATAGTAGGTATCCAGCTGTGGCAGGGGAGCGGCCAGTTCCTTGAAAATGCTATGCAAGTGGTTCGGACGATGCAGCTTCGATGCTGACACACCGATGGCGGCAAGCCGGCGCTCGACATCGGCAGAGTCGTCCGACAATACGGTGTACAGCCAGTAGCTGGGCTCGGCCAACTCGTCGAACGCAGCCACGGCAAGACCCGGGATGGCGCCGATAGCACGGTCAAAATAACGGCCGTTTTCCTTGTGCGGGTTCAGTACACGGGCAGCAATGTCTTGCAGTTGCGCCAGCCCAAACGCGGCCGTCACATTATTCATATTGTATTTATAACCGATGGACGTGATGTCGACTTCGGTACGCGGCACGCCCTTTTCCAATCCGAACCAGCGGAATTTCTTTGCCTCCCGAATCAGCGACGCATCGCGCATGGTCAACATGCCACCGTCAACGGTCGTCATGTGCTTGATGGCCTGCAGCGAGAAAATGGCAAAGTCGCCAATGGTGCCAATTGCCGCGCCATCGTAGCGCGCACCCATGGCATGCGCACAATCTTCGATCAACGCAATGCTGTAACGACGCGCGATGGCAGCGATCTCGGCCAGTCGCACCGGCATTCCGGCATAGTGCACAACCAGGATAGCCTTGGTCTTGCTGGTGATGCCTGCCTCGATGGCGGCGGGGTCAAGGTTGCCGGAAAGCGCGTCGACATCGGCAAACACGGGCACCGCGCCCATTTGCAGGATAACTACATTCGTTGGCTCCGCCGTCATGCTGGTCGAAATGACCTCATCGCCAGGCCCTACGCCAGCCAGATGCAATGCTGCATGCAACGCTGCCGTACCGCTGCTCATCCCCAATGCAAAAGGCAAACCAAAATGCTCGGCGAAACGTCGCTCAAACTCGTAGACCAGCTCCCCCTCCCCAACTTGGCCGCTATACAGCACTTGCTCAAGCGCAGGCATCAGTACCTGCTTATCAGGGAAGCCAACTTTTACTAAAGGAATCATCTTCAACTCTCGGTTTACCAAAGGCATTAAACAATGGGCAGCAACGCAAAGGCGCAGCAGCACCCCGACTTCCCGGCATACCATACATCAATGCTGGCATAAAATAGTCACATCACACATTGCCCCTTATCGGCAAGCAATGAACGGAGACAGGCTGACACTGTCACGGACCGGCGACCCATCGCCACGCATAGGCAATTGTCCACGCATTAACAATCATTTGCGAAATCAGTTTTCTTTGATCGCACCACGATCATGGGGACGGTGCACTGTCAAAGCCACACAAGCTGGCGACCAGACACGCATGCGCCCCAGACTGGATGCAAATCGGCTGTGCGACGCATGCACTGCCATGCAACTAACGCCACCAATCGCACTCCAGACACTACAGTGCGTGAGACTCGCATGCACTGCCTTATCAAGAAAGATCACCGAATCCTCGTGTTGGGTCAAGCATTCCTTGTGAAAGAAAAACAAACCCCGCATTGCAAATTATCAATAAATCAACATTTTGTAACGCAAAATGCGAGCATTCATTTTAAATGAAACACACATCTATTACCAGAGCCGGGTATCGGAAATCAAATCACGCCCCAACGAAAAATGCAACACGCCAGCAATGCACATATTAAATTTTTCAAGAATACGTACGGCACTAACACACTCAAAACGCCAGAAACAGAATAATCGCGTCCCTTATCAAGCAATATATCAAGTTTATCAAAAAAAATAATCATGGCACGCTAGGATAACGCCACGAAAAATACACTCGCGGCAAGCGGAAAAATCTGCTGCGGCGTTTTCGCGCACAACGATGCTGTCACATGACTCATAGTGCGCGCACGATAGTCAGGGCAGCGCGCTCGGCAACACAGCCCCAGACTAGGCAAGAATGATACTTTCAACAACACCTTACAGTTGGGCTCAAGCGTAGCCTATGTCAAATTTATCCAATAAAAAAAGTGTCTTACACCTTGTCACAAAAAATGCCGACTGCTCAAGCCCTCCGATACACCGCAAGGCAATCAGCGAAGCGCCCCCTCAGCTTGACCGGCAGCATCGGCATCATACGACATAGCCGCCAGCACCTGCAGGACCACAGGCATCTGGCGCCCCGCAGCCGGGCCACATTGAAGAGGGTAGGCAATTTCCCATGCACCACATTGGCCGCAAAAGCAGGCGGGAAACAGGCAGGATATAATCGCTAAAGAATGCAGGAATTTGAATGCGGCGCTCGATCAAATAATGGGCAAAGACAAAATCAATTAACTACAGCCCATGCCGGACGCATTTACCATCATAGACATTAAGAATTGCCGACCATTGTTTGAATATCGAAAAAATATATTTGTATCGCGGCAAAAAAAGCCCGCCATAGTGGGCGGGCATCTCTTCCATACTGACAGGCGCAAGCGTTATCCGATATCAAAACCATGGCAAGACTGCGCCTGCCATCGTTTTCCATACGACATTATTGCTTCAACAACCCACCCAACAACGCCGCTACCCTCTGCTTCGGCTTGGCCGCGACAGGCGCTATGCTGGCAGCAGCGGTAGCGGCTGCCTTGGCGGGCTCATACGGCTTCAGGAACCAGGGATCGGCCTTTTCGCGGCGGACTCCGGGGCCGAAGGCGGGACGCGCACCGCGCTCGGCGGAGCGACTGTCGCGGCTGCTGTCGCCAGCATGGCGGCTCTCAGGTGCGCGCGCGGGACGCGCCTCGCTACCTTCGGTCCGGCGCGGCGGACGGCGTTCGCTGTCGCTGCTGCGGGCGGAAGCCGGATTGAAACCCGTCAGTTCGCCGCGCTTGATGCTTTGCTTGATAAGCTTTTCGATATCGGCCAGCAAGCGCTCGTCTTTATCCGCATAGATTGAAATGGCGTCGCCCGAGGCGCCGGCGCGGCCCGTACGGCCGATGCGGTGCACATAGTCTTCCGCGTTGTATGGCAAGTCGAAATTGATAACGCAAGGCAAGTCAGAAATATCCAGGCCGCGCGCCGCCACGTCGGTAGCGACCAGCACATCGATCTCGCCCTTCTTGAACGATTCCAGCGCCGCCATGCGCTCCTGCTGGCTCTTGTCGCCGTGAATCGCCGTGGCGCTCATGCCTTCCTGTTCCAGCACGCGGGCCAGGCGCGAAGCGCCGATCTTGGTATTCGAAAATATGATGACCTGTTTCAGGTCGCGCTGGCGCAGCAGATGGGCCACCACGGCGTGTTTCTGGTCTTCCGTCACTTTGTAGACCACTTGCGTGACCTTGTCGGCCGTCTGGTTGCTGCGCGCCACTTCGATCGTCAGCGGATCATTGAGGAAGGTTGCGGCCAGCTTCTTGATTTCTGGCGAGAACGTGGCCGAGAACATCAGGTTCTGGCGCTGTTTCGGCAGCAAGTTGATGATGCGCTGCAAGTCCGGCAGGAAACCCATGTCCAGCATGCGGTCGGCTTCATCCATGACTAGCATCTGCACCTGGCTCAGGCTGATGTTCTTTTGCTCGATATGATCAAGCAAGCGGCCCGGCGTGGCGATGACGATTTCCACACCGCCGCGCAGGAGGACGGTTTGCGGCTTCATGTCCATGCCGCCGAAGACGACGGTGGAGCGTAACGGCGTGTGCTTGGCGTAGGCCTTGACGTTTTCGGCCACCTGCACCGCCAGTTCACGGGTCGGCGTCAGGATCAGCGCGCGCACCGGATGGCGTGCCGGCGACATGCTGCTGCTGGCATGCGCCAATAGCAACTGGATGATCGGCAAGGAAAAACCGGCCGTCTTGCCGGTGCCCGTTTGCGCGGCGCCCATCACGTCGCGGCCTTGCAGCACTACGGGGATCGCTTGTTCCTGGATCGGTGTCGGATGGGTGTAGCCCTGATCGGTCAGTGCGCGCTGGATTTCAGGCGCGAGGCCAAAGTCGGCAAAAGTCAGGGTGGGGGCAGCGGATGCGGCAGGTGCAGGTGCAGGTGCAGGTGCAGCGATAACGGGCGCCGCTTCAGGGGCAATCGCCGGGCTGGGTGTAGGAGTCGATTCGGTTTCAGACATAAATTTTCTGGTGTGCCTCCGCACTGCGGAAGCCATGCTTTCTCAATAAACAACATTTCGGGGCACAGGCAGCTCCGTCTTGCAAGCCATGGATCATCGTTCTTGCGGCACCTCCGTGCTCCGGGACATGCTGTATGGCGTATGCGGGAGCGTCGAAGAGATGTGCTGCGATGGCGGCGGAGATCGCGCCGGCGGAACATCGCGCGCAGAAGATACAATATCAGTGCTGTAAACGATACCCTAATTCACCGCAACTGTACACGGAAACCGTAATTTTTGAGCAAAAAGCGTTCCAGCAATGGCACGCCGGAATGCCGTATGATGCAAGCTTCGATGCCAGCTTCGCCGTCGCCTGCCTTCACCATGCCCACGCCACCTTTACCCCGCGATCCGCAACCGCAGGCGCCCAGCAAGCCGGGCAATGACGAGTGTTGCCACAGCGGTTGCACCTTTTGCGTGCTGGAAATGTACCAGGAAGACCTGGCCGCCTACGAAGAGGCCCTGAGGGCATGGCAACAGCGCCAGCAAGCCGCTGCCGCGCCTGCCACCCAAGGCATCAAAACACCGCGCAGGCGCGCTTAATTTCTTCATTAAAAGCTTTCCCACTCATCCACTGGCGCCGTGCGACGCGCCGTGCCGGCCAATCGACGCGGTGCCGGTGCCACCGCAGCCGGTGCATTGAAAACCTTGACTGGCGCGCGCCGCCCGCTCGCCGCGGCGCTGGCAACCTCGAGCTTGAAGATGCTGACCACGGCGCTCAGACTGGCCGCCTGCTCCTGCATCGATTCAGCCGCCGCGGCCGCCTCTTCCACCAGGGCCGCATTTTGCTGCGTCACCTGGTCCATCTGGGCGATGGCCTGGTTGACTTGCTCAATACCAGCGCTCTGCTCACTGCTGGCGGCAGTGATCTCGCTCATGATATCCGTCACGCGGGTGATGCTGGCAACGATGTCATCCATCGTGCGGCCCGCCTTGCCCACCAGTACGGATCCCGCCTCGACCTTCTCGACCGAATCACCGATCAGGACCTTGATATCCTTGGCCGCCGCAGCCGAGCGTTGCGCCAGGTTGCGCACTTCGGTGGCCACGACGGCAAAGCCGCGCCCCTGCTCGCCCGCACGCGCGGCCTCGACGGCGGCATTCAAGGCCAGGATATTGGTCTGGAAAGCAATGCCGTCGATGACGGCGATAATGTCGACGATCTTGCGCGACGAGGCATTGATCGACGCCATCGTGCCCACCACTTCGCTGACGACTTTGCCGCCCTCGATGGCGATGCTCGACGAGCTCAGCGCCATGGTGTTGGCCTGACGCGCATTGTCCGCATTCTGTTTGACGGTCGAGGTCAGTTCTTCCATCGAGGATGCCGTTTCTTCCAGCGAACTGGCCTGCTCTTCTGTGCGCGATGACAAATCCTGGTTGCCGGCGGCAATCTGGCTCGACGCCGTAGCGATGGTATCGGTGCCGCTGCGCACCTGGCCCACCAGGTTCTGCAGGCTGGCATTCATGTCTTTCAAGGCCTGCATCAATTGCCCTGTTTCGTCTTGCGATTGCACAACGATATGCGCCGTCAAGTCGCCGGCCGCCACCTGACGCGCCACGCCGACGGCCACAATCAGCGGACGCGCCACGCTGCGCGCCACCCACAGCGCCAGCAGCATGCCGATGACGACGATGCCCACCAGCAAGCCAATCAGGCTGGCGCGCGAGGCCGCATACGTTGCATCGGCACTGGTACTCGAACGCACGCCGCCATCGGTATTAATGGACACCAGTTTATCCAGGACTACCATCATGTCCGCCATGACCTTGGCCGACGGTCCCACGGCCAGCGCGCGCGCCTCTTCCTTCTTCATCTCGCGCGACAGGCTCAGCATGGCTGCATGAAGGCGCATGAATTCATCGTTGAGCGCCAGGAAGCGCTCGAACACTTCCTGTTCGCCCGGTTCGGAAATCAGGCGGCGGTAGTTGTCGCCATCGGCCTTCAGCTTGGTCTGGGTTTCCGTCATGCGCGTTTCGTTCTGCGCCATGTCGGCATCCTGCGCGGCCAGCATGTGCGCCAGCTCCCAGCGGCGGAAATCGCTGACATCGCTGCGCATGGACATGGCTGCCAACACGCTGGGCATCCAGTTATCGGCCAGGTCCGTCGACGCGGTATTGATGCGCGCCATGGAAAAGATCGCCGACACGCCCAAAGCCGCCGTCAACAACAGCACGGCACCAAACGACAAGATCAGCTTGGTGGCAATCTTTAAATCAAAAAACCATTTCATGCGTTGCTTTCTTTCATTAAACGGGTAAACGGGACAAGACAGGCGCGCGCGCCGGCACATGCACGGCGCGCGCAGTAAGGCGATCATGGAAGGCATCGCAGGATAAAGCGGAACTGACCTGGATTGAAGAGCAAGCGCAGCAACTCCTATCGAAACGCGCATCGAATTTCCGCAAGGCAACATTTTATCATTATCGTACTACCGAATGGTTTGACCGCTGCCTGCGGCCAAAGTTCGCGTGTAGCGGGCAGCTTGTCGCATTTTTGCCCAGGCACCGTTATTTCCGCAGGAACAAATGCAGAAGCAGGCGTAGGAGTCGGATGACACGAGGCAATGTTCCTAGCCTACATAAGCACGTCGGCTCATCCGATGCCCGCCCGCGTCTCCTGGTCCTATAGTGGATACAAGATTCAGCACAACGCTAGCAAGCCAGAAAAGCAGCGCCATACAACAAAATCAGAAGACGAGGCCCTACCATGTACAAAGCTTATAGCAACCTGACCCCAGCAACGAATAGCCACGCCACCCAGCACGACTGGCAAGCCGCGCCGGCAACGCCCATGATCAGCATCACGGGTGCGCAACAGAACGAATTGCTGCGCGCCTTGTCGCGCGCCGATCTAGAGCGCTTGTTTTGCCAGTTGGAACTGGTCGCTTTGCCTGCCGGCAAGCACCTGTTCGATTGCGGCGGCAAGATTGAATACACGTATTTCCCTACCAACGCCATCGTTTCCCTGCTGTATGTGATGGAAGACGGCGCCACCACCGAGATCGCCGTCATCGGTCGCGAAGGCGTCGCCGGCGTGGTGCTGTACGAAGCCGAGCGCGCCACCTGCACTGCCATCGTGCAGACGGCCGGCTACGGCTACCGCCTGAAAACAGCCTTCCTTCGCGAAGTATTTAATGAGGGTGGCGCGTTGGCACAATTACTGATGCGCTATACCAGCGCCATGTTTGCGCAAATGGCACAGAACGTGGTGGGCGGCCGCCATTGCAGCATCGAACAGAAACTGTGCCGCTGGCTGCTGGACCGCCTTGACCGTTCCCTGTCGAACGAGCTGAAGGTCACGCAAGACACCATGGCCAACATGCTGGGCGTACGCCGCGAAAGCGTTACCGTCACGGCCCGCAAGCTACAGGACGAAGGCTTGATCCAGTACCGCCGCGGCACGGTCGAAGTACTCGACCGCGAAGGCCTGGAAGCGGCAGCCGGCAATTGCTACAAGGCAGCCCGTGCCGGTTTCGAACAATTTCGCAGCGGCATCAGCGCGCATAACTAAGTAATCAGCGCTAATTAATCAGCGCGAGCACGCTTCGGCGTGCTTTTTTCATTCCGGGGCGTTAACGCTGCTGCAAATCAGGCGCCCCTCATCAGCAGCGGCAGTGGCGACCAACCACCAGTGCGGCTTGCGATCTTCAAACGAGTGGTATTCGGGCGTAAAGGCGGCCTGGGCAGGATCATCAAAACTGCCCACCAGCAAGGCCACGGTGGGCGCATCGTCGATGGCGCCGATGGAACTGCCACAAGCGGCACAAAAAGCCCGGCTGGAGTAATCGGAAGAACGGTAGGTGGCCGGTGCACCGGCCGTGCCCGTCCAGCGCACTTGATCACGCGCAAACTCCATCCACGCCACCGTCGGCGCGCCCGTGTGCTGCTGGCAATTTCGGCAAGAACAGCTGTGCGGGTTGCTGCCCTCGCCGGTCACCTCGAAGCGCACGGCGCCACATAAACAGCCGCCTGTCTGCACCACTTTCACCATTGCCTCTCCTCGTTTGCACCGTTGCGTACCCGCCAACTGGCACGCACCCGGTACAATATTGCCATGACCCCTTACCTGGCGCGACCCGCACCGCATGGCGCCGGCACTATGAAAGAATGAATGGAAGACATCAATTGCGAAGGCTTGCCGCATATCCGCGTACTGGCAGGCGAAAACACACGCGGCCCCGTGTATGAAACCCTGCCGGCACGCCAGATTGACGAGCACGTCTATGAACTGCTAGCCTCGCCCGGCCTGACCCTGAACCTGGCGCGCGGCGATATCGTCAGCATCGCCAACCCGCTCGCCCCCGCCGAAGTATTAAAGCGCGGCGGCAACTTCTGCATCCAGATCTACGCCGACGACGTGCCGCAAGCAGTAGTGGACCAGCTCGAACGCGACGTGCAAAACCAGCTGGGCGGCACCATGGACGGCCAGTACAATGGCAATCTTACCTTCAGCGTGCCAGGACACCACGGCATCTACAACGTCAACGGCCCCTTCGACGCCTTCCGCACAGCGACGGGAGTGGAATGGTACTTCGCCAATATCTACGTCAACCTCGATGACGACGACGATGAAACCTTGCTCAACTGGTGGGTGGATAGGTAAGCATGCCGTGCGCCAGGCAGGGCAATGACACATGTCAATGCTGCGTACTGCTCTGGCACACATCAAGCTGCTTGCCCGCGCCTTGCGTACGCTCTCTCTATCGTCAGCCATAGAGAGAAACGATATGCCTTACATTGCGCGCGCCGACTATGCAAAGCAAAAAGAAATCGTGGGAAATGGCGAGTGCGTCACCCTGGTCAGACACCTCGCTGGCGCCCGTGCCGCTTCGCTTTGGCGCGAAGGCGACAAAGTGCCGAACCTGCTGGAAAAAGGCGGCATGTCGAAAGGCACAGTGATTGCCACCTTCATCAACGGCCGCTATCAGAATCTGGGGCAAGGCAACCATGCGGCGCTGTTCATCCGCCAGGTGCCTGACGGCATTGAAATTTTCGACCAGTGGCGTAACCACAAACCCAGCGCCCGCGTGATTTACTTTGGCCGTTCGGCGGCCGGGGCATCGAATCGCCCCGAACTCTATTCGGTGGTCGAATGAAGCCACTGGCACTGCTGGCATTGCTCATCGCTGCCGCAGCGATGCGGCCAGCTGCCGCAGCCCCCTGCCCGCAAGCAGCGCCGTCAAGCTGGAACCTGCGAGCCGCCAAACTCGACAGCGTGCGCGTGCTCTCCTATCCGGCGGATCAGCCGCCAGCAGACGGTGAAGCCTGGCCTATCCTGGCCCCGGTCAGGGAATGGACACGCGCCGGCACTTCGTATCAACGCTGGGACATCAATTTTGATGCGCCCCAATATCTGTTTCAGGTGGATTGCCTGTATGCCGGTACCGAGCGCTACCTGCGCATGGCTTTGCCAGGCGTCAAGCAGTGCGTCGCGACCATTCAGCAGCGACCGAAAATGGTCAGGTTTCAGTGTAAATAGTGCGCTCGGCACAATTCCCCTACGATTGACATATCTCAAGATAGCTGCCGAGCACCTTGTCTATGCCCAGCTCGATGCACTCGACCACCAGCGCGTGGCCGATCGACACTTCCAGGATGCCGGGGATGTCCAGGAAGCGCGCCAAGTTGTGCAAATCGAGGTCGTGCCCGGCATTCACACCCAGTCCCAGCGCCTGCGCCCGCCGCGCAGCCTGCAGATACGTGTCAAATACGGCATCGGCCTGCGCGCTGCCATGACTCTCGGCAAACCGCTCTGTGTACAGCTCAACGCGCGCCGCCCCCACCTCGCGCGCCCATTCCAGTGCCGGGTAGTCGGCATCGACAAACAGGCTGACGCGGATGCCCAGGTCGTTCAATTGCGCAATGGCGGGACGCAACAGCGCTGCATGCTGTTCAATGTCCCAGCCATGATCGGACGTCAGTTGACCCGGCATGTCGGGCACCAGGGTGCATTGCGCCGGGCGCGTGCTTTTCACCACATCCAAAAAATCCGCCGCAGGATACCCCTCCACATTCAGCTCGCGTCCCCGCTCCGCGCACAGACGCTGCAACGGGGCAACATCATCGTAGCGCGCATGGCGCTGGTCAGGGCGCGGGTGGATTGTAGCGGATTGCCTACTCAGGGGATGGCCAACCGAACTCATCGCTACGTGCTACGATATAACATAGATTTCCACGCTCTCAACAACATGCCATGAAATACAAATTATTCCTGTTTGACCTTGACGATACCCTGCTCGATTTCAGGGCGTCCGAAAAACGCTCGTTCCTGCATACCATGCACGAGCTGGGCTTGCGCGACGGCGTCGACGCGCTGTTCACCCAATACCAGGCGATCAACGTCGAGCTGTGGAAACGTTTCGAAACGGGTAACGTGAGCAAGGATTTCCTGAAGGTAGAACGCTTCCGCAAGACGTTTGCACTGGACGGTATCGCCATCGATCCGGAACTGGCCAGCCGCGTGTATCTGGACTCGCTGCCGGACACGGTCGTGCTCATCGATGGCGCCAAGCAAGTGTGCGAAACGCTGTCGCGCATCGGCGAAGTGGGCATCATCACCAACGGCGTCGAGTCCATCCAGAACCGCCGTATCGCCGCATCCGGCCTGAGCAACTACATCTCCTTCGTCGCCACCTCCGAAGCGTGCGGCCACGCCAAGCCGGACGTGCGCTTCTTCGAATACGCCGCCAACATGGCGCGCGCGTTCCGCAAGGAAACAACGATCATTATCGGCGATCGCCTGGACGCCGACATCCTCGGCGCCAACCGCTACGGCATCGACAGTTGCTGGTTCAACCCGGACAGCATGGCCAATACCTCGGCCGCCATCCCCACCGATGAAGTGGCCAGCCTGCATGACATCGTGCCGGTACTGGACGTGATGTCGATCAAGCTGAAACAGGCTTGATCTTCAACAAGCGCACCACCTGAAATACGCTGGCAGAGGCACGAAAACACGCCGCTACTCGCGTACCATCAGGACTCATCCTATCTGGTGCCAGCCCATGCCTCCCTTCATCGTCCTGCTCGCCATCGCGGCCTTGATCCTGTTCTTTGTCATGCTGTCCAAGCGCCAAGCGGCCAAGTCCCGTAAGCCGCTAAAGCTGCAAAGAAAAGCCGTCATGACGGCGCGCGAGCAGCAAATGTACCACCTGCTGCAAACGGCCTTGCCGGAATGCACGGTGCTGGCGCAAGTGGCGTTTTCCGCGCTGATGACGGCGAAGGGATGGGCAAACAGAAACCGTTTCGACCGCAAGGTGGCCGATTTTGTCCTGTGTAGCAAGCAACTAAATGTCCTCGTCGTGATCGAACTCGACGACAGCAGCCACGCCGGCCGCGAACGCCAGGACAGGGAACGCGATGCCATGCTCAGGCTGGCAGGTTATGTGACCTTGCGCTATGCAAACTTCCCTACCCAGCAGGCGCTGCGCGCTGATGTCGAAAAACTGCTGCTGAAAAAAGCCGGCGTCGTATCTGCCTGATTACCCCATCCAAACATCAATCGCGCGTCAGCACTTCCAGCAATTCAATCTCAAAGACCAAATTGGAGCCAGGCGGAATCAATCCCACCTGACGTTCCCCATACGCCAGTGCCGCCGGCACCCACAGCTTGCGCTTGCCACCGGCCTGCATGCCATGCAAACCCAAAATCCAGCCTTGGATGACCTTGTTATTGCTCAACACACAGCGGAAAGGCTCGCCCCGCTGATGCGACGAGTCAAACTCCATGCCATCTTCCAGCCAGCCCCGGTAATGCGCCGTCACCAGCGCGCCGCGTGCCGCCGCCTTGCCGTCACCCACCACGATATCGTCAATCTTCACTTCAGCCGTCATCTCGTTTCATCCCTCATCAATCGCCATGCCGCGATTGTACGACAACACGAAAAAAGCCCCGGCAGTCACCCGCCGGGGCTCATTCTATTGCTGCTAAATTCTGGTGGGCCTCCCGTGAGTCGAACACGGCACCAACGGATTATGAGACACATGCTCTACCAATATAATAATCAAAGAACATGCCTCCGGAAATTTGTCGAAAATTCAATACATTAAATTAAGCATATTCAAAAATACAAAGTTAATGCAATAAGATTAATAATAACTTATATTATTTCAGGCTGAGCCAAATCTTCAAAATCATCCAATAACTCATACAACAAAGTACTTGGATTCATCTCGCCATCAGCCCTGGCCTCTTTAATAATTCTCTCTGCATTTCCTCGCGCTCCTGGCAGTTTTTCGATAAGGGAATTAAAAATACTTACAACTTTCCCTTTTTCGTACTCGGCCATACCATCGCACTCTTTTAATGCTCGAAGCATTTGAGCACCTGGGGAGTGCTTTCCAGTTGCACAATATGTCTTCCTATTATACTTAAAATGCAAAAGAAGCCAGAATTCAAAACATGGATACGATACTATCAACTTAACTTTCTTTGAAGTTTTCGCCAACAATACCGCCTTATCAAAATTTTCGTGAGTATCTCGATCTATCACACAATAAACAGAATTGTATTTCTTCTCTCGAGCTATTGCCTGCGTAACAATACCAAGAGGATCGGTATTCCCTACGTGGGCAACTTCAACCTCAGCTGCAACTCGGAAATGTACAGCAGCATCATTAAGATATTGCTTTCCCGATTTAGTATCTTCACAAATAATTAGCACTGATGCATGAGCCCTTAGAAAAGATGCGCCACGACCAAATGAATTAGAAGAGCGTCCCATATTAAAGGCTTCTCAAGATTGGCAATCCACGATACTTACCCTCATAGTATCGTTTCTCGATATCTTCGCCTTCACGCCCCTCAAAATCGTGTATTGATCTCAATATAGTTGCCCCATTCTTATCGCGCTCAGTCAACCAAAATTGATCCCGACGAAGCAACTTTGAATCCATCAAGTGCGTATCATGAGTCGTAAATATAAGCTGACTAGAAACACTATTATTAAGGTGTTTTTCAACTAAAGTAGAAACAATTTTGGGATGAAGGCTACTATCAAGCTCATCAACTACAATCGCTTTCTTTCCTAAAAATACCCATGGCATAAAAAATCCCAGCAAATTTCGAGTCCCCCTGGATTCTTCGGAAAAATCGAAATCAGCTCGCCCTAATGCAGTTGTATGAGTTAATGTCGTTCTCCGCCTTGTCCCTGGCTTCATCAAAATATCCAAGTGCATAGGTTTTTTTGAAGGCGCCTCTTCCTTATGCTCACGACCATCTTCAAATAGGCTCTCAAATACAATATTTGTTATTGGAACATCTACATCTTGCAGAAAGTTTGCAACATCATTGGCAATAAAAGGTCTTTGTGCGCCATACGCCTGAACAACCTTACTCCAATGCTCCATCTCATCTTCAACAACTGTAATAAAACCGCTAGAAAGCCATTTACGTGGAATTCTAAGTTGCATCAAGTTCTCATTGCTATTAGCTACAGCTTGAGAAATGAATAGCGTCTGCGGGCCAGTAAGATTCTTCCAAACATCATGAAGAGACTCCCCACCCTCAAGAGATTCACCAAGTTTATAAACATCACCAACCGGAGAATTTACTCGCTCATATAACAAAGTTTCTTTTCCAGAAGGATATGTTATCAATCGTTCTAGAGTAATGCGTTTTGAATTAAGTCCCAAATTAAACTGATAACGCTGACGCTCAACCACAAAATGAAACTCAAATTCACTTGGCTCATCAAGTAGTGCCTCGTCAAATCGAAAAGGCGAGACAGGAAGCTCACGTGACTCTGAGCTTGGAATGAAATTAGTCATTTTTTGAACGACTTCTATTGCTGCCAAAAGATTACTCTTGCCTGAAGCATTAGGCCCATAGATCGCAGCAACCTTTAGCAAGTCTGGCAACTGCTCACCCTTGACATCGATCTTGAAGACGCAATTTTTCTTCCTCAAGCGCGGCGTGGCGACCATCGAGAGCGTTTGACGACCTCTAATCGAGCGGAAGTTAGATACTGAAAATTCTATTAACATGCAGAATTCCTGCAGATGAAGTGTATAAACATACCCTATTATCATAGAAATTCCGGTTTTGTGCAGTTTTTTTACACTTCTACTGAACTCTCTCAACATCCCAAGATGCACTCACAAAAAATTGCACTTCTTACATCAAAAAATTACTCACCTACTCTCTACAATTAGAGGCGGCAAACGAGATGCATACTCAGCTAAGTGCGACGCCGAGAAGTGAGCATATCTCCTCACCATTTGAGCACTCTCCCACCCACCCAACTCTTGCAGCACATTCAACGGCGTTCCGTTCTGCACATGCCAACTAGCCCAAGTATGGCGCAAGTCATGCCATCGAAAATCATCAATCCCACACCGTCTCAGCGCTTTGTACCAAGCGGCTGTCGTTACCTGAGCTACTGGCGATCCCCTATAGCTAAACACCCGAACAGGATGTTTTCCAAGCTGCAATGAAACAATACGTGTCGCATCAAGGTTCAGTGGGACAGCAATAGCCTTACGTGTCTTCGACTGATCGGGATGTATCCATGCGAGTCGGCGCGGCAAATCAACTTGCGACCAACAGAGTCCAATGACGTTGCTTTTTCGAAGCCCTGTAGAGAGAGAAAAAGCGGTCATATCAGCGAGATGCGATGGTAGTTGCAGAAGTAATGACTCAGCTTGAGATTTTGTAAGATAACGTACACGACGCACAGGCTCACGCAACAGACGTACTTTAGGTACAGTTGGTAGCCACTCCCAATCCACTGAGGCACGAATCAAGATCGAGCGTAGTAAAGCAAGCATTCTATTTACAGTCCCATTTGCAGCTCCAGATGCAATTTTTCGATGGGTAAGTGAGTCGATAATTGGCCGCGTAATACTAGAAATTGACAGACCGCTCAAGTACGGATCCAGCCAACGAAGGATGCACCGATCTGACTTCAAAGAAGCCTTATCCGCCTTCTCGATCAACCATCGTGCAACGGCGTCATCCCAAGTTTTTTGCATGACACCATCCACAGGAAAAACCAACTGCGACGACTCCGAAACGCCCATAACTAGGTAACTCCAAATGTTGCCATGAATAAACTATACAACATTCAAAACGGACATTCATGCACGCCATCAGGTAGGCCCGGAGCAGTCGCAAGATAGATAACGCCAAGCCCGTTGTTGCACCAAGTCTGCAAACCATCCATGCAATGCCCCTCAATCGCACGGAAAGCGGCCTGTGCGGCGCTAAGCATCGACGTGCAGCCCAATAGGCGCCAAGAGTGGACTTCGGGAACCACAATACCCTTGGAGCGGAAATAGCGCTTCTGATCGAGCGCCCTGCACTGCATTTCCTTGCCGCAGTACTTGGCAATGTAGCTGGCGATCTTGTGCGCACCAGTGACGCCAAAGCCGAAGCGATGCGGATCGCGGACGTTGACTTGCCCCATTTGCTCGCCGTTCGGCCCACGACCCAGGACGCTTTGCCAAATCGAGCGCAAAAGCGCATACATTTGCCGACCGGCCACCGCCACATGGAAGTGCAGCGCGCCTCGCTCTTGTTCCTCGATGACGGCGACATAGTGAAATTGCTTGTGCTTGCCGAGCTTGCGGCAGAATGCTTTCCAGTGCTTGAGTGCTGTCTCACGATCCACCATATTTTCTCGATACGTCAGCGTGACCATGCGATCAGCGCCGATCTGTTTGCAGCAGTGTTTGACGTTCTTTTTCGCACGGCGGCCAGCATCATCATCGTTTGCCTCGCGGTTTTCGGACTCGCCGCGCTTGGCCTTCGTTTTGAGCATCCTAGCCGGGCCTACAAAGTGCCGTTCCTTGGTTACTGTCACTTCGCACTGTCCGTCAGGAAAAACGCGCTTACGGGCCGTATAGTTGTCGTTCCATGTGTTCTTGATCCCTTCATCGTCCCACCACTCCGGGCGATGTTGCGTAGATGGCTCTACAGGCGAGAAATCAATTGACGCTAAAGCGTTTTCATAATCTAATTCGGTCATTCGGTAGTCCTGTAACGGCAGGTTTATCGAAGGCCCCGGGCATTTAGTAGATGCCTGGGGCTTTTTTTTTGTCCATCAAAAAACTGGTCTGAAAATCCTGTACTGCACTTGCCTGTAACTGCGTTTTCTACTGCTGTGTTCTTAAGTGTCCCTAATACAAGTTTAGCGGCGCTTCGCGCCGCCACCCGCGCTGCGCGCAGATAGCGGCACGAAGCTTTCCGCTACCGTTTGCGCAGCAATTGCTGACGCAATAATTTCTCGATCACCTGATCCGGCGTGATGTCCTTAAAGCGGACATATGCCTTCAATCCTTCAAGCACCTTCGCATCTACATGCACCGTCAGAAATGCCTTGCCATCGTCGCGCAAACGCTCCCTACGCTTTTTTTGCCGCTGTGCACTGGTCTTTGCCGCGCCAGTAGCCGGACGCCCCCTACCGCGTTTAATCGGGCCGAGTAGATCAATCGTCTTGTCATCCTCAAGCTGTTTCATATGCATACTTTCAAAACGGGTTTTCAGAGTGGGCCGTACTGGCCAACGTGCAGCGACGCGGTACTAAGCGTGGCAGCGGACTACCCGCTAAAACTTTGAAATCTTGTCGCTCCCCGCTCCGATGCGCACGGGCCGTCTGGCGCTATTACTTCAAAGTCAAACGCCGACTTCGATATGCCCTCAAAGATTTTGCCCTCCGGGCCGCTTGTGCCGTCACCCCGGAATTAACGTGACAAATCACTGTTTTTCAGAAGTACGCGGAACCTGCGCACTCAAGATCAGCACCAGATCGGTATGCAGCTTCGTCCCCGATCGAGCGGCCCACGAAGACGGCAGAAACGAGAAGCCAGAGGAGCTATCGACAGTTTGCGCATCGTTCAAGCCGCCAATCAACAGCACCTCGCCATCGTTGACCGTCACCGCTGTTTTGACCTGGCGCTTAATCAGCGTGGGCGAACCCGTCACGCCGCTGGCCGTTGGCTTGAAACTGGAAATTTGCCCGTCAATTGCAAGATTGATTTTGCCGTTGCCGAGTACCTTTGGCAGCACGTCGACGATGACGCCGGAAGGCCGATAAACGATGTTTTGAACACTGTTGCCGGAATTGTCTTTGCCCGTGCTGGAAATCGTCGGCGTTTCATCGCCCACCGTCAGCACCATCTTTTGATAGTCATCACCCACAATACGGCTGTTCGACACTTGCTTAAAACGGCCGTCGGTATTGAGCGCGTCAATCACCAGCTGAAAATTGGTGTTGCGCAAGCTGATGGCGGAAGCCGAATTGACACTGCCAAGCGACGCGCCGAACTTAGCACCCAGCACATTGGCCATGATGGAAATGCCGCGGCCAGAGCTGGCGTTATCCGTGACCTCGACCCACGACGCGGAAACGTCAACCATGCGCGGCAACTGATCGAGCGCCTCGAGCAAGATACGCATCTTGTTCAACTCCGATGGGCTACCAGTCAAAACAATTTGATTGCCAGCGGCAACCGCACTACGCGGACCAAACGCAGCCGCCACGACCCCCGCCAAGAAATCAGCCGAACGGCCAGCAGGCGCGTATACCTCAGAATCATCATCACGACGCCGGCCGGCAACAACGGGACTCGAATCGACAGCGCCCTCCTCAACATCGACACGCACAGCACGCGATATCGACCTATCAGAAAACGCAGAAGAGGAACCGCCCCCCGGCACATCAACAGCCGCTAGACGGACAGCAGACGGAGCAGGAAGAGAAGACTGTGCAGCGCGCAGATAGTAGACACCATCACGCAATTCGGATGATATGCCCTGGTCGCGCAAAATGCCCTCAACAAACGTCGGCAACCGATCAGCATCAAGAGAACTCACCGACACCGTAAGCTTGCGATCCAGAGCCAATGCGTCTGGCGATATCACAAAATCCCGAGCAAGCATATTCTTGAAAGTGGCCTGCGCAAAGGCAACAAGCGACACAGAAGAAAGCTGTATCGACACCGGCTGACCAGCACCGAACGCGACACACGGAAACCAGATAAACAGAATAAATAGTTTTTTCATGACACGCCCTTGACCCAGGTATCAGCATCGACCAGCGCAAGCCAACCGCCATCAATGAAACGAAAGCGCAACGCCGTCACACTGCGACCATCCGACAAAGTGACAACGTACACACTCCCCCGCGCGATATAACCGATGCCAGTGAGATTTTTTGATGGGACTATTTCAGGCTGCTTTTGGACAATTGCAGGAGCAAGAACTGGCCTGCCAAAGTGATAGCCGAACACGCCCAGGGCGCCGCCAAGGCACAGCGCGGCAAAGAGAAATTTAGTCATATGTTTGTGAGGTGGCTTAGGAGGAAGAGCGCGATAGCTCAACATCGACAGAGCGGCAGGCGTAGCCTGCAATGGCCCAATGAAATCGGGAGGAACACCTGCAACGGCAGACAAATGCCAAGCCGAAAGCAACGAGTGCGTGCCGTGCGGATAGGTATCAGAAAAAACTTGCGTCGTGTTGTAAGCCTTGTTCAGATCATCGCCACGAAAATACCAACGATCCGCGACAAGAGCGTCAGGAGACGCCCCCAATCGCACCACACCAATGTGCAAGCGCGGCATGCTACCGTTTGAAGCCCCGGCAGTCATCAACGCAATGGCGGGGCTTAAAACAGGCACCCGCATACGATCCAAACGATTCAGCCTGACAACATACTCAAGCAACGAATCACGCAACTGTTTATCAACCTGGCTGATGTTTTGCATGATGAAAAAAACATCCCAGCCATACTTGCGTGCATGGATAGCCCATTCCAGCATCTCAGCACGGCCCCTGTCTTGAAAATTCCGAGTATTCAGCCACGAACCGCACTCATCGAGCAGGAGCGCACCATTGTGCGACTCATCAAACCCCGGCAACAACTTAGGCGACGGCGCAGACGCCGTGATACCGGATCGCCCATGCTGCAAAATCGGCTCAAAATCGATAAAACGATTGCCACTACCAATCATGTACAAATCGACGGCAGATGGCTTATCAGGCACCCGTATAACGACACTACGATCCCGAGCTGGCATCAAGTGCTCAAGGAACACATCGCAGTTGGTAGCGACACGCTTGCCATCGCGCAAATAACGCCTAATTTGATCGATAGCAGCCTTACCCTTGCCACTGCCCAATTTACCTGTAATTGCGTAAACAGCCATATCACCCGCCTATTTCACAACGAGGTTCAAGCCCTTTTTCTGCACAACGTACAGTTGGCAACCAAGCCAGACAGTGACGTAACAGGTAGCAGCAGAAAGAGTGGTGGAATTAAATACAATACCAAGTCCTACAGCAAAATTCGGATGCGAACCAGACATACCCGAAATTCCCTGGGCGCAAACACCCTTAGCGCACGAAGACATTAAGGCGATCATGACACCGACAAGAGACAGCATAAGCATGACTGCAGATAAGCGAAACGCCTTTTCCAATACCATATATTTAGCAAATATATTAATCAGAAAAGCCAACATATTGACTAGTAAAGTACCAAGTAAAGGCATGATTAAGCTTTAATTGCAGATTGAACCTGTTGTACAGCACCAATAAGCGCGAAAAAGCAAATCACGCCACTTATAAACCGAGAAAAGACATTGACGTAATAACATATATCCACTTGAACGCTGGCACCTGTAACAGGATTATTCACCGATGGATTAGTGCAAGCAGCAGTGGGCACGGACGGGAACCAGTCACCCAAACCAAGCTTTTCTTTTGTCAAATCCTCAATAGCGCCCATGTTGTCTTTATCAGCCGCCCTTATAGCGTCCTCACCTACCCGCCCCATATCTTCATCAATCTTTGGCATTCCTTTTTCATCAATCCGGCATGCAGGCTGACCCGGCGCACCGCATCGATTACCATCATCCTTATCGCCAGGAGTGCCTCCAGGGGTTCCACCAGGAGTGCCACCAGGAGTGCCACCAGGGGTTCCGCCAGGGGTTCCGCCAGGGGTTCCACCAGGAGTGCCGCCAGGAGTACCGCCAGGGGTTCCACCAGGAGTGCCACCGGGATCACCACCAGGAGTGCCGCCAGGAGTACCACCAGGATTCCCCGGATCAGTAGGATTCGTTGGATCAGTAGGATTCGTTGGATCGGTGGGAGTAGTTGTATCGTTCCCGTTATATGGAGGAATCTTGGTATCCGGTAATTTCTCTACGCTACAAGTTTGCGCACTTTCTGTTAACTTTACGTCAAAGACATAGAGGAAAATCCCCGGCTTTGGCGATGATTTTTGATACAACTTGCCAACGTCGGAATCACGAGCAACCACGGCCTTGCAGGAATTGATACAAAAAATATCATTAAAATTATTACCATCAGCAGCAAGTTTTTGAACGTAGTCAATACTAGTACCAGACTTACTAGGACGGCCATAACCGCTAGGATATTCATAAGTTCCGAGACTATCGCCTAAATTACACTTTCCTGATTTTGAAACAGTAATAAGATTTGGAGAACCGTTAAACGTGGTGAACCGACAATTCCAAAGTTCACCATCAGTACCAACAGGGGTACAAGTTCCTGCTGTATTCGGCCTATCAACAGGAGCAAGATATGTCTGCCATGCTTCAGACAAACTGGACTTAGGCTCACCACCGCCAGCTCTATAAAAAATGCCAGCAAAAGAACCGTTTGCAACGAAAAACAACAACAACAAAATAACGTTTTTCATATTTACACCCGAAAAAAAGGCGACCGGAGCCGCCCTGATAATGCTGATGACTTTTAGCCAGCTTTGGAGAAAGCCTTTTTCATCATCTTGATACCCCAGAAGCCACCAGCGACCAGGACGGCGACGGCAAACGCCGCAGTGATATAGGTGGTGGCCTGACCGGACAACGCCGTGATAGCCGCAACACCCGGATCATCAGCCGCCGATGCAATGCCCGAACCAACAACCGCACCCACCAGAGCCAAACCACGAATGATATTTTTGTTCATTTGCACATCCTTTAAAAATGACGGTCTACATACGATTGACGACGACCTTGCGCCAAAAGACTGCTAATCCAATATTTCGATGGAGCGCCTGATAATTCGCTGTATCGAGCCAGCGGCATACCCGACCCCGAACGCACTCAACACGTAACCAACAGCAGCGGCGATAGTCATTACTTATGCTCCAGAAACCGGGCAATAACGTACTTAACCAGATGCACGGCGCAGACAAACAGGCCAACCAAAAACAGGATGGGCCAGAGATTTTTAAGCAGCATCATCGTTGCGCCCCTGCAATCCAGCCCAATGCGAACAGCACGACCACCGCCGCCACAAAAAATATATCCACAGCCTTATCCTGCGCAGACACAGCGGCCACATACTCAGCGCCTGACTCGACCACATAGGCACATGCAGACAACTCAGTGGGAGCGCTAGACACCGTGTACAGCACGGCACCAGACGGAGCATCTGGCCCCGTCAATTGTGTGGAATCGACGCAGGAAGGCATGGAAAATTACGAAGCAGTTTGTTGACCTGGGTTCGCCTTGACGGCAGGGGCCACGGCAGCAGGTTTTGCTTGCGATGCGGCAGAAATGGGAGTGATGGAAAATACTTGGGCACCGACGCGTTTGTCTTGCGAGATCGACACTTCGAATTCGACCTCATACGTGCCCGGCAGGGTGTCCTTGAAACGCTCCGGCAACACCAGTTCACCGATTAACGGCTCGATGACACCGGTATCGCGGTTTGGCTTGTGGACGATGCATTGCGCCATGCGCATATCGTAGTCATTGCCGGTTTTTTTCGAACGGCCAGCCACTTGGGTGACATGCAGAATTTGAATGGTATTTTTCATGATCTTTTCCTTAGAGTGAGGTACCCTGACTTTTTCGGACACTCTTGTTTGGCAAACTTCACCAACTGGAGAACATATGAAACGCTCAACAACATACACGCCAGAGCTTCGAGAAGAAGCAGTAAAGCTGGTCTT